>LADT01000091.1 GCA_000961765.1 Clostridiaceae bacterium BRH_c20a | reverse complement strand
TGGAAATATCTTTACAAATTTTATGTAGTCCTAATTGGTGATAGAGTTGCTGCAGGAATAGATAACCGCCATTAAAGGAACGTTGTTTATCTTTATCGATTAATTTTGATTGATTATATTTAACAATAACTTCACGTTTGAGTTCTTTTTCCATTTGATTCAATTCATTAATGTAGTTTTTAGCCCATTCATAAGGATCCTGTCCATTTAACTTTTCCCTGAGTTCGGCTTCGGTTCCGAGTTTCTCTACAATCACTGAAGAATTTGACTGAGTCTTACTGTTGTAAACAGATTTTATTACATAAAGTGAAGCTGCATTTTTAGACCTGGTCACCTTGAGTCTCATTACAAATATCGCCCCCTTTCCCCTATATTATAACACAGTGCGACAAAGTGCGATACACAAAAAAAGAAAAAAACAAAAAAAATAAGCCTATATCAAGGCTTTCTGGGATTTTTCCTTATGCAACTGTCAAAGACCCGAAAATACATAAAATATAGCTTTGGTTCATTTTTATAAAGATTACTATTGTTTTATGCTTATCTAGGTAGTTCATAAAAGATCTCCCACTTTTTCTGAAAAGTTAGGTTGAAGAGTATTCATATTATCACTGGGGCGATGTTTTTTTAGTAGATTTTTGTTTTAATTTGTAATAATATAGGGACGAAGTTGCAATATGCCATGGTAACAGGGAAAGGGGGACAGAATGATTGATTTCAGAAAAGAACTGGCAAAATTTGATTTTGTTACGGTTGATGATGATTTTGCCAGGTATAATAACGAGACAACACAGGTTATTGAAGTTTTCAATTCGACTTTCAAACGTATCGGTAAGGAATTAAATAATACAAACTTTCAACTTGAGGAAGTTTTGATGCATTATATGGAGGAAAAAGAGAAAGACCAGTATATTGCTGAGCAAAAAAAGGCAATAACTGCTTGTGAGGAGGAAAAGCTTTTACTTGTCCAGGGATTTATGGCTACACTTGACCAGCTTGAGGATATATATAGATATTCATTAAATAATAAACAGGATAATTGGTTTGAGCAAATTCAGCTTTTATGGAAAAATATTTCATCAAACCTGCTGCTGCAGGGGATAACCCGTATTGAGGGTGAGAATACTCTCTTTGATTCACGGATTCATTCTGCAGTACAAATAAAAGAGGACATAAAAGTCTCAGATGGAGTGATTCTTGAAGTTCTGCGTTGCGGATATATGTATCATTCACGATTGTTAAGAAAAGCTCAGGTTGTAGTGAATAAAATTAATGGAGGTTATGTGAGTAGTGAGTAGAATAGTAGGCATTGACCTTGGAACATCAACATCGGAAATTGCCTTTTTAAAAGATGGAAAACCCTTTGTCATTCCCAATCACCTGGGGGAATACATAACCCCATCGGTTGTAGGATTATCCGATGATGGAAGGGTTATTGTCGGAAAAGAGGCGCGGGACCAGCTCCTGTTGAAACCGGATGATACGGTGATTGAGGTTAAGAGATTAATGGGGATGGGTGGAACTGTTTCCATGGGAGGAAAAGAATACACTCCCCAGCAGATATCCTCTTTTATTTTGTCCTATCTCGTTGATTGTGCCGGTAAGTATTTAGGAGAAGATATCAATAGAGCAGTTATAACTGTACCCGCCTATTTCTCCGATACGCAGCGAAGGGCTACTGTAGAAGCGGGATCATTAGCGGGTATTAAAGTAGAACGTATTATAAATGAACCTACTGCAGCAGCACTTGACTACGGGCTTGAGCATATGTGGGAATGCCAAAACATTCTGATATATGATTTGGGTGGAGGAACTCTTGATGTAACAGTACTGGAAATGTTTGAAGGTGTCCTAGACGTCAAAGCAAGCAGCGGCAACAATCAGCTGGGTGGGAAAGATTTTGATCAGCGGCTTATGGATTATCTATTAAATAGGTTTACAACTCAATACAATGTAAATGTTTCAGAAGATAAGAGAGCGTTGATGCGTTTGAAAGAAGCTGTGGAAAAATGTAAGATAGCCCTTAGCCAACAAGAGGAATACCATCTGCTTATTCCGTTCTTTGCTAATGCAGAAGGAAACCCTGTTTCCCTAGAGGAGACTGTGACTAGGGATACATTTGAAGGTCTAATTAAAGAGCTAATTGATTCCACGGAAAAACAAATTAATACAGCATTTTCCGATGCCCATCTCAATGCTTCCGATATCGATCTTATCCTGCTTGTTGGTGGTTCAACCCGTATTCCATATGTGCAGCACTTTATTGAAAAAACTCTGGGTAAAGCACCCCAGTCCCTGGTTGACCCGGACCTGGCAGTGGTAAGAGGCGCGGCTATTCAGGCCGCCATTTTAAACGAACAGTTAACCGCTGAAAAGGATATCATAATCACCGATGTTTGTCCCTATACGCTGGGGATATCGGTACTCGATTACGTGGGCGGTTTTCCTATTACTGATGCCTATGATGTCATTATCCCGAGAAATGTCACTATTCCAGTGGTCAAAGAGAAAATATACGGGACAGTTGCCGATAACCAAACCCAAGTTGAAATCAATGTCTACCAGGGGGAGTTTAAAAAAGCTTCTCATAATAATTTCCTCGGAAAATTCCTGTTAAAAGATATTCCCCCTGCTCCTGCTTCCCAGGAAAAAATTAATGTTTCCTTTGCATATGATGTTAACGGCATCCTCCAGGTAGAAGGGCAAATAGTAAGTTTGGGAAAAAAAGCCAATTTGATAATAGAAACAAGTGGAGTAGAAATGGTCAAAGAAATTGATACGGAAGGGTGGGCAAAGGTGCCCAATGCTCGGAAATTCAAGGCCATCATTAGAAAAGCTGAGAGGATGTTAGAAAATGAAGAAGTACGATACTATGCCCTTGAAGTTGAAAGTCTAGTTAGGAAGATTAAGACAGGGTTAGTGCAGGGGGAGAAATTGGAAACCCTGGACGAATTTAAAGAAGAGCTTCATGAGATTATTTATGAACTTACGGAAGAAACGGATGTTTAAAAATTTAGCCCGTTTTTACTATAACAAAGGACTGCGACTGGCGAGAGAAGATCAGATTAAGCCAGCTGTGAATAATCTGATCAAAGCTATCAGCTATAGTAGTGATTTTATTGAGGCTTGGAACTTGGCTGGTCTTTGTTATTATCGGCTGGGTAATTATGAGACGGCAAAATACTGCTGGGTCCAGAGTGTAAATAAACCATGGAAGGAAAACGGGGCCAGCCAATATTTGGCAGATTTAAGAAATGACCTAGAAGAAGCCGATCCATATTTCTCCCAGGTTGCATCACTTTGTCGGCAGGAAAAATACGGAGAGGCTGCTGAGGTTTTGGATAAAGAAATTTGCAGCAAATTTGATTTATCCACTGCTCTTTTAAATTTGCTGGGTGTTTTACAGGTGCTTGATGGTAAGACATATAGGGCAGTTAAGAGTTGGAGGACCGTCTTGTCTTTTGATAAATTCAATACTGATGCCCCGCGATACTTGGCAGACATGGAGAAAAGCCTGAGTTATAAGCTGTTTAAATGGAAAGAAAGACTATTTAAAAGGAATGATATTAAAGGAATATGAAGGGGTATTATAGTATATTAAACATCAACAAAAATGCAACTGTTATGGAGATAAAAAAAGCTTATTTTTCTCTTGTTAGAACATTTCCGCCGGACCGTCATCCCAAGGAATTCATGAAAATCCGGGAGGCTTATGAGGTCTTAATTGATGAGAATACGCGCCAGCAGTATGATATGATAGATTCCATGCCTGATATTGTTAAAATGTATTTCAGGGAAGGGCAAAAATCACTGGACCAGGGTGATGTCAAAAAAGCCATAGAGTTACTGGAAAAAGTAGTTAAAGTGTATCCTCGCTTTTCTGTTGTGAACAGTTTGCTGGGAGATGCTTATTTAGAGAACGAAAATAGCGGCAAAGCCATCGGCATTTTTGAAAAACTTGTAGCCCAAGAACAAAAAAATGCCGGTTTTGCACGCCGGCTTGCTCAGGCTTATGCCTTGCGTGGTTGGCATAAGAAAGCGGTCAAACAGTTTCACCGTGCCTTATCTCTTGATGAAGATAACATTTCTCTCTGGCTGGGACTTCTTGATTGTTATCTGGCAGCTAAAGACTTTTCTAGAGCTAAAGAAACGGTTTGGGAAGGAATTGAAGTCAGTAACAGAAAAGGGTGGGACAATCTTGAATTGTATTACCACATCGTTCAGATCGACATTTTTTCCAATGATCATCTAAACATGAAAAAGCATCTTGATGAGATGAAAAACAAGGTGCTTGAAAAGGATGAAGAAAGAGCCAATGCTGCCTGGTTTTTAGCTGCTCTTTCAAAAATGATCTATAGTATAGGTTTATATGAAGAGGCGTCCGCAACAATAGAAACCGCATATATCTTAGAACCCAATGACGAGGAAATAAACATTATCAAAAAGGAGATAGACAGCCAGTATACTATTCTTGCGGAGCTCAAAAAACTTGAAGAAGATCCCTCTATCGATAGTCGTTTAGCAGAAATGCTCGATTGTGAATTGAATTTATGTGATGATAAGGATTGCCTGGATTGTAAGGTTACGCAATTCTTCTTTGAGATGGATGTTATCGTTGAGATTGAATCCTTTAGAAAAAGCATATTGCTGCTAAAAAAATCCTATCCTAAATTGTATGATTTGAAAAAGGAGTTTTTTGACGACGTTCTAAACCGCAAAAAGGAAGAGTACCTGTTTACCAACTATTCTAAAAAGCTTAAGAAATACCAAAAGTTATGTCCAGAGAGATTTGAACTTGAAGATGATGATGAAGGTTACCAAATTCAACCCTATAGACGACCCGAACCAAAGGTAGGCCGCAATGATCCATGCCCCTGTGGAAGCGGGAAAAAATACAAGAAATGTTGTGGAAGATCATAGCTTTCTTCCAGGTATTTTAGCCCTATCTAGCATCGGAATCGATAAATGAAGTATTAAACCTAAAATAAATATGAGGTATAATATACTATGGGCACCAAGAAGGGTGCCTTTTTTTTCGAAGATCTTAATTATTGTGCACATGATGTAAATATTCTATAATAATGGATGTTTAAATGACCTTTTTCTTTGAGGTATATAATAGTAAAATGGGATTAAAAGCAAGAATTTTTTAAAGGATTATCTTACAAAATATAGAAAATACATATGATATAGCTTTGGTTCATGTTAATTGAGCTAAAGAAGGGGTGGAGAGCTATGGACTTGCAGGAAAGTGTCCGCATATATTTACAAAAGCAGCCGGAGATAGTTTTTGCTTATTTATTTGGTTCTTATATTAAAGGAAGCTTGGGGCCAGATAGTGATATTGATATTGCTATCTATATTGATAGCCCAAATCTTAAAATCGAGAAATACTTAGAAATTAAAAATGGTTTGACAGATATATGTGAGCGTGATGTAGATTTGGTAATTTTAAATGAAGCCCAGCCGTTAATCAAGTATAAAGTTTATCAAGATGGTGTTATTTTATTCAGTAGATCTCCTAAATTACTTTCGAATTTCCAAGTTAGAACTTTATTTGAATATGAAGATATTAAAAACTATCTGACATTATCCTATAAGAAAATGATTGAACGGACAAGAAAGGAGGTAGCTGGTAATGGTAGATAAAGAAGTAATACAAGAAAGGTTAAAACAGTTAAGTATCTGTATTGGTAAAATAACAAAATTTAGACAGCTGTCATTTGAAAAATTCTTAGATGACGATTTAGCTCAGGATGTAATAGAATATAATCTCTTTCAAAGCATTAATCTAATGATTGATATTGCTAGTCATATTGTAGTTGACAACAACCTGGGCAAACCAACAAAATTGGCAGATGTCTTTGGAATTTTATATAAAGAAAAATATCTAAATGATAAGCAATTAAGTGTTTATAAGAATATGGTGGGATTTCGCAATATATTATCCCTTGAATATATAAATATTGATAAAGTGATAGTTTATAAAATAATGCAAGAAAATTTAAATGACTTGAATGAATTCATATTATTGGTAAATGATAATTTTATTTATGAAGACTAGAGGAGAGAGAACGAGAAAAAAGATGAAAAATGTTCATAAAGGTCACAGGCAGAGGGTAAAGGAAAGATATAATAGGGCTGTTCATGCTATTTTAATCCATGAGGGTACTATTAATGAGGCCACTGTTTACCCTCGAATTATCGTGGAAACTGCCTTACGGCATCAGGACCATAGTGTTATCCTTGCCCAACCACCCCGGGGCAGCTTAAATCCATCTAAGCTGATATTGATGTGACCCAGAGAATAAAATCAGCTCTTATGCCTATTGATATAAAAGTTATTGATCATAGTAAATTAACAAATCATTGTTATATATGTTCTTAAAGCGCAAACAGAAAAACTTTCTTAATTAAATTATGTGAAAAAATGCACTATAAGTTTTAAAGTTTAGCTTATCAAAAAAATAAAATAGAGGTAATGTATCAGAAATGGATCTGGCAAGGGTTTAACTTTAATAAAGCTCTGGGAAAAGTTGCAAATTTATATGTGAATATAGTTATTACTCAACTTTCGCAGACTGAAATAGGCAGGTAAGCCTTGATGTAGTTAGGTAAGTCTGCGAACCATTGTTGTAGTTGACTTTTAATTAATCTTTGCATATTTTTGTTGCTCTTCTTTAACGTATCTTCAATAAGCTCAAGTAACTGCTGTAGAGCAACAGCCCAATCAAGGTCATTGATTTCATCACAAAGTTCATAAAACATACCACCCAGTGTTCGTTGATCACTGCTGCAGCGGTTTTGCCATGAAAGAACAATATATCTAGCAAAGACAATGGTTGTATGGCTAATTAAAGTATCATAGGAACGACCTTGAAACTCCTTTTGGAGCTTCAATAAAGATTTAGTCGTCTTGAAAAAAACTTCAATATCCCTTATGCCGATATTTTTTTAATGCCGACTTTTTGCTACAAATCTTATATTTACTAATTTTTTTAATGAAAACATCGGCATTATTCTTTATCATGTAGTTGTAAAACATCATGATAAGGAGGATATTCAATTGGAAGAATCAGCAAAGATTGATCATGTTATCGAAA
>LADT01000015.1 GCA_000961765.1 Clostridiaceae bacterium BRH_c20a | reverse complement strand
CAGATGGGAAAAGCCTTCAGGTTATTGACCCAATCATCAATAGATCTTTCTTGAGTTAACTCCATTAGGAGCAGGGAACGAAAAAGATCTACGGGATCCCGGGAAGGGGCCCCTTTATTAGGAGAATAACTGTTATTTAAAATTGTAGCTACTTTACTTAAATCTGTAACCCATACACTAGCTAATTCCCGTTGATGAAGTAAAACAGTTGGAGTTAAACCTGGTAAAAAGTAATGAACTTTCAATTGTTCAACAACAAATTGTTGAAACTCTTGGTGAGATCTAGAAGATTTCAACATAAAAATCACCATCCAAACCTTGTTAGTAGGCGAAAAATGCCTCCATCGCGATTATGGTGATGATTTGGATTTGTCAAGTCCTAATTTGTTGTTTGCAGGACTTGGAGGAAAAATGAAAATGGCCCAAGGTCAAAACCTTGAACCATATAACTTCGGAGTTTCCGAGAGACTTACAAAGCTTTCAGGGAGGAAATGTCGTTGACTGTAAGCATTTCTAATGCATGGATAGTTGAAGTTCGCTCCTAAGTAGTTAGACTGAAATAAAGTAGGTCTAAACGGGTTCTACCGTTACATAGAATGGGTATTGGATATATTTTAATTTCTAGTATCCGGAGATGACTGTTTTTTTCTAAACAGTTAAATTAGGGTGGTACCACGGATTAAACCTTTCGTCCCTTCGGGTGACGAAAGGTATTTTTATTATCTGGATTTATTCCCACTACTAATAACTACTCACAAGTTACCAGTCACTACTAAGGGAGGTTATTAAAATGTACTGGAATCAAAAATTCGAATGCCTACCGCGTGAAGCATTAAAAAATTTACAACTAGAGCGATTGAAACAAACTCTTGAAAGGGCATACCATAATGTTCCTCATTATAGAAACATTATGCAACAAGAAAGTATAGAGCCCAAAGATTTAGAGTCTTTGGAAGACCTAAGGAAATTCCCTTTCACACGAAAACAGGATTTAAGAGATAATTATCCTTATGGTATGTTTGCAGTTTCCTTAAGTGAAGTAGTAAGAATCCATTCTTCTTCAGGAACAACAGGAAAACCAACAGTAGTTGGTTATACAAGAAATGACTTAAATACCTGGTCTGAGTTAATGGCTCGTGCTTTAATGAGTGCTGGTGTACAAAAGGAAGATGTGATTCAAAATGCATATGGATATGGTTTATTTACAGGGGGGCTTGGCGTACACTATGGAGCAGAAAAAATCGGTGCATCGATTATTCCTATTTCAGGAGGTAATACAAAACGCCAGGTAATGATTATGAAAGACTATGAGAGTACAATTTTGACTTGTACGCCCTCCTATGCTTTATTCATAGCAGAAGTAATTAAAGAAATGGGTTTAAAGCCTGCGGATTTAAAACTAAAAGCCGGACTTTTCGGTGCTGAACCATGGTCAGAAAATATGCGTAAAGAAATTGAAGAAAAATTGGAGATATTAGCTATAGATATTTACGGTTTAAGTGAAATAATAGGTCCCGGTGTTGCAGTAGAATGTAAATATAAAAGTGGTTTGCACATTATGGAAGACCACTTTATAGTTGAGGTTATCAATCCGAAAACAGGAGAAGTCTTGCCAACAGGGGAAAAAGGAGAATTAGTATTTACTTCTCTAACTAAGGAAGCGTTACCTATCATTCGTTATCGGACAGGAGATATTTCAAGGATAATAAATGAAAAATGTGATTGTGGACGAACAAGCATAAAGATTGGTAGAATAGAAGGAAGAACTGATGATATGATAATTATTCGGGGAGTAAATGTTTTTCCTTCTCAAATTGAACATGTACTTTTAGAAATAGAAGAAGTAGAACCAAATTATCAAATTATTGTTGACAGAGAAGGTCAATTAGATAATTTGGAAGTACAAGTAGAAGTCTCGGAAAAAACCTTTTTTGATGAAGTTAAAAGACTGGAAAGCTTAAATAAAAAAATACGTAATGAAATTGAAAGTTTACTTGGAGTTTCAGTAAGAGTAAAATTAGTTGAACCGAAAACAATAACTAGAAGCGAAGGAAAAGCTAAAAGGGTAATAGATAAGAGAAAAATTTAAGGAGGTATTTGCATGGTTATCAAACAATTATCAATATTTCTTGAAAATATTCCAGGACATTTAAGAGCAGCAACATCAGTATTAGCTGAAAACAATATTAATCTAAGAGCATTAACATTAGCCGATACAGCAGATTTTGGTGTACTAAGATTAATAGTTGATCAGCCGGAAATTGCTGTAGAGTTATTAAAAAATAAAAATTTCGCTGTTAAATTAAGTGAGGTAATAGCTGTTGAAATTGAGGATACTCCCGGTGGTTTAGATAAAGTACTAAAGATATTAGAAGAGGAATATGTTAATGTTGAATATATGTATGCATTTATGGGCTCTAAGCCTAAAAAAGCTCTAGTAATTTTTCGGGTAGATAAATTATCTGAGGCAATTACTAGTCTACAAAAAAACAATATTAAATTAATAGAAAGCGAAGAGGAAGCAATAGATTTAATTTATTATTGCTGGGATTGAATATATTGGGAATGCAAATAATTTTGATACCCGGGATAAAAGAAACAGGTTTTCAACTCTTGTTTCTTTTATCTTTTTATCTTTACATATAAATTAATATAATTATAACGCACTTTTCTATTTTTTAATACAAAGGATACAGAGGAGGGACTATAGTGGTCACAGAAAAAAATGAAATTTATCCAATTTATATGAAATTTTCAAAAAAGATTATTGACTGAATTATTTGAATGTATGATAATGAATGTGAATGTGAATACAATCATATACCATTTGTTGTGAAAGGAGAGGTTAGCGTGGCTTTAGAAATTAAATGTCAATGTCAGTGCGCTGAGGAAAGTGATCAAGATAAGTACACACGTATCAGTGAAATAATTGATGAGTACAAAGATAAAGAAGGTAGTTTGATTCAAATTCTACATCTGGCCCAAGGTATCTATGGACATATTCCCCTAGAATTACAGAAATTTATAGCTCAAAGGTTGGAGATACCTCTGTCTCAAATAAGCGGAGTAGTAACCTTTTATTCCTTCTTTTCAACTCAACCCAGAGGGGAAAACACTATCAAAGTTTGTCTCGGTACCGCTTGTTATGTTCGGGGCGGGAAAAAGATCCTTGACCAGCTTATAGAACTTCTTAAGGTTCAAGTAGGAGATACAACAGCTGATGGGAAATTTACCCTTGAAGTCATGCGTTGTATCGGGGCATGTGGCCTAGCTCCAGCAATTTCAATTAATGATGAAGTTTACAAACAGGTTAATCCAGATAAACTGCAATCTATTTTAAAAGAATTCGGGGAGGTGAAAAAATGACCCTAGAAGTTAAAAATTTAGCAGACATTGTGAAAAATAAGACATATTATAAGGAAAGCCTGCAAAAGTATAAATTTCAAATTCTTGTTTGTGCCGGTGCCGGGTGTATCTCTTCCAAATGCTATGCTGTTAGAGATGCTTTACTAAATGCCCTCAAGGAAAATGAAATTGATAAAGATGTATTTATGGTTGAAACAGGATGTATCGGTAGTTGTGATATTGGTCCAGTTATGGTAATTCTCCCCGATGAAACTTTTTATACTCAACTAACTCCCGAAGATCTTCCGAATATTATAAAATCTCACCTTGTTGATGGAAAAATCAAAGAGGATAAGACCTATTTTGACCGCCAGAAAGGAATCCATGTACCTAAATTGAGTGATATCGATTTCTTTAAGGAGCAGATGAAAATTGCACTGAGAAACTGTGGAGTAATAGAGCACTCTTCTATATATGCTTATATTGGTAATGATGGATATATGGCAATTGGCAAAGTCCTTTCAGAAATGTGTCAAATATCAGTTGTGGAGGAAATAAAGAAATCCGGACTCCGGGGCCGGGGAGGCGGAGGATTTCCAACAGGTATTAAACTTGAAGCTGGACTTAATGCTATAGGTGAAACTAAATTTATTGTTTGTAATGCAGATGAGGGTGATCCCGGTGCTTTCATGGATCGAAGTATTCTTGAAGGAGATCCCCATACTCTAATTGAAGGAATGATGATTTGCGGCTATGCTTTGGGAGCACAAAAAGGATATATTTATATACGGGCCGAATATCCCTTGGCTGTTGAGCGCCTAAGTAATGCCATTGTCGAAGCACGTAACGCGAAAATTCTAGGTAAAAAAATCTTAGGGTCTGATTTTGACTTTGATTTAGAGATTCGTATTGGTGCAGGAGCATTTGTCTGTGGAGAAGAAACCGCACTTATGGCCTCTATTGAGGGTCAACGGGGTGAACCTAGACAGAAACCCCCTTTCCCTTTTGAAAAAGGTCTGTTTAATAAACCGACTATTATTAATAATGTGGAAACCTTTGCCAATATCCCACCTATTTTTCTAAATGGAAATGAATGGTTTACTCAATACGGTACAGCTAGCAATAAAGGAACAAAAGTATTTGCTTTGGCTGGTAATATTGCTAATACTGGTTTAGTAGAAGTTCCTATGGGGATGAGCTTAGGAGATATTCTTTTTAAATTAGGTGGGGGTGTTCCTAAAAATAAAAGTTTCAAAGCTGCACAAACAGGGGGACCATCTGGCGGATGTATCACAAAAGAATTTCTTAATACCCCTGTTGATTACGATTCACTTACTGGTCTAGGAGCAATTATGGGTTCGGGCGGTCTTATAAGTATGGATGAAGATACCTGTATGGTGGATGTAGCTCGTTACTTTATGGATTTTGTTCAAGATGAATCCTGCGGTAAATGTGTTCCCTGCCGCATTGGAACAAAGAGAATGCTCGAAATTCTAGAAAGAATTACTCGAGGCGAAGGAAGGGACGGGGACATTGAGCTTCTTGAGGAACTCAGTGAGTCCATTAAAGAATCTGCCATGTGCGGATTAGGCCAAACTGCTCCTAATCCTGTTTTAAGTACCATTAAGTATTTCCGCCACGAATATGAAGAGCACATTAAGGATAAATACTGTCGTGCCGGAGTATGTTCCGATTTGTTTATTTCACCCTGTGAGAATGCATGCCCAGCAGATATTAATGTTCCAGGTTATTTAGCCTTAATTGCAGCAGGAAGATTAAGAGAAGCTTATAATCTTATCCGAAAAGAGAATCCCTTCCCTGCAGTTTGCGGACGGGTATGCACCCACCCTTGTGAGAGTAAATGCCGCAGAGCCCAACTGGATGAATCAGTAGCCATCGCTGATCTCAAGCGGTATGTTGCCGATTATGTATTAAAGCATGAAGAGCCTTATGTCGATATTGTTTATCCCAGCAATAATAAAAGCATAGGAATCATAGGAGCTGGACCGTCTGGTTTAACTTGTGGTTACTACCTGGCAAGGTTGGGCTATAATGTCCATACTTATGAAGCACAACCCGTTGCCGGGGGAGTACTGGCTTTCGGTATACCAGAATACCGTCTGCCCAAAGATGTTCTACAGCGAGAAATTAAATTAATTGAACAGGCAGGGGTAAAAATTCATCTTAATACCGAAGTGGGTAGAGATGTTACATTTCAAGAACTTCAAGAAAGACATAATTCCCTCTATATTGCCACTGGGACCCAGTTCTCCCATAAGATTAATATTCCAGGAGAAAATCTTCCAGGTGTCTATCATGGTCTAGATTTCCTCCGTGATGTCAATTTGAAAAGGACAGTGACTGTAGGTAAACGAGTAGCTGTTATCGGTGGTGGAAATACGGCCATCGATGCTGCCCGGGTCGCTGTTCGAATGGGAGCAAAAGAAGTTACCATTCTATATCGACGCATGATAGAAGATATGCCTGCTGATAGCAGAGAAATTCATGATGCTGTTGAAGAAGGAATTAAAATTATTTCTTTGGTAACACCGGTTCGGTTCACTGGAAACAGTAAAGTAGAAGGGGTTGAAAGCGTCCAAATGTGCCTCGGGGATTTTGATACCAGTGGTAGAAGAAAACCGGTAATTATCCCCGGTTCCGAATTCACTATTGAAGTTGATTTGGTTATCCCAGCTGTAAGCCAGTATTCTGATTTACCTTTTATAGATAAAAATGAATTAGAGTTAACACAATGGGGGACCTTTGTAGTTGACCCCGTTAGTTGCATGACTAAAATTGATGGGGTGTTTGCCGGCGGAGATGTGGTTAGAGGTTCTGATGTTGCTATAACAGCAATTGCTGATGGAAAAAAGGCAGCTATCTCTATTGATAAATATCTAGGAGGAAAAGGGGTCTTAAACACAGGCGAGAGTATCCAGATTCCGGAGCCTCTAGACGAAAAAGAACTTGTTGAGCATGAAAGATTCCTTATGAAATACCTAGACCCAAATATTCGAAAACAAGGTTTTGATGAAGTGGCAGTGGGCTACCATAAACTAAATGCTCTGGCAGAATCCATGAGATGCTTAAGATGCGATAGGAGGGCGTGAGATATGGTCAATTTAATTATCAATAATAAAAAGATTAGTGTTCCAGAGGAAACAACCATTCTTGAAGCGGCTAAGCAGAACAATATTCTCATTCCTAACCTTTGTTATCTTGAAAATATTCATAAAATTGGTTCCTGCCGAATTTGCGTTGTGGAAGTAGAAGGGATGAGAAACCTGCAAGCTTCCTGCATGGTAACGGTACGAGAAGGAATGAAAGTCTATACTAACTCTGAACGGGTTAAAAAGACCCGTAATGTATTATTCGAGTTGATGCTCTCAGACCACCCCAAAGATTGCTTGAAATGTGAACGTAATCAGAAATGTGAGCTTCAAAAACTGGGGGAGCAGATCCAAATTAAAGAGGCCCGCTTTGAAGGGCAAAAATCCCAAGAGGTTATGGATATATCTTCTCCATCAATTATCCGTGATACTTCAAAATGTATTCTCTGTCGCCGATGTGTCACAGTTTGCAATGAAATCCAAGGAGTTGGAGCACTAAATCCTCAAAAAAGGGGTTTTAAGACACAAATTGGTCCGGCAATGGCCCTTTCTCTCAATAGTGTAAATTGTGCCTTCTGCGGCCAGTGTACTGTTGTTTGCCCGGTAGGTGCCTTAGTTGAAAAAGATGCAACTCAAAATGTTTGGAAAGCTTTGTTCGATAAGAATAAGCGGGTGATTGTTCAAACTGCACCTGCAATTCGGGCTGCACTAGGTGAAGAATTTGGTTACGAACCAGGTACTTTAGTAACAGGTAAAATGGTAAGTGCTTTAAGACAACTTGCTTTTGATGATGTATTTGATACTAACTTCACTGCCGATCTAACAATTATCGAAGAAGGAAATGAATTCCTGCAGCGTGTAACCAAAGCACTTACAGGCGAAGGCGCAACTTTACCCATGATTACCAGCTGTAGTCCGGGCTGGATTAAGTTTGTAGAACATAGCTTTCCCGAAAAGCTTGAGCATCTCTCAAGCTGTAAGTCCCCCCATATGATGTTAGGCGCTCTAGCTAAGTCCTATTATGCAGAAAAACTGGGAATGAATCCTAAAGATATTTTTGTAGTTTCCATCATGCCTTGTACTGCTAAGAAATATGAAATTGTTCGGCCGGAAATGATAAACGATGGGTTTCATAATGTAGATGCAGTTCTTACAACCCGAGAATTAGCCCTAATGATTAAGAAAGCAGGTATTGACTTCCAGGCTCTTGAAGAGGATTCTTTTGATAATCCATTAGGCTTATCTACTGGGGCAGCAGATATATTTGCAGTAACCGGTGGGGTTATGGAAGCTGCACTGCGTACAGTTTATGAGATTATTACCGGTAGAGAGCTGCCCTTTGCTAAACTTCATATTACACCGCTAGTAGGTTTTGAGCAGATTAAAACAGCTGAAATAACAATTAAGGATCCGAAAGAGGAATTTAAATTCCTTGAAGACTTCACCGTCAAGATTGCAGTCACAAGTGGTTTAAAAGGAGCAAAATATCTTATGGATCAAATTGTTAGAGGAGAGTCCCCTTACCATTTTATTGAGGTAATGGGTTGCCCAGGAGGGTGTATAAGTGGTGGTGGACAACCAAGACCTACCACTCCTGAGATCCGTTTGAAGCGTCTTCAAGCTATCTATAACGAAGATGAAAGCAAAGCCATTAGAAAATCTCACGAAAATCCTTTTGTGGAGACACTTTATCAAGATTATCTCAATGAACCCCTTGGACACAAATCCCATGAGCTTCTTCATACCCACTATACCAAGCGCGGAAAATTTAACGAACTTTTAGATGAATGAATAAAGAAAGGAAGAAAGGAAGGAAGGAAGGAAGGAAGGCTATCACCAGAATAAGAGATAGCCTTCCAGGGAGAATAAGATGCACCCCAAAAATTAGATTGGTGTCTAAGATTTGGGGTGCAAGAAGTGTCTGCTTATAGTATTATTCACTTAAATCAACATTGTGGTATACTTGTCTAACATCTTCTAAATCGTCCAATGCCTCAATTAATTTTTCAAATTGTGTTTTAGCTTTTTCTGGAAGAGTTACTTCATTTTGTGCAAGCATTGTTAGTTCCGCAACTGTAAATTCAGTTATACCAACACCCCAGAAAGCATTTTGTACTGCATGGAACTGATCAGGTTCGGCATAGACGATGACCGTATGGTCTTCTTCTATAATGTCACGGACGTCAATATCCGCTTCCATTAATATTTCTAGGACTTCATCCGCTGTTTTACCTTCAAGGCCAATAACGGCTGTTGCATTAAACATATATGCTACAGATCCGGTTACTCCCATGGTGCCTCCGTTTTTAGTAATTGCATAGCGTACATCTGATGCTGTACGGTTTACGTTATTTGTGAGTGCATCTACGATTACCATTGAACCATTTGATCCGAAGCCTTCGTAACGAAGTTCGTTATAGCTTTCATCTGAAGACCCTTTTGCCTTTTCTATCGCTCGATCAATAATCGTTTTCGGGACATTGTATGTTTTAGCACGCTCAAGTACGAATCTTAAGGCTTGATTTGATTCTGGATCAGGCACACCTTGTCTTGCTGCTACATAAATTTCTCGCCCAAACTTGGCATATATACGACTTGTATTTACATCTTTTGATGCTTTTTTATCTTTAATATTATTCCACTTACGGCCCATGATGTCACTCTCTTTCAATTTTTAATATTCATAAAGCTATTATATCTAATTTGCATAATTTATGACAAGTTAAATAATCAAGAAGCTGGGAAAAAGTATATATCTGCATGCTATTTACTTATTTTATATCCCACTTAGAAACTAGGTTATTGAGTAAATACTATGATATATTTTAATTTAAAAATGGGACAAGCCCTTAAATATTGGGCTGTCCCATTTTTAGTTTAATTAATTGGAAAATCCGGTTTTCTGCTTTACTTAAGTATCATTAGGAGTTCCCCAGCTTTGACTTCTTGTTCCTCTTTAACCAGTATCTCATCAATAACACTAGAAGTTCTAGCTACAATTCTTGTTTCCATTTTCATGGCTTCGATGATGATCAATCCTTGGTTTTCTTGGACTTTTTCTCCCTTTTCTACTAAAATTTTAAATACCTTCCCGGGGATACTTGAGCCAACCTGTCCTTTATCTGTTGGGTCAGCCATCTTAATCTTAACCATATTTTCCTGGATATGTTTAGCTGGAATTGCAATTTCCCGGCGGATGCCATTTAATTCAAAGACCACATTGCGGGTCCCATCCTCATTTATTTCTCCTAAATTAACATATTTTATTAATAGAGTTTTTCCGTCTTCGATGGTCATTTCCGTGGTTTCCCCTGGATTAAGACCTTCAAAAAAGACATGGGTTGTCATCCGACTTAAGTCGTCATATTCTTGCAGGAATTTCTGATAGTCCTCAAAAACTCGGGGATATAGGCAGTAACTCAGAACATCTTTCATTTCAAATTCATGACTACACTTATTCTTTAATATTTCAAAGATCTGTTTAAAATCAACCGGCTCAAGTAGTGCTCCCGGTCTATCAGTAACTTGTTTTTCTCCTTTTAATACTACCTCCTGCAGCTCAGGGGGGAAGCCTCCCATAGGTTGACCCATCAGACCTTTAAAGTAGGAGACAGCAGAATCAGGGAAAGTGAGATCCTTACCCTTTTCGATAATATTATCTTTGCTAAGATGATTTTTAACCATAAAAATAGCCAGGTCTCCTACAACTTTAGAGGAGGGAGTAACCTTAACAATATCACCCAGAAGTTCATTTACTTCCTTATATTTCTCTTTAACATCATCAAAATGGTGTCCCAAACCTAAGCTTTCTACCTGAGGCTTAAGGTTTGAATACTGTCCACCGGGAATTTCATATTTATATATATCGGTTAATGGGGATTTTAATTCTGTTTCAAATTGATGATAAAAGGGCCTCACATCTTCCCAATAATTAGAGAGAAGCTGTAGTTTATCAAGGTTAAGGCCAGTATCATGGGGAGAATTTGCCAGAGCTGCTACTAATGAGTTAAGGGGAGGAGCACTGGTTAGACCTGAAAGCGAGTTAATTGCTGCATCTACAATATCTATTCCGGCTTCTGCTGCCAATAAAAAAGTAGCTAATTGATTACCGCTTGTATCGTGGGTATGGAGATGTATGGGCAGAGAAATTTCCTCCTTTAGCGCCTTTATTAAGGCTTTGGCCGCATAGGGCTTAAGGAGGCCGGACATATCTTTTATTCCCAGGATATGAGAGCCCGTTTTTTCAATCTCTTTGGCAAGTTTTATATAATATTTTAGAGTGTATTTATCACGATTTGGATCAAGGATATCACCTGTATAACAAATACAGCCTTCTGCAATTTTCCCGGTTTTCAGAACTTCCTCAATGGCAACCTCCATGCCCTTTAACCAGTTGAGGGAATCAAAAATCCGGAAAATATCAATCCCTTTAGCTGCTGATTCTAAGATAAAGGCCCTAATCACGTTATCTGGATAATTTGTATAGCCTACACCATTAGAACCCCGCAAAAGCATTTGAAAGGGTATATTTGGAATTCTCTTTCGTAACTCTTCCAGTCTAGTCCAGGGTGATTCATGGAGAAAGCGGTATGCTACATCGAAGGTTGCTCCTCCCCACATCTCTAAGGAAAATAAGTCACTAGCCAAAAAGCTAGTAGCTGGAGCAATGGTCAGTATATCCTTGGTTCTGACTCTAGTGGCTAAAAGAGACTGATGTGCATCACGAAAAGTAGTGTCAGTAATCAAGAGTTTTTTCTGAGCAAGTATCCACTTTTTTAGTTCCTCTGGGCCTTGTTCATCAAGGATCTGTTTTAAACCACGAGGAGGCTGGCCCTCTATGACTGCAGGTAAAGCAGGCTGCTCATATGTCGGTTTAGTTTTATTCTCATTGACAATTATATTTCCAATGTATTTTAGTACCTTGGTAGCTCTGTCTTTATCAGACTCAAGCTCAAAGAGCTGAGGGGTCTCATCAATGAAACCTGTATGAGCATTTCCTGCCACGAAGGTGGGGTGGCTTAAGATATTAGATAAAAAAGGTGTATTTGTTTTAACCCCACGGATTCTCATTTCTGAAAAAGCACGAAGAGCTTTTTTAACTGCGCCAGGAAATTTCCTGTCCCAAGTTGTAACCTTGACTAATAGGCTATCATAATAGGGGGATATTGTGGCCCCTGTAAAAGCGTTCCCTGCATCTAAGCGTATACCAAAGCCGCCTCCACTACGATAAGCTGTAATCTTACCTGTATCTGGAGCAAAGTTATTTCTGGCATCTTCCGTAGTTATCCGGCACTGAATAGAATAACCTCTCGGCTGAATATCTGATTGACTCTTAATACCAATTTCCTCATCTCCAAGATTATAACCCTGGGCAATCAAAATTTGACTTTGCACCAGATCAATACCTGTAACCATTTCAGTAATGGTATGTTCAACTTGAATACGAGGATTCATTTCAATAAAGTAGTGGTTTCCTTGAGCATCTACTAGAAATTCTATGGTTCCAGCATTTACGTATTGAACCTCTTCGGCTATTTTCAGGGCATCGCTGCATATTTCTTGACGTTTTTGGGGATTTAGAGAAAAAGCAGGAGTAAATTCAATTATTTTTTGATGTCTTCTTTGAATCGAACAATCCCGTTCGTGAAGGTGAACAATATTACCGTATTTATCACCTAGAATTTGAACTTCAATATGTTTAGGCTTTTCCAGGTATTTTTCAATAAAAATGTCTTCACTTCCAAAGGCTTTTCTCGCCTCGCTTTTCGCTAATTCGAACTGCTTTAATAGCTCTCCCTGCTCGAAGACAACTCTCATGCCTCGTCCTCCTCCGCCTGCGGAGGCTTTAAGTATTACTGGAAACCCGCAATGAGAGGCTATGGTTAATGCTTCCTCTTCATTTTTAATTGGTGTAGCGCTTCCTGTAATTACAGGAACGCCTACCTTTTGGGCGATTAATTTGGAATTAATTTTATCACCCATATTTTTTAGGATGTGGGCAGGGGGCCCGATAAAGGTAATGCTTGCTTTTTCACAAGCTCGGGCAAATTCTGGGTTTTCAGAGAGGAAACCATAACCGGGGTGAATAGCATCAACCCCTTTTTTCTTAGCCCTGTCGATAATTAGATCAATGTCCAGATAAGCATCAAGGGGACCTTTATGTTCTCCAATAAGATAAGCTTCATCTGCCTTAGTACGGAAAAGGCTGTACTTATCTTCCTTGGAATAAATTGCAACCGTTCTAATTCCTAAATCAGTACAAGCACGAAAGACCCGAATTGCGATTTCACCCCTATTGGCTACCATTACCTTTTCAAACCTCATTCTCACTTCTTTTTCCCTCCCGTCAAAAATATATTATAAATATAATTCCATTTTCCAAATGATGTATATTTAAACTATATAGATCATAAAATTTACATTTGCATTAAGTTTTAAGGTATGTATAAAGCACCCATAAATTTGAAAAGACAGTAATTATACTGCCCCTCTTTTAATTTTTTAAGCTTACCCGTTCCTATTTTAAAGGTATAAAGCTATCGAAAAAGTTAACGATAATTTTTACGGATAAGGGAGTTTTAGATATAAATTTAAAAGGAGGAAGACCTAAAAGTTAGCTAATAGATACTTCCTCTTTTATTTAATTTTCTTTGACATTGCGAGAAGTCTTTTTTGCTTTCTGCGGGACCAGAACCAAATATAAATAATACTTACCAACCCAGCGATAAGAGCGATAACAAAAAACATAAATTTAACGAGTCATATTAGCCATAGTATGGCACTCGATAACCGTTAATACATATGAACTGAAGAATCAACGGCTACCAGCATGACATAACCTCCTTGGAAATATTTTTCTTAATATCTATCCTTCCATTAAGAGACCATCCATATTCATAGATTTAGGAACAGCTAAAGGATATCATGCAAACCATAGATGAAAAAGAAAAAGCATAATTAATATGGATAGGGAAAAATTTGATAGATACAATTAGTAATTTATAAGAAATATTATGCTAATATGGAGGAAAAAAGCAATTTTTGTAGAACTATTGACAAATAAATACTTTTTTAATTATATAAATAGTGGAAAAAATGAGGGGAAGGTTATATGTTGAAAAAAACTACCAGCTTCACCACACACAAAAATATGATTGACGAAATGTTCTCCTGACTTTAGGAGTTACAAACAAAAAAATAGGATTACCAATCCTGAAAATCGCTTATAAATGGCGGGGTTCAGGGTTTTTTATACCATGAAAATTCTTATATTTTTGTCCTATTATATCCTATTTTATTCTTTCCTTTTAGCCCATAAAATGGTATAATTAATTATATTGAATCTTGGGGTTGGAGGTGCCACATGTACGTTGCGGTAACTGGTTTAGGGAAGGCTCGTGTTATTCAATTCAGGGAAGATACACGCATTCCGGGAACTACGAAAAAGAAAACCATTGTTGTCAAAACGATCGGCAACTATGAGCGCATGATTGCGGAGGATCCTGATATCGTTGCGAAGCTTAAGGCGGAAGCCGCTACGCTTACAAAGGCGAAAAAGGATTCCTTGGCACCGATGACCCTACAAATTCGTAGTGCAGATGTGCTATCTGTGGAAGATGTTGTACCATCTTTCCGGTTTGGTCATACTCTGGTTAAGCAGCTTTGGAACAATATGGCTCTTGATACTTTTTTTCTCCAAA
>LADT01000027.1 GCA_000961765.1 Clostridiaceae bacterium BRH_c20a | reverse complement strand
TTACTACTTAGTGTAGTAAATTTTGCGGAGGGGAAAGAATGAGCATAATCAAAAAGGTTTTATTGGTACTATTGTTTGCAGCCCTACTATTTCCAAATGCTGTAGTTGCTGGGGAAGGCATGGAATTAAAGAATTTCTCTGTTGATATTTGGCCTGAGTATGATGACCCGAGAGTTCTTGTTATCTATCAAGGGACATTTGTTAATGCAGGAAATTCAGATTTTTCCGGCTATGTTAAATTTAACATTCCAAAGTTTGATATTCCCAAAGAGGGTCAAATTAGCATGGCTTGTGAAATTATAAACGGCGGCAATCACTCTTGTCAGCCTTACAATCTAGAGGATAAGGGTGATTATGTTGAATTAAGTTGGAAGACAACAAGAGTAATTAAGCCGGGGCAGGAGTACCCAGTATTTTTGGAATTTTATTATCTTCCTTTTACCAGTGACCCTCAAAAGAGTTTCAATTACGGTCTTATTTCAGATTATGATATTCAAGCTCTAACAGTCAATATAAAGCAGCCGTTAAGGGCTGAGGATTTTAAGGTTACCCCACAACCCCTTACAACCAATGTAGATACTAAAGGTTTTTCTAATCATAAACTCAATTATTCAGATATAAGTGCTCAAGAAAAACTAAATTATAAGATAGAGTACATAAAAAATGATAATGAGCCTTCTATACAAAAGGAGCAGCAACAGCAGTCCAGTGAGGCAAATTCCCAAAATACAGGGCTTCAAAAAACAAATGCCTGGAAAAACCCCCTGATTTACACTATTATAGGTGCTTCTATTATTATAATGGGTGGTTTTATAGTTTTGGGCTTACTCAAAAGCAATGGCAAGAAAAGATTGAATACAAAGTCAAAAAGCACTGATTCAGAATTTCTTAAAGAAAAGAAAAAGCTAAGGCAGATGCTAACTAAGGGACAAATCTCGGAGCAAACCTACCGGGAGCTGATAGAAGACCTGGAAGAAGAGTATCTTTAAAGAGGTGAAAGTGTGAATAACAGGACTCGTCTTATACTTGCAGTTCTAATTATTATGGGTGCAGTAGGTTTTTTAATATTTTTTGGGATGCAGCAGGGGGTAGGCCAGATATTAACCATTGAGGAAGCACTGCAAAAAAAGTATGATATTAACATTTCGTTTATACAAATGGAAGGACAAATTAATTACGATACAGTTATTTATGAACCAAATAAACCACTTATAACCTTTGACATTACAGATGAAAAGAATAATATTACTGTTATTTTCAAGGATGTAAAGCCTGATAATTTTGATTCCGGATACCCAATTATTGTTGAAGGTAGATTTCTAGAGGATGACAGGTTTTTGGCAGATAAACTTTTGGTTAAGTGCCCCTCAAAGTACGAAGAAGTGACTGAAGCCGGAGGAGAAACATGATAGCAGATATTGGATATTTAGCAATATTATTAAGCTTGCTCCTAAGTATTTATGCCATTATCACATCGGCAATATATCTAAAAACAAGAAATATAAAATTCTTTAAAAGTAGTAATGGTGCTGTCTATGGAATGCTTCTTTTGACCAGTTTAGCAGTTGTAAGCCTACTGTGGCTCTTATTTAAAGGTGATTTTACCGTTAAGTATGTTTATGAATATACAAGTTCTGATTTATCCTGGTTTTACAGATTAACGGCACTTTGGGCGGGGAATGATGGTTCCCTGCTCCTATGGCTATGGTTATTAATTATTTACACAGCTTTAGTAGTTAAACAGAATAAAATTAAGGATGCTACACCAATCGCCACAATTATTTTACTAATTAATAGCTTTTTCTTTTTATTCGTAATGGCGTTCTTAACAAATCCTTTTGAAAAGCTAATAATGGCTCAAATAGAGGGCAGAGGTCTAAACCCAATGCTGCAGAGTCCTGGCATGATTATTCATCCCTTAGCTACCTATTTAGGGTATGTAGGCTTTGCGGTACCCTTTGCTTTCTCTATGGCAGCTTTATTCTTGAATCAGAGTGATGACAGATGGATAAAGGTAACAAGGGGTTGGACAGTAATAGCCTGGTTATTTCTAACCATTGGCAACTTGTATGGTGCCTTATGGGCCTATGAAGAATTAGGCTGGGGCGGGTATTGGGCCTGGGATCCTGTAGAAAATGCCTCCTTTATGCCCTGGCTAACTGGAAGTGCCTTTTTGCATTCGGTAATGATTCAGGAACGGAAAAATATGTTGAAAATCTGGAATATAGTTTTGATTATAATTACCTATGTGCTTACTTTATTTGGCACATATTTAGTTCGCAGTGGGATACTGCAGTCGGTTCACGCATTTGGCAGTTCTGCCTTAGGAAAATACTTTTTAGCCTTCACACTATTTGTATTAGTTACTTCTTTTGTACTTATGCTCTTTAAAATCAAGCTATTAAAAGGTGAAAGGGAGTTTGAATCACTTATTTCCAAGGAGAGCAGCTTCTTATTTAATAATTTAATTCTACTGGGAATGACCTTTGCTACCTTTTGGGGTACGGTATTTCCGTTGATTTCAGAGGCGGTCACGGGAAACAAGATTACTGTTTCAATACCTTTCTTCAATACCGTGAACGCACCTCTAGGCATTATTCTCATTCTTTTAATGGGGATTTGCCCTCTTATTGCCTGGAGGAAGGCAAATATCAAAAATATTATTGAAAATTTTACTGTTCCCGGTGTTTTATCTATTATTTTAGGACTTATCCTATATTTTTATGGTGTCAGAAAGTTATATATACTTTTAGGCTTTGTTGTTACATTCTTTGCATTTACAGCAACAGTATGGGATGTAATGAAAGGGATTAGAACTAGGAAAAGGATAACGGGAGAGAGTTATGGGTTATCTTTCATAAGGCTTCTACTTAGGAACAGAAGAAGGTATGGAGGCTATATTATTCATCTGGGGATCCTAATGATGGTTTTTGGTATTATAGGCTCCCAAGGCTTTGGTATTGTCAAACAGGCCACAGCAAAGGTTGGGGACAGTGTTGTCATAGGTAGTTATCAAATAAATTACCTAGACTTAAAGCAAACAAAGGATGGAAAGAATGTAGTTGTCTATGCAGAACTGCAGATAAAAAAAGACGATAGGAATATTGGTAAAATGACACCCCATAAGGTTTTTTATCCTACCCAAAAACAGCCCTCAACAGAAGTGGCTATTAACAGTACTTGGATAGAGGATTTATACATAATTCTAGCCGGTTGGGAATTAGATGGAAATGCTACCTTTAAAATACTTATAAATCCTTTGGTTAAATGGATATGGACAGGTGGCTATTACATAGTTGTGGGTACATTGTTTGCGTTATGGCCCGGGAGGGGTAGCCGGGTTGGTGGAAAGTATGTTAAATACCAAGTCAACTCTTTTGAAGGAGTTGAGAAGAATGAAGCATAGAAAAAGGATAACTAATACTGCCTTAATTTTACTTTTTCTTATTAATCTAGCAGTAGTCCCTATTAATTCAGCAGAAGTTTCTACAATTCAGAAGGAAATTGAAGAAATGCTGGTCTGCCAGGATGACTGCGGGATGCTGGTGTCAGCATGTGATAATTCTACAGCATCTTATATGAGAGGCATAATAAATGATCAAATTGCCCAGGGAAAAAGTAAAGACGAAATTCTCCAATTTTTTGTATCAATCTATGGTGAACAGGTCCTTGCTGCTCCAAAACCCCGAGGATTTAACCTAACAGCGTACGTTACTCCATTTCTAGCAGTTTTTGTAGGAGCTTTAATTATTTACTTTGCCATAGAAAAATGGGTTTTACATAATCGTTTATCTAATATTGATTCCTTGGTAGCGGATAAATTGAAAACAAATAATGAACAAGTTCACAAGAAAGAATATGAAGAAAAATTAGAGCAGGAGCTAAAAAAATATTGGTAGATGATTTATTCATTGGGGGAATAAAAATGGACGAAATTCTTTTTATTATAGTATTCGGGTCAATATTGTTGTTTGCATTGATGTTAATAGGACTACCTTTAATAAAGGAAGGAAGAAGTCCTGGAATTTATATTAACAGGGATGAACAAAGTAACAGTGAATATACAATACTTGCTACCATAAATGAAATCGAATTTGACTATCAAATGGGCAAATTATCTAAAGATGATTACTTATACTTAAAGAATCAGTATAAGAGCATGGCTGTTAAATTGCTTCAAGAAAAAGACAAGCAGGAATCAAGTAAAGCTGATGATTTAATTAAGGCAATAGAAAAGGAGATAGATTCCGAATTAGAGATTGCAGATAATTCACCAGTTGATGGGGTGGGTAGATGAATATCAATAGGGGCAAAATATTGTGGATATTAATATTATTCGTGATAATCAGCTTCAACAATACAGTAGCTTTTAAAGCCCAGGCGAATGAGAATGTAAAGGTTGAAGAGCAATTGGTATTAATTAACTATGTTGATGAACAATTTGAGGTAAAAGAATTATATCAATTTATTAATACGGGAGATGAATCCATACAAGAGGACTTAATAATAAATCTGCCAGAAGGTGCTGACAATATTTATCTAAGCAAAAAAGACCTTAATGATGAAGAAAAAACTATAGAGCTTGACTCAAATAAATATACGGTTAAGAGCAATAAAGTTACAATCAACGAGAATATGAATGGCGGACAAAGTATTTCCCTGCTAGTGTTCTATACTAGCGAAAATATTGATACCTTGATGACATTAAATTATCCTACTGACAAACTTTACGTCTTTGTCCCTATGGGATTAAACCTGAAAAGTAATTTATTGGATAATTTAGGCATTGAAGTATTGGATCAAGTGCACTTTCAGGTATTTGGAAATCACAATTTAACTAAAAGAGATAGTATTTCGCTAAATATTAATTCAATGACAGTTAATAGTGAAAGGGTAACAAAGGAATATATAGGTTCAGCAGGCTTTCATAGTGTATCCCATTTAAACCGATGGGCCAATTCGCCTTTAGCCCATACTAATCCCCATCTCTGGCTTTTATTTTTAGTTCTGCTTGGTTTAGGGTTTATTTTCTTTAGCCTACTGTTGCTTCGTAAAAAAGAGCCTATTAAAGTAGGAGATATCTCTTATCTTATTGCGAAAGAAGAAAGGTTGCTTCGTAAAATTATGGAGTTAGACTTGAATAGAAATAATAAAGAAATTGATAAGGAGACATATCAGGAACTGCGAAAACAGTATAAGCAGTTATTAATAAAGGTAAAACTGCGAATCAATAGCTTGGAGGAAAGTTAAACTTATGTATCAGATTTCAAATATAACTAAAAATGTATCTAGTAAAAAAATATTAAATAACATAAGTATGCAAATTTACCCGGGTGAGTTAACGGTTGTAGTAGGGGAAAATGGTGCCGGCAAAAGTACTTTACTAAAAATATTGGCTCTCTTAGAAAAGCCAAGTTCAGGAAATGTTATTGTTGATGAAATTAATACACTTAAAAGCTCAAACAAAGTCAAGCCCCATCTAGGTGTCCTTGCCCATAAATCATTTCTGTATGAAAACTTAACGGTTTATGAGAATTTAGAATTTTATGGTCAGCTGTACAGAATTAATAATCTTAAAGAAAGGATTTATGAGCTTATTTCAGATGTAGGACTAGAACTTGTACTTCATGAGCCTGTATATATCCTCTCTAGAGGAATGCAGCAAAGGCTGGCTATCGCCCGAGCGTTAATTCATGACCCCAGCTATGTCCTATTAGACGAGCCACAAACCGGCTTGGATCAAGATGCTGTAGAAATACTTTATAACCTTTTAGGTAATTTAAAAGAGGAAGGTAAGGGGATAGTGGTGGTTACCCATCATTTTGATAATCTTATTGAATTATGTGACAAACTTTTAGTTCTAAAAAAGGGACAGCAGGTTTATTATGAGCATGTTAGCATTAGCCCTACAAAAGCCAAGGAAATTTATATGTCCCTGGCAGCTAGGAGGTAGCCTTTGGTGAAGTTTGCTAAAATTATCTATGCCATGCTTTGTAAGGATTTTAAAGCAGAGTTTAGGCGTAAAGAAATATTAAGCAGTATGCTGTTTTTCTCTTTACTTATTGTGGTCATAATAAATGTTACTCTAAATATTAATAAAGATATTTTGTTTGAGAATTTCACCGGGTTAATGTGGATTGTTTTTTTGTTCACCGGTGTACTAGGAATAAATAGGTCATTTATTAATGAGAGGATAAATGACTCCTATTTGGGAATAAATTTAGCTGTTGGAGAATCAAGCATCATCTTAGTTAGTAAAGCAGTAAGTAATTTGGCGTTTATAGGTATAGTGCAGACAATTGTTATACCATTATTTTTCATATTGTTCTCAGTCAAATGGCCACAGAATGCATTTCTATTTTTATTAGTTAATTTTCTGGGAACAACGGGTTTTGTTTTCTTGGGCACGTTTCTTTCTGTTCTGACAATTAATACTAATAGTGAGATATTATTACCTATTGTTTTGTTTCCTTTATTATTACCATTGGTATTAGCAGTGGTTCAGGCCTCTAATTTGATATTAAAGGGAGCGCCTTTACAATTATGGGGGCACTGGCTAGGGTTAATATTAGTTTTTGATTTTCTATATACGCTTGTTCCGATACTTCTGTTTGATTTTGTAGTGGAGGTGTAGTAATTGGGCAAAAAATGGGGTTATATATTAGGCATTATTACACTGCTAACTATTATAGCGGCAAATTATTTAATATTTATTTGGGTACCTGCAGAAAAAGTAATGGGCATTGTGCAAAAGATTTTTTATTTTCATGTGGCTGCAGCTTGGGTTGGATTTTTGGCGTTTTTCATTGTATTTATTTCGAGTATTAAATATTTACTAACTTTTAATGAGAAATGGGATTGGTATAGTGCAGCATCCGCAGAGATAGGTTTTGTTTTTATGAGTATCGTGCTGGCTACCGGCTCTATTTGGGGAAGGGCCTTCTGGGGGCACTGGTGGACCTGGGATCCTAGATTGACCACCTCCTTGATTCTTTGGTTTATTTATGCTGCCTATTTGTTGTTAAGGTCCGGCATAACTTTAGAGGGAAGAAGGGCTAGGTACAGTGCAGTTTTAGGTATTATCGGGTTTATTGATGTACCAATTGTTTGGTTTTCGGTTAGATGGTGGCGGACTGTCCACCCTAATTTAATGGAAAGCGGAAAAATGGCTATCACCACAAAGATGAGCATAACTTTATCCTTAAGTGTTATGGCTTTTACACTATTATACGCTTTCCTATTGCCGAGGGTAGTAAAACTATATCAGTTAGATTGCACAATACAGAAAACTAAAGATGTTATTATTAGAAATTTATAGACGGAGGTATTAAGATGTATTACTTTTATTTAGCTTATTCAATCCTGTGGATCATTTTAATTATTTACGTATTTACAATTGGAACTAGGCAGTCAAATTTAGAAAAGGAGGCTGAAGTGTTAAAGCTAGCCTCAGAAAGAGTTCCAAAATAAAGATTGAAAAAAGGTTAGAGCGATAAGGTGGTGATTTTGTGAATAACAATGAGTTAAGAAGAGCACAGTTTGCTCAAGAGTATATAGAGGCACAAAAAAGAAAAAGAAACCAAGTATTGGGGATAACTCTTACTATTACATTATTATTTGTAGGATTTTTTATTTGGGAAACCAGTGGACGTTACGAGGATTCAAACAGCGGCAACTATTTTTTTGAAAATATTCCAGACTATTCTGGACAAAAGATTGAAATGACAAAAATTGATTTAAGGGTGGAAGATGGTTTGGTTAAGATTCCTCTATCAGTGGTAGGGGAAAATAAGTTAATCTATACTGAATATAAAGACTCTACGGAAAGGATATATTATGGTAACCTCAAGGTATTACCTATAATTACATATATATCATCTGCAGGCAGGCTTATTATTGCCACAGGTATTTGTGAACCATGCTACGGAACAGAGTTTACTTTAGAAAACAAAGAACTTGTCTGTCAGACCTGTTTCACACGGTGGCGTAATACAGATTTATTTGGGTTGAGTGGGGGATGTGTAAAATATCCACCAGAAGAGTTGATGTATTCTTTAGAAGGTGGCTCCATAGTAGTTCCCCAAGATGTTTTAAGCCAATGGAAACCTAGAATTTTTCAGGATGAGATGTCAAATACCTAATGGTAACATAATTTTCACTTTTTGATTACAAAAAATACACATTAATAAGTTATAGTATTTACATAAAGGAAACTAAACTTTTTTCTCAAACATTTCATATACCTCTTTACAAAGCAGGGTAAAATATACTCTGCTTTCTTTTTAT
>LADT01000021.1 GCA_000961765.1 Clostridiaceae bacterium BRH_c20a | reverse complement strand
ACCGGAACAATTTCGCGGTTTTCCTGTTGTGATGCCCGTTCCTTGCGTCGTGATTGAGTGAACAGATAATGTTCAAACGCCTTATCAGCAGCCTCCGTAATAGAGGGAAATTGTTCTTCAAACAACGATATCTGCCCGGACAGCCGCTCCTCAAGCACTGCTGCGAGCTTGCGCCATTCAGACTTGGGAAGGGAAAGCGTGCCGAGATGCATGATGATCCTCTGGCGGGGCCCTTTATCCGTCTGAAATGATTCAACCAGGCGGTGGGTAATATATCGGGCGTTTACCTTCTTGTTGTATGTAACGTATTCGCGAATAAACATGATTTAATTTTACCAGAAACCCAGCAGAATGCAATATGTTTTAGCAAGTGCAGCTAAATATTAGGTCACTACTTTCGGGATTTTGAAATACGATTCAGTATTTTCATGACTTTCAGGCTTCAATGAGCTGATTTAAGGTCTTTTTTAGTCTTTTTTGCCGAAAGTTGGGCTAGAACTTTCCCCTACTCAGTTTGAATCATTTTCAAAAAAAATGTTGCATGCCTATGGTTTTATAAGCTTAGAAAATACGAAAGCTTCAGGTGATGGTGGTATAGATGGTTATGGTAAATTAAAGATTGGTCTTGCTTCGATGAACGTAGCCTTTCAATGTAAGCGTTGGAAGGGAACTGTTGGAAGACCCGAGATTGACAAGTTCAGAGGTGCTATTCAAGGGGAGTTTGAACAAGGAATCTTTTTTACAACATCTGATTTTTCACAGCAAGCCAAGGAGACATCATTTAAAAAAGGGGCTGTCCCAATAATCCTCTTAAACGGAGAAAGTATTATTGATATTATGATTCAAAAGGGGTTAGGTGTGGATAAACAGCCTCTTTATCTTTATTTTGAAAAGGTACAAGACTTTGCTGATTCTGATTAGCTAACCTTAAAATCAGTGTTCCTCCAGGCGAAATAGCTATACTGAACTCCTGTACGCCTTGTTCATATGTGACCGGGCTGGTTTACTAATTTCCGGGCATTTGTTCATTGGCCTGGTAGGGTTAGTTAGCTCAGCAATAGGATTCGCCTTACATATCGGCGTTTGAAGAGGGTCTATAGAACAAAAATATTCGCTGTTATTGGTTTAATGGAATAAAATTTTAATTTTACATATCGAGAAAAGGCAGTTAAAAGATAACAGATATTGCCATTACTTCAATTGAATTGCTGGGAGGAAACCTGTCTAATCTGCTGAATTATTTTAGAAAAACTGAGGGAAATTATGAAAGATTATTATTCTATACTTGGTATACCTCAAGATGCTGATGAGGAATTAATAAGAAAAGCATATCGAAAACTAAGTTCATTTAGTCACCCAGACACACAACCAGAGAACCTTAAAAAATGGGCAGAGCAGCGACAGAAAGAATTAAACGAGGCTTACAGTATATTAATAAATAGTGATACAAGAAAAAGCTACAATAAACAATACCAAAACTATAAAAACACAGTCAAAGAAGAGTATAGCCCTAATAATCAGTCAGAATCCGACAATAAGACACATGGAGAATACAACCCCCAACACGCTAAAAAAAAATATAATAGTGAACCTCAAAGTAATTTTGATCAACACGATAGAGAATCTGGTAAAAGGAAGTTATATAAAGAGATAATATTTATTTTGGGTTTATTATTATGCGTGTTAGCCTTCGTAGCTACATCTAATAACAAGGAACCCCCATTCAACGAAAAGCAAACTGCAATATCTACAGGGTCAGGTAACGACCTTCAAGTTAGCCGATCACAGCCTACTAAAAGCCCTTCAATCGAACCTCAGCATAATGAGCAATCTAATAATAATGAGCAGAATACCGTGAAAGAGTCCGAAAAAAAATTAGCCATATCTCATAGTCTTGGCACCCCAAAGCAACTTATAGAAGCAGTGAAAGCTGGTAATTATAATGAGGTTGATAAATTATTGGAATCAGGAATAAATGTCGAGGTAATTGATGATGAGGGTAGAACACCTCTAATACATGCCGTTGCAAATGTTAGAACCGACATTGTTAAGCTATTACTTACCTTGAATGCTAATCCAAACAGTAAAGATATTTATGGGTGGACATCGCTACATTTTGCTGCTCGTTATGGGTATTATGAAGTAGCGGAACTTTTACTTTCTGCTGGCGCACACCCTGATGTTCAAGAAAACCAATATTGCAACTCTCCTTTATCATACGCATCATATTGGGGTTTCGCTGACATCGTAAAACTACTGGTTAATCATAGAGCAGATTTAGCCTTAACAGATAAAAGGGGAAATACGGCACTTATGTCAGCCAGTTTTGCTGGTCAAAAGCATATTGTAGATTTACTTCTTAAAGCTGGTGCAAACCCTAATGCCACTGATAATGATGGTTATACCGCATTAATGAAAGCATGTCTAGCGTCTCACAACGAAAAGCAGTATATCGATATTGTAAATATCCTATTAGAAGTTGGTGCCAACCCAAATATTAGGTCAAACCAAGGATATACTGCCCTGTATTGGGGAAGATATCCAGAAGTTATTGAACTATTAAAGCAATATGGAGCAAAGGAATGAGCCTGTAATAACATAGAAACACCAAAAAGACTGAACTTATCCAGTCTTCTTTTTGAAGGGTTTCTATATGGATATAATTTGGTGAAACTATTTGCCAAGAATTATTATAGAAATTATAACTTTCTAGTTTTTCCCCCAACCCATACCCCAACCCCTTTAAAGTCCTACCCCCCATAAATAAGAATGACTGAGATGATGAATACCTAAAAGTGGCGTAAAAAAAGATTTTTAAGGTTAGTTGATTCTCTAATGTCTAGTAAGCTTTGGAATTGAACGCAGTAGTGGTTGGTCCATTTTTAAATACGCAAACCAGAAAAATGTAGCACATCGGCTTTTTGATTTACACCTAGATTTGATTTTAAGGGTATAAAGGGTGATGGAAAAAGTTGGGGGAGAATCCTCAAACCCGGGTATAATTCTGACTTAGTTCATTATTTACCTTAAAAGCAGCTAACAAGAAATCTATCTTAGAGTATACCCTTAGTGTAAGTTGTTTACATAAAATATCGACAAAAACCCTATATGTTTTGTATAAAAAAATATTCAATCCTTTTTAAGCTGGTTTATTGTCTTTGTATTTATTCAAAGCTCTATAGGGTTCTGAGGTTACATCAGAAGTGACGAAGTTATCTAATAATAAATCTATTATGTTTTTTAACTGTTCGTTATTCTGAAATGATAGCTTTTTTCTTCTCTTATCCATGGAAATATCTGTACCTCTCTTTTCTTTAAGTTCTAATACCTTTTCAAATGTTATACTTGGCAAGCTGTTTATATCCACCTTACTTAGTCTTTTCATATATGATATTTTACTATTGCAATATTCTATTAGTTTATTGAAATTTGCTATCAAGCCGGTTTCATTAAATTTATCAAGAATATCTGATGCTTTAGCTCTCTCTTTTTCGTAATAGCCGGTCATTAAAGAAAATTGCTTTTCGTTGATTACATATACTAAATTATCTCTTATAAAAGCATCAATCGAATTGCTCAGTACAAATAAATTCTTACTGTTTATATGCTGAAAGACTTCTTGTTTCAGCAGGAACATTAATTGCTTTTTGGGAGCCATTAGCTTATTAAACGAATATCTTTTTATAAAATAATACTCCTTTTTATTAATGCGTATTTGAACAATATAATACTTTAGTTTTTCCAAGGAGGACTTGCTATCATTAGAATTAAAGTTAGTGTAGTTTTCCTCTAGAATCAATTTAATATATTCATTTAAGCCGTCAACTTCGGTACATGGAATTGTGATAACATAGTCATCATCCTCTTTTTCAATGTTATGAATGGTTATTTGCTGCTTATCTACTAATTCAGATGCACAACTTCTTATTACGCTTTTAATTGCCTTTACTGCACTATCATTAATATTTAGTTTGGCTATCATATAATCATTTTTTTGGCTTCTGTTATAATTTGGATTTATAAAATACACCTTGACCGAAGTAGACAAATTTATATTATTGAGTATTTCTGTAATTATATCTTTCATTCATCATTCACCACTCTTTCAATTATTATCATTCTATCATGAAGCTCATAAAAAGTTATTTCACTTAATAGCTTCAAATCTTGTATCTTTTTTTTTGATAATAGTGTTCTTTTGCGTCCATTATCCATTTCAATGTCATAAATATTATATCCCATCAGCATTAGTGTTGGGTTAATATATATTAAGTCCGCCTTTATATATAAGACACAAATAGTAATTAGGATTATTAGTAATGACAATAGCTCTGTTAAACTATTTAAGTTAAAACTTAAAAAGGGTAAAATGTATGTAACTAGGTAACCTGTAACCAACTCATTTTTGGTCTTAATCTGAACAATACTAGCTTCATCAGGGTTGATTCTTGTATGAAGGATAAAAAAAGTGGCAACGAGGCCCAAAATAGATATACTAAGCAATAACCATAAAGCCTTATTTTGATAATTTTTGACGGCAAGTGCTATAAAAAGAAGAGTATAGGAAGAAAAGAACATTGAAATTTTACTTATAATACTTAACTCCACAATATATCCTCTTATCTCCACTAGCAATTAATTGTGGTTCTATTAGATATATTTTATAGTACCATATCATAACATATTTTACCATTCTTTTTATCAGGCTTGATGGAGTGCATACTGTCAATATCATGTAGCCAAACAGAACAAAACTGGGGTGTAGAGGTAAATGGAATTATGGATACCCGGTATCCCTGCAACCTTTGCAACAAAAGGCGAAATCCCCTGGAAGTGTATCTTGGAAGCAAGTATTCCAAAGCCAACAGATGAGGGTTTTCAAGGGCTTAAATTAGATTTTATGTTACCGACACTTGCCCCAAACAACCATCCCCTTGATATAGACAACCTTTGCGAGCCAGTTTTTTCGCTTCTTGTTAACAGATTGGGCTGGTTTGGTGGTAAGCGACCTAACATTAAATGGTGGTATGGAAGAAAGGTATGTAAGAAACCTAGCGGTTTGAATCTTAGTATAGAACAATCGGAACCTGGCAACTTGAAGGAATTTGGAAAACCTATATTTGATGAGGCTTATCAAGGGGAACTCCCAAGGAGTGCTACTGCCCCAGAGATTCCACATTGGTTAGATTCACTGAATCTTCCATTTAACAAGGGTACACGATTTGCGGTACGTCTGCAATTCGGAGGTCTTAAAATAAACCTTGGAGGTATTGCCACTGGCAGAATAAAGTCCTTGATTGATTGCTTTTACCCTATTCTTGGAGGAACTAAAGGAAGGCCTGAAGATTGGAGGATAGATATTCTACAGGTTGAGAAGGGTGTTATCAACCTGAAGGAAAATGCTGTACGTATAACAATATGGGGTATAAGATAAGGTTGGATGGCTTAAGAGGTGGCCCGGTTTTACTAAACATGAGTATCAATTTGCCTCAGAAAACTATTGCCCCAAGAACACCCGTTTGCTATAATTGAAGCAAATATATGTTCGGGGTGATGAAATGGCTCAACAAGAAACTATGAGTCTGCGGAAATTCAAAGATAA
>LADT01000040.1 GCA_000961765.1 Clostridiaceae bacterium BRH_c20a | reverse complement strand
TTTGAAAGGTTTAACAGTACCTTTTAGAGAATACTAAAGAAAAAACAAATAGAGGTGGAGGTTTTATGTTCGAAAAAGAAGATTTTAGGCAGATACAATCACGAATAAAGCCATTTATTCATGAAACAAGTGTAATGTTTTCTCAAAGCTTAAGTGATAATCTAGGTAATAAGCTTTTTATTAAACCAGAGTCTTTGCAAAAGACAGGTTCCTTTAAAATTAGAGGTGCGGCAAGTAAAGTAACGTCTTTAGGTAAACAGGAAATTAACGGTTTAGTCACTGCTTCTTCTGGTAACCATGGTCAGGCGGTAGCATTTATGGCTAAGGCCTATAATATCAAGGCAACAATTGTCATTCCAAATACTGCACCTCAAGCAAAAATAAAAGCAATAAGAGCTTATGGTGCTGAAATAATCATGGTGGGTCCCAAGTCAAGCGAGAGAATAGAAACAGCCCAAAGGATTTCCCAGGAAATGGAATACGTGTACATTCCGCCATATGATGACTATGAAGTTCTTCGAGGTCAGGGCACTATAGGATTAGAACTAATAGATTGGAATCATCCCATAGATAAAGTTTTTGTACCAATTGGGGGCGGGGGACTCCTTTCAGGAATCGCAAGCTGTATCAAGGCCTTCAACCCTAAAATTAAGGTGATTGGAGTTGAGCCTAAGGGAAGCTCATGTATGTATACCTCTAGTAAGGCTAGGGAACGCAGAGAAATATCCCCTGATACCATAGCTGATGGTCTTCGAACAGTAATACCCGGAGAATTAACCTTTCCTATTGTACAGAAATATGTGGATGAGCTGGTTTTAGTGGATGAATTTGAAATAAAGAATGCAATGAAAATGATTATGGAAAGAATGAAACTTATTATCGAACCTAGTGGTGCTGTATCTTTTGCAGCAATGTTAAAGGAAGAAGGCAAAGGGCTCAATTTGGTCAGCGTAATAAGTGGCGGTAACTTAGACATAATGAAAATACAAGAATTATTAGGGTAGTATATTTTGGAGGGATTTGAGTGCGATTTTTCTTATATTATTTTATATTTAGGATTTTCCTTGGCAGTCCCCTTTTAGCATTATTTATCATTTTCTTTTTGTATCTAATTATAGATCGCCAGTTTATTGGGCTTTTTCCCGATTTTTTAAAGCCCTTTAAACGTTCCAGCCGTATTAAGGCTCTTAAAGAGCTAGTGAAATTAAATCCTGCAAATGTTGACGGATATAAAGAGCTGGGTCAATTGTATTTAGAAGGCAAGAAATATACCCAGGCTGTAGAGTACTTTGAAAAGTGTTTAGAAAAAATGGCTGAATATGCGGATATTCATTTTTATTTAGGAAAAGGGTTATATTTAATGGGACAAAAAGAAGAAGGCTGTAAGGAAATTACCAAAGCATTAAGTATTAGTCCTAAAATAGCTTATGGTGAACCTTATATATACTTATTAGAATACCAATTAGACAATAATCCAATACCGGAAAAGGTTAATGAGTTTCTCAAAAAAATATGGCAGTTTGGAACACCGGAAATTCTGTATAAATGTGGTTCTATTCTCTTAAAGTATGATTCAATTAAAGGCAGAGAATTGTTGCAGGAGGCAGTAAGTAATTACAAAGCAATGCCGGGTAATTTTCGTAAATTACATAGGCGCTGGGCCTTCTTAGCTAGACTTAAATTATTTAGCAGATAAGTAGGGATGAAAATGTTAATTAGAAAAGCACATTTTAAAGATTTGCCCGCTATTAACGAAATTTATAATCATGCAATTTTAAATTTAACAGCTACTTTTGATGAGGAGATAAGAAAATTCGAGGAGAGACAAGAATGGTTTGAAACTCACCATGACCCCAGATACCCTTTAGTCGTTGCGGAGGATAATGGTGAGGTTGTAGGATGGGGTTCCATATCACCATTTCGACCAAGGGCAGCCTACAGATTTTCAGGAGAGACATCTATCTATGTGCGTAATGATAAGTATGGTCATGGAATTGGCACGCTGCTCCTGCAAGAGTTAATTATATTAGCTAAAGAAAACAAATTGCATGCCCTGTTAGGTATCATTGTTGATGATAACCAATCTAGTATCAAACTGCATTGCAAATTTGGCTTCCAAAAAGTAGGGTATTTAAAAGAGGTCGGTTTTAAATTTGGCAGGTGGCTGGATATAATTATAATGCAAAAAATGCTCTAAGACGCCTGTCACAAGGCGTCTTAATTCTTCCTTAATGTGAATCCTGCGCTGGCTGTAAGTAATCCATAAACTGCTAAAGTAATAATTGCATCTACTCCATGATGGAGGGCTGTACCGATGCCAATGACAACTCCTGCTTTATATAAGGAAAAGCCAAAAGGAATAACAATCAAGGCTTCGCTCACAGCATGGATGGGTAAGGTCAAGAATAAGGCATTTCGTAAACCATAGCCCTTCTTAATCAGTATTGCCCCGATGACTGCGAAAATAGTGTGCATAAAAGCTCTGGCACCAATAACAGGTCCCAATTTAATTAAAAACCCAAAAGCTGATCCTGCACCTACAACAAAAGCAACTAAAGGATTTACTGTCATCGCCAACATAACAGGAACATGGGAGGCTAGTGTTGCACTAAAGGGTGGGATGGTAACCCCCAAAAAACCGCCAAAAGCCAATGGAATCATTAGAGCTAACGCTGTTAATAATGCCCCTAAAACAAGGTCTCTAATTTTCATAAAACAACTCCTCCTTACTGTCTTTACATCTGTCATGACAGCATTATATCCTATGATAGGCAGTTGGTCAAAGCTTTTTTTTTGTGTAAGCATACTAGATGAATGTGCTTAATAGTATAGTGAACGATAAAATTACCAGAACAAAAACTTCGAATACAATAAACTCTAAAAAATTTTAACTTACAAATTTCGACACAGATTATCAAAAAAATCATATATAATAATTATGTTTCCAAAAACAGCAGATAAAGGCAAACCATCTGAAAGGGTGGGACGCAAAGCTATGGGTCTAAAGCGAAAGCTATGATTGCCAGGTTGCCAAGCATAATTGTTATTTTTGGCAGTCTTGTATTAGACTGCCTTTTCATTTTTTTAATAATAACTATGGAGGATTTCAATGGATCCATTATTTGCTTATAAAATTCATACTGAAAAAATACAAATTGAGAAAATGCTACTAAACAAGAAAGCTAATTATGAAGAAGCAATACAAAGGAGCAGAGAACTGGATGAACTTATATTAAGATATTTAAAAGAACGAAAGCAAAGAACTATTTAGGTGATGAGGAGTTTGAACAAAAGAAGCAGTTTCTGTTAAAATAATTTTAGTTAATAAAATCGCCCTTAAAAAGGCGATTTTTTAGGCTGTATTATAATTACATAGAGCTGAAATATCAATAAATATCTTAAAGTTTATTTCACACTTTTTAAAATTACAACACCACCAATAATTAGTAATCCACCAAAGCTTTGAAAGGTTGTTAATTTTTCGCCTATAAATACAAAGGCTAAAATCACTGTTACAAAGGGTTCAAACGTGCTAACTATAGAAGCATTGGTGGGGCCAATTAGGGATACCCCTACCCAGAATAGTGCTATGGCAATTACAGTTGAAAATACTGCAATTATTGTCATCCAAAGGTAGGCAATGTTTTGTTCTGGCAAGATGATATTTTGGCTCAATAAACCAAAAATCAGATATGCAACTGCTGAAGATGTAATAACAATAGCAGTTCCTTGTATAGGTTTCATTTCTCTAATAACTTTATCACCTGCTACAATATAGAATGTATATGCAAAAGCAGAGCCCAAACCTGCCAGAAGTCCTAAATAATTAGTTATACTAAAAGATGAACCCAATACAAACAACAGTCCCAAGAAAGATACTACTAAGGCAGCTGCCTTGTTCCATGCAAAGAAATCCCTTTTTAAAAATATTAGTACTAAATAGACTAAAAGGGGGTGTAAATATAAAAGGATACCTGCCAGTGAAGCTGATGCAAACTTAACAGAATTAAAATAAAACACCGAAACTAGGCCATAACCTAATGTGCCAACTAATATTAATTTCCAAAGTGTTTTTCTTTCCACGGGTACATATTCCTTTTTAAACCATATGTAAAGCCATAGGATCAGTACTGCTATACAAAATCTAAAGACTAAGATAGTAGTTATATTCAGGCCATAGCTATAAGCTATTTTTGCAAAAATAGCCATTGAACCGAAACCTGCTGCAGAAATTAGTGTTACTAAAAAACCTAGTTTTTCTTTTTCCATAATTTTAATCTCCTGTATATTCATGATAATATAAATATACAATAAATCTATATTAAAGCATATGGTTTTAGGGATCGCTTTATAATATCCTGAGTTTATGTGGAAATGTCAGTGTGTAGTAGATTAAAAAACTTTTGTGGAGGTATTCCAAATGAATAAAAAAGATAAAGATATTAAGGTTGTTTTAGAGTTTATTAAAGTTTTCTGTCGGGAAAATCATAATAATATTGAAAAACAGTTTGACCAGGATTTACAGGCCCAATTATGTAGTGAATGTCAAGACCTAGCTTTATATGCTGTAAAGCGGAGACAGGTATGTCCTAAAGATCCGAAACCAGCTTGCAAGAATTGTGATACACCCTGCTATGCTCCTAAGTACAAAGAGAAAATCAGACAAGTTATGAAATTTTCTGGTATATTTTTAATGAAAAGGGGAAGGTTAGATTATCTTTATCATTATTTATTTTAATTTCACTCATTAGAAGAAGACATTTTGTAAAATTGAAGTTAAAATAAAAAGAGAAAAAATTTAGGGGGACATTAATGAAAAGCAGACATATTTTACTAATTGTATTTTTTTTATCCATTATTCTAGGAGGAATAATCTCCTCTATATATGATTATTTTATTTTCTGGAGTATAGTTAATTTTACCCTAATTAACTTAGCCATATTTTTATTTTGGGGTAAAAGGTTAAAAGTAACTTATCAGGAAGAAAACAAGCTGATAGTCCCTATTAGGGTAGGATTTATAATTTTAGGGATAATGCTGGTGATTAAATATATAGCTATTTATTAACACTACTATATAAGATAGTAGTGTTAATGTTTACGTAGAAAGAATTATTTCCACTTAATAAGGAGAGCAGAAGCTTATTTTTTGATAAAGGAGGGAGGATTTTTGGATGTACAAATACTTATTTTATTTGCTGGCAGTAATTCCAAAAACAATAAGAAAAAAAGTTTCTAAACGTTTAGCACGTTATTTTATCCAAAAGTATGCTGTTATTGATGCTAACGGATTAGAAAATATTCCTAAAGTAGAAAACGTAATCTTTATAGCAAACCATTTGTCTAATGCCGACGGGTTGATAATGCAATATGTGCTAGAAAAAGCAAAAGCAGTTACCTTTTTAGCCGGTGTCAAGCTTCAGGATGAGTTGATAACCAGTATGGTACTTGAACTAATTCCCCATATTCAAATTCATCCCAACAAACCAGATAGAAAGGCTTTGCGAGAAGCAATTGAAGTAGTAAAGAATTCAAACTCCCTTTTTATTTTTCCGGAAGGAACAAGGAGTAGAGCGGGTGAATTACTAAAAGGCCGCTCTGGTGTGGTGTTAATAGCTAGAAATACTAATTCTTTGATCGTGCCTATAGGAATTTGGGGTACAGAAAAGCTTTTACCTATCAATGCTAAAGGGAAAATGAGTAGGGAATGGTTTTCGAGAGCAGATGTTTACATAAATATTGGCAAACCCTTTTCTCTGGCAAGTTTATCCGAAGAGGGAGAGGTAATTGACTTAATGATGCTTAGAATAGCTCAATTACTGCCAGAAAAGTATAAGGGTTATTATAAATGATTATTGTTTAATAAATATAAAAAAATATATAATTATAAAAGCAGTATGCTATGACAGTGCGAAGAAAGACTAAAAGCGGAGGTGAGTAAAGTTATGGGTGAAGATAATGTAGTAAAAGCTATGTTTCTTTTGCGACTTCTTTTAGCAGTCATTTCTTTAATTGCTGCCTTATTAATGTTTAAATATAAGACAATAACGGATGCTTTAAGGATTAATGCTTTTGTCGGACTTGTAGCTCCATTAATTTTTATCAGTATTAGTGCCATAGGTATTGCCAATATGGCAGGAAAGGTGTCTTTTACTAAATTGATTATTACTATTATCGGTGTTTTACTAGTTTTATATGGTACAACCAAGTAAATGGTGAAATATATGAACAAAATTGGGCCTTTTTCAATAAAAAGGAAGATTTTGTTCTTTTTTTAAAAATTTTTGCAGGGTAAATTATGGTATGTGTAGAAAAATATTTATGTTGGAAATGTTAGTTTGGTGAAGGGAGTTAATAAATGGAAGAGAGAAATCAGCAATCTAAGAAAGCTAAAATCCATTTCACCAGATTAATAATTGCCATGGTGTTACTAACAATAGCTTTTGTAGTGATAAATTTAATCCTCTTTAAAAGCAGTGATTTTATTTATCATCAGCTGATATTTTTACTTTTTTACTTGGGCGTCTCCCTGTACTTATTTTTAAGATTATTTATGACCTTTCAAATTTTTATTAGAAATGAAGCCTTATTAGAAGAAAACACTAAGCAACATATGCAGGAACTAAAGCTTTTTACCAATAATCTGATAAAGCAACGTAAAGAGATTCAAAAAATGTTGAAAGAAACAACTGAGTTATCAAATAAATTGTTGGAGCAAAATTTAAAATTACAAAATGCACAAGAGAAAGTATCACAAGAAAGAGAAAAATTTGCAATACTTTTTGAAGCTAGTCAATTGATTGCTTCTTCCTGGGACTTAGAGCAAGTTCTACCGAGAATTATGGAGTTGGCAAATAAATTGGTAGATTTTAAAACAGGAAGAATATTACTGCCTGAAAATGGATATTTAACAATTAAATGCTGCTATGGATATGACAAAAATATGACAGAAGTGTCTAAAGTTAAAATAGGTGAGGGTATAACTGGGATTGCGGCCCTAAATCAGGAGATAATAATTGTCGAAGATGTCTTAAATGATCCGAGATATATTAAAGAGATAGATGATACTCAAGCAGAAGTTGCCCTTCCTCTTATTTATCAAGGTGAGCTTTTAGGGATTTTTGATATTCAGGATACAAAGCCTTTTGCCTGGTCGGATTATCATGAGAACATTTCAGATATTTTAGTTCTCTTCGGAAATTTTACTGCCATGGTATTACATAATTCCTCTACATATACAGAATTAAAAAATTCCTATGTCAGTATAATAAAGGCTCTAGCAAAAGCCATTGATGCAAAAGACCCTTATACACACGGGCATTGTGAAAGAGTAAAGGATATTAGTCTGCAAATTGGGAGAAAATTAAGTTTGGACCCTAGGGACTTAGAAGAGCTAGAATTTGCTGCCCTTTTACATGATATTGGTAAAATTGGGTTGCCTGAAGCTATTCTTTATAAACCGGGGCTTTTAACACCGCTAGAATTTGAGGTTATTAAGTCCCATCCTACTATTGGGGCAAATATGATTGGTGATATTCCTTTTTTAGAGCGGATTAAAAGAATTATTGAAGAACATCATGAAAGAATTGATGGTACTGGATATCCCCAAGGGATTAAAGGGAGACAGATGGATTTTTTAGCAAAAATTATAGGTGTAGCTGATGCTATTGATGCTATGATGACAAAAAGACCATACCGGTCAGCTCAGAATGCTCTTTTTGTTATAAATGAGCTAGAACGATGTAATGGGAGTCAGTTTGACCCATTGGTAACAGAAATAGCAAAAACAATTGTTATTGATGAATTGGAAAAAATGAACCTGGCTTAAAACATGTCTGGGGGTAAGACCTATTGAATAGACCCGGAATATCTATAGGTGTAGTAATAAAAAAAAATAATAAGTATCTTCTAGGCAGGCGCCATCCTAAGATAACAGGAGGTAACTATTGGTGTTTACCTATGGGTAAGTTAGAATGGCATGAGACATTATTGGAATGTGCTAGGAGGGAAGTTAAAGAAGAATCTGGAATTGAGGTGCAAGAGGTAGAACCTATAGTTTTGGCTAATGTTATTTTACCGGAATCACATTACCTTACCTTAGGATTTCTAGCAACTAGCTGGCAAGGGGAGCCCGCTATTAGTGCCCCTAATGAAATCGTGGAATGGAACTGGTTTAGCATGGGCAATTTTCCTGAACCAATATTTCAGCCTTCCAAAGAAATCATTGATACACTTTTTATGCAAGGAACATATTCCCTGAAGGCTGTTTTGGATGTAAATAATAAGAATACTAGTAAAGAATAATAGTTAAGAGAAAGCAGTTGTTCTGACGTGATACAACTGCTGTTTCGTTTTGAAACACCAGCATGCACAAAATGTTATTACTATTGTGGCATGATTATTGCAATAATATAGTGAGAATTCAAAATATTCATTGGAGGTGGAGGTCCTGAAATTATTTAGAGTTGATTTAACTAACAAAAAGGTTAAAATTCAAGAAGTTCCTCAAGCATACGCAGCACTAGGTGGAAGAGCTTTAACTTCCAAAATAATTCTTGATGAAGTTGATCCTAACTGTAATCCACTAGGCAAAAAGAATAAACTGGTTTTTGCTCCCGGTTTATTATCAGGCACAAGCGCACCTAGTTCCGGACGTTTGTCTGTTGGTGGGAAAAGCCCTCTTACAGGCACAATAAAGGAATCTAATGCTGGTGGTGTTGCTTCTCAAAAGCTGGCCCGTTTAGGGATAAAAGCGCTTATTCTCGAAGGAATAGCTGATGAGTGGCAGGTATTAAAAATATCCAAAGATGGTGTTGAATTATTAGATGCTTTAGATGTAGTTGGTAAAGGCAACTATGAGACAGGGGATGTTCTTAGGGGTAAATTTGGTGAAAAAGCTGGTGTAATCTCAATTGGGCCTGCCGGAGAACATAAAATGTCTTCTGCTTCTATTGCTGTGGCTGATATGGAAGGCAGACCGGTGAGACATGCTGGTCGGGGAGGTTTAGGTGCTGTTCTTGGCTCTAAAAAGGTAAAAGCTATGGTAATTGATGACCAAGGTGCTCCTGGTGTAGAGGTTAAAGATAAAGAAGCATTTAAAGAAGCGGCACAGGCCTTTAGTAAAATGCTGCTAGCTCATCCGGTGTGTGGTCAAGGGCTACCTACCTATGGTACCGCTGTTTTAATAAATGTATTAAATGAGGCTGGTGGCTTGCCAACCGAAAACTTTAAAACAGGGAGATTTGATGGGGCAGACAAAATTAGTGGCGAAACAATGTATGATACCATAAATGCTAGAGGTGGTAAACCAACTCATGCTTGCCATCCTGGCTGTGTAATGCGTTGTTCACAGGTTTACCATGATGAAAAAGGTGAATATTTGACAGCAGGCTTTGAATATGAAACAATTTGGGCTTTTGGGGCTAACTGCAAAATTGATAATTTAGACGCATTAGCTAAGCTTGATAGATATTGTGATGACTTAGGCTTAGATACTATTGAAATGGGTGTAACCTTGGGAGTCGCTATGGAGGGCGGTGTTTTACCCTTTGGCGACTATGAAGGCGCATTAAAACTATTTAGTGAAGATGTAGCTAACGCTACTCCCTTAGGTAGAATATTAGGTCAAGGTGCTGAGTTTACAGGAACTGCTTATGGCGTAACAAGAATACCTACCGTTAAGCGTCAAGCTATGCCAGCCTATGACCCCCGGGCAGTTAAAGGTGTGGGAGTAACTTATGCAACAACTACTATGGGTGCGGATCATACTGCTGGGTATAGTGTTACAGCCAATATATTAAAGGTTGGCGGATTTGTGGATCCTTTGAAAAATGACGGTCAGATTGACCTATCCCGTAATCTGCAGATAGCTACTGCGGCCGTCGATAGTACCGGATTATGCTTGTTTGTTGCTTTTGCAGTGTTAGACGTGCCTGAGGCCTTACCTAAAGTTGTAGATATGCTTAATGCTCAATATGGCTTAACTCTTACCCTTGATGACGTTACAGAGCTGGGCAAAACTGTACTAAAATGGGAAAGAGAATTCAATAAAAAAGCAGGCTTTACAAATGCTCATGACAGGATGCCGGAGTTTATTGTTGAAGAAGGCTGCCCACCACATAATACAACTTTTGATTTTACCGGCGAACAGTTGGATAGTGTATTTTCTGTTATTGAAGACGTTGCTATGGACCAAGCGGCAGCTAGTAAAGAATAGTTTGAGGTGTGAGATAAGTGCGGGTTGAAGTACGGCTATTTGCTTACTTAAGAAAGCTCTCGCCCGGCGGGTTCCATGACATTGAGCTTGCCGAGGAGAGTACTATTGAAGATATAATAAATATCCTGGAATTGACAGAAGAAAAATCCCTAATCATAATGGTGAATGGACGTAGAGAAGAGACAACTACAGTTTTGCAGGATGGTGACCGTATAGGTATATTTCCCCCTGTAGGTGGAGGGTAAAACGGTGGGAGTCTAGTGGCTGGTTAGCCAAGGGTAAAAAATCAAGAGGTGACAGGTAGAACTGTCACCTTTCTGCTTTAATATTATATTTTCCTAGCTTTCTATACAAGGTTGTGCGGCCGATGCCTATGAGCTCTGCAGCCTTGGATATATTATTATCACACTGAGCTAAAACTGTTTTTATTAGTTTTGCTTCTGCATTTTCTAAAAGTAACCCATCCTTGTTTTGCTGTAATGTATTTTTAATTTGTAGGGGCAAATGTTCAGGTAAAATGAGGTCTTCATCAATTAAATGAAGGGCTCGCTCTAAAATATTTATTAACTCCCGGGTATTACCTGGCCACCAGTACTGATGGAATATTTGTTTTACTTCGGGAGATAACTTAACAAACGAGTGGTGTAGCCTACCCCCTAATTTCCCTAAATAGTGGGAGGTTAATACTTCGATATCTTCGGGACGTTCACGCAAAGGTGCAATATCAATACTAATAACATTAATGCGATAAAATAAATCCAGACGGAATTTCCCTTTTTGTACTTCTTCATGCAAATCTTTATTAGTAGCCGCTATAATGCGCACATCGATAGGTATAGGCTTTATACCACCGATTCGAGTCAAGGTGCGGTCCTGTAATAATCTTAATAGACTAGCCTGGGATTTTAACGGTAGTTCACTTATCTCATCTAAAAATAAAGTTCCGCCGTTAGCTAATTCAAATTTCCCGATTTGTCCCTGGGATTTAGCTCCTGTAAAAGCACCAGTATCATATCCAAAAAATTCACTTTCTACAAGTGTTTCAGGTATAGCCCCGCAATTTACAGCAATGAAAGGGCCGTATTTGCGGTGACTATAATTATGCACTGCGTGGGCAAAAAGCTCTTTGCCAGTACCACTCTCACCTTGCAAAAGAACGATACTTTCACCTTGAGCTGCTTTTTTAGCTAATTTTATGGCATCTTTAATTTTCTGGCTTTCACCAATAATATAATCAAAGTTATATTTAGTGGAATGATAATAGGGAGGTACTTCTCTATCAGTGGAGGTGCTTTTCATAATCATCTTGTTTTGAATTGCTTTGGCGGCTGCTAAAGCTAAACCTAAATTGTGGGGGTGTGCTTTTTGAAAATTACCGGAAATATCGAGAATACCTGTGAGGTTATAATTTATGTCAAAAATCGGTGCTGCAGAACAGGTTAAAAAATGGTTTTCCTGGTGAAAATGCTCCTGAGCAAAGATTGTAATAGGCCGTTGTTCTTTAAGCGCCAGAGCAATAGCATTAGTACCCTTTACCTTTTCATTCCAATTTACACCTTCTGAGAGATGAACCCTATTAGAATGTTTTAGGAAGATGGGGTCACCAATGACCTTTAGGATATAACCATCGCTATCAGTCAGGATTACAGAAAACCCGGACCCTTTTATTGATAAATAAAGGTCTTCCATTATAGGAATTGCAACTTCAAGAAGCAGTTCATACTTTTCAAGCAGGTCCTTTATGCGGTATTGTTCTAACTTATCCAGTGGAGCCTTTTCTAAAGGATTCAGAAAATTTTTACATCTTAACCAGGATTTTACTACCTCGGGGGCTAAAAAAATATCTATTTCACCATTTGTGACAAATTTTTGCCAGGCTGTGGCAACTTGAGTATATTTTTCTGAATTTGTCATAGAAAACACCCCCTGATATCATTAGAATAAGTATTAAACATAGATAGAGTGTTTTTCCTGCTTTTTTAAAAATATTATAAATATAAATAGGGGTGATCACCATGGATAAAGATAAAGAGAGATATCATAGGCAGTTGATAATTCCTGAGATTGGCGAAGAGGGTCAGGAAAAATTATCTAATGCAAAGGCCTTAATTGTTGGGGTAGGAGGTTTAGGTTCTCCTGTAGCATTTTACTTAGCAGCAGCAGGTATCGGTACGATTGGACTTTTGGATAAAGATATTATAGATATATCTAATTTGCAAAGACAAATTTTACATAGTACAAGCCGGGTAGGAACCGCTAAAGTAAAATCAGGAGAGTATGTCTTAAAGGATTTAAACCCAGGAATTAATATTATTACCTATGAATTGCAATTAAATGATAAGAACATTGGACAAATAATTGAAAAATTTGATATAGTTATAGCAGCTGTGGATAATCTAGAAACAAGATATTTATTAAATAGAGTTTGTATTGAAAAGGATATTGCCCTTGTTGAAGGGGGAGTTTTTAATTGGGATGGAACGGTTCATACTATTATCAAAGGACAGGGACCGTGTTATAATTGTTTATATCCTGAAGTAAAAATAACTCCTCGCGTACCAGGGGTAATTGGTCCTATTGTAGGACTTGTGGGTTCCTTTCAGGCTATGGAGGTAATAAAATTTGTATTAGGCACAGGGGCGCTCTTAACAGATAGAATGCTCTTAATAGATGGGTTTAATTCTGCTGTAACTGAAATTAAGGTCAAGGTTAATGACCAATGCCCTGTTTGCAGTAACAATAATTAAAACAAAAAAAGGAAAAATAGATTTTATAGAGAAGTATCTTTTATAAGATTAAGATTAAGATTAAGATTTCGCTGCGCTAGGTAAGGCTAAGACAATGGACAATGGACCATCGACCATTGTATTTTAAAATTGAATATTTCTCCGAATTTAAAATCCTAAGGGCTAGACTATGGATTTTAGATCTGGGTAAAAGTAGAAATGCTTTTGCCTCCCATGTTTGGAAAGGAGACATCAAGTTATGTCCAGCTACTCTAAACAAGGATGCTGGATTTTTCTATGACCAGAGGACTATTAACTATAGTAAGCCATGACGATAGACGATAGACTAAATTGACGTATTACTAGTCACCAGTCACCAGTAACTTTCTTTGAGGAGGAAAACATGAAACTGCTCACTGTAAAAACAGTTGAAGAGGTTAAAAAAATTATAATAGATAATTTCCAAAGTATAGAGAAGTATGAGGAGTTAGAGCTCGATGATTGTTTATCAAGGGTTTTGGGCCAAGATATTTATGCCCCGGAAACATTACCTCCCTTTAGTCGTTCAAGTGTTGATGGTTATGCAGTAAATGCTTCTGATACCTATGGTGCCAGTGAGAGCCTGCCGGCATTCCTAGAGTTTACCGGGGAAATTACAATGGGGACAAAAGCAGAGCTTATAAAGTTTGGTCAAACCCGTTATATTCCAACGGGTGGTATGCTTCCACCGGGGGCAGATGCTGTTGTTATGGTTGAGTTTACAGAAAAATTAGCTGACCAGGTAATGCTTTATCGGCAGGTAGGACCCGGAGAAAATGTGATTAAAGCCGGGGATGATGTTAATAACGGAGATTTTCTTATAAGTAAGGGAGTTGTCTTAAAAGAGGCGGAACTTGGATCATTAGCAGCTTTAGGGATTAATTCCGTTTCAGTATTTAAGAAACCTGTTGTCGGCATCATTTCTACGGGTAATGAGTTAGTCCCGCGGAATACAGGGGAACTCCAAAAAGGTCAAATAAGAGATATAAATACCATAATTTTAAGCAGTATTGCTAAAAAATTAGGTGCTGATGTTATTGAATATGGTATTACTAATGATAAATATGACCAAATATATGAAAAAGCAAGCCGACTTTTGCCAGAAGTAGATATATTATTACTTTCCGGTGGCAGTTCGGTGGGAACTTTAGATTTTACCTCTCAAGTTCTGGAAAAGCTTAGTAATAAAAACGTGTTGGTCGAAGGTATTGCAATCAAGCCAGGTAAGCCAACATTATTAGCAAAAATTAAAAATAAAGCAATTTTAGGACTTCCCGGTCATCCTGTTTCAGCCATGATGATATTTAGTTATTTTGGAGAAATCCTTATTGACATCTTAAGAGGAAGTAAAGATATAAAAGTTAAAAAAATCTGTACAGCCCTTCTCACTAGAAATATTCCCAGCAGTGCCGGACGTACTGATTGGGTAAGGGTTAAATTAGAATTTGATAATAATAGCTATAAAGCCACCCCAGTTTTCGGTAAATCAGGGCTTATCACAACCCTGATAGGTACGCAAGGTTATATAGAAATCCCCCCTCATAAGGAAGGATTAGAAGGAGGAAGTACAGTTGAGGTTGTATTTTGGAGTTAAGGAGGAAATTTATGCAGCAGGTTTATTTAGATAATATTCCCTTAGAGGACGCTCAAAATATCTTATTGGCAAAAACTAGCCTTGCCCGCTATACTGAAGTAATTAAAACACAAGATGCTTTAGGCAGAGTGCTTGCATCTTCAGTTTTTGCAAAACGTTCCATGCCCGCCTTTCATGCATCGGCAATGGATGGGATTGCTGTAGACTCCAAAAAAACCAGTGGTGCTGATGAACAACGACCTGTGATTTTGAAAACAGAGAAGGATTTTATTCAGGTTGATACCGGTGATCCTATACCAGCTCAATTTGATGCTGTTATTATGATTGAAGATATCCAATGGCTTAATGAAAAGGAAGTGGAAATTTTAGCTCCTGCTACACCATGGCAGCATATTAGACCTGTTGGTGAAGATGTAGTGGCAGGAGAAATAATAGTATCAGCTCACCATAAATTAACTCCTCCTGATTTAGGTGTTTTACTGGCAGGGGGAATTCTAGAAGTTGAAGTGATCATACCCCCAAGGGTAGGTATTATTCCTACAGGGTCAGAATTAATTAAACCTGAAGAAGATGTAACTATAGGATCGATAGTAGACTTTAACAGTGCAGTTTTGGCTGCTTATGTAACTCAGTGGGGTGGATTACCTCAGATTTATCCTATCATCAAGGATGACAGAGATTTATTAAAAGAAGGTATTAAAAACGCACTAAAGTGCTGTGATATTTTAGTTATTAATGCGGGGTCTTCGGCAGGTCGGGAAGATTTTACAGCTGAAATTATTCGGGAATTAGGACAGGTTTTTGTCCATGGTATTGCAACAAAGCCGGGAAAACCTGTAATCATTGGTATGATAAATAATAAACCGGTAATAGGTATTCCAGGCTACCCTGTTTCTGCATATTTAGCCATGGAATGGTTTGTCAAGCCTCTAATTTATAATTATTTTGGTATTTCTCAACCTGAGAGGCAAAAGGTTGATGTAACACTAGGACGGCGAGTGGTTTCTGCACTTGGCAAAGAAGAATTTGTCCGAATGACGGTAGGATATGTGAATGGTAAATATATTGCTAATCCCTTGAATAGGGGGGCGGGTGTAACTATGTCTCTGGTCAAAGCCCATGGTTTACTTCGCATACCTGCAGCTAGCCTGGGATATGAACAGGGAGAGCAAGTAGAGCTAGAGCTTTATCGTCCTAAGGAAGAAGTTAAAAATACAATCGTTATGGTAGGCAGTCATGACCTTACTTTGGATATACTCGCTACAGAAATCAGGAAATTATCACAAGGCTTATTTTTATCCTCCTCCCATGTTGGTAGTATGGGAGGCCTACTGGCTATCCAAAAAGGCGAAGCCCATGCAGCAGGGATACACCTTTTGGATGTTGAAACCGGAGAATATAATATTCCCTATATTAAAAAGCTTTTAAAAGATATTGATTTGGTATTGGTTAATTTACTCTATCGGGAACAGGGTTTTATATTACCTCCAAGTAATCCTAAAAATATACAAAAGGTTGAAGATATAGTCAGTGGAAATTTGTTAATGATTAACCGCCAAAAAGGAGCTGGAACACGGATACTTTTTGATCATCTTTTACGGACTAAAGAAATAAATCCTAATTCTATCAGAGGTTATACCCGGGAAGAATTTTCCCATTTGGGAGTAGCGGCTGCCGTAAAAAGTGGTACAGCTGATGTGGGTATAGGGATTAAATCGGCGGCACTTGTTTATAATTTAGACTTTGTACCAATTGGAGAAGAACGCTATGACCTTCTAATGCGTAAAGATTTCCTGGATTCTTATGAGGGTCAAATATTATTAAATATTATTCAATCATCTAGTTTCGAAAAGCAGGTAGAAGCTTTAGGTGGCTATAGTACTAGAAATGCGGGCCAAATTATTTGGGAAGAAGTTTCACCAAGGGATGCTCAAAACTAGGAGGGAGAAAAATGAATTTAGAAGATAATTATGGTAGAAAGCACGACTATTTACGAATATCCATTACTGACAGATGTAATTTACGCTGTATTTATTGTATGGGTGAAGATGGAATAAAGCTTCTAAACCATAATGAAATTCTCACCTATGAGGAAATTGTCGGCTTTGTAAAGGTACTCTCTCCCCTAGGATTGAGGCGGCTGCGAATAACCGGTGGTGAACCCTTAGTTAGAAAGGGAGTTGAGAATCTCATTGGCAGTTTAAGTGGGATAGCTGGAATTGAAGATATTGCCCTTACCACCAATGGGGAATTATTAGAACCTATGCTAGATAAATTAATGGATAATGGCTTAAAAAGGGTAAACATAAGCTTAGATTCACTAAAACCGGATTTATATAAAAAGATTACTCGTGTGGGTAATTTAGATAAAGTTTTAAAAGGTATTAATAGTGCCTTAAGAAAGGGCTTAACACCTATAAAAATTAATGTTGTTCTTATGGCAGGAGTAAATGATCAAGAAATATATGAGTTTCTAAAATTGACCCTAGATGATCCAATTCATGTTCGGTTTATCGAATATATGCCTTTAGATGGCCATGATCAAATGTGGTCGAAGAGGTATCTGCCTTTAAATGCTGTTAAAGAAAAAGCGGCTGGTTTAGGATTTAGGTTAAATCCTGAGGAGGGTCTTGTCGGTAATGGCACTGCTGAAACATGGCGGATTCATGGAGCCCAAGGTACAATAGGTTTTATTAACCCAGTCAGCTGCCATTTTTGTTCTTCTTGTACCAGACTCCGTTTAACAGCTGACGGAAAATTTAAGCCTTGTCTCTATTGGCAAGAAGAGATTAATGTTAGGAAGGCTCTTAAGAACCCTCTTGTGTTACAAAGCTTAATTAAACAGGGCTTGAGTCTGAAGCATGAAAAACATCAAATGAATGCTCAAACACAAGGTAATGAGCAAGGTTATGTTAGATCAATGGCTCAGATTGGAGGTTAGGATATGGGAAGTGTTCCTATAGTTTCGATAGTTGCAGCTTGCTCCGGTACAGGTAAAACTACTTTTTTGGAAAAACTTATTAGAAGGCTGGTAGAAAAGGAAATACGAGTGGGTACTATTAAGAATGATGCCCATGGCTTTGAAATCGATAAGCCGGGAAAAGATAGCTGGAGGCATGCCCAAGCCGGGGCCAGGGTCACAGCACTTATCGGCCCAGATAAGTATGCTGTAATCCATAAAACAAATAAACGTCAAGATTTAGAGAAGGTAGTAAGTATCTTTGAAGAAGTAGATATTATCTTAGTTGAAGGCAACAAGAGAGGAAATCAGCCTAAGATTGAGATAGTCCGAGGAGAAAAAGGGACGGAAATTTGTTCTTCATTAAAGGATTTAATTGCTGTTGTGACAGATGTCGCCAATCTAAAAGCCTCAGTGCCCTGCTATGACCTAAATGACGTAGAAGGAATAGCTGATTTGCTGGAGAAAAAATTTATAAATAAAAGTTTTCAAGACAGCGATATATTGGAATTAACCCATTTTGATCAAGATGGCCAAGCCCGTATGGTTGATGTAACCCATAAGGTTGAAACAACTAGAGAAGCTATTGCCTGTGGGGAAGTGTGGATGGAAAAGGAGACCTTTGGGCTGGTAGCACAGGGAAAAATGGCTAAAGGGGACGTTTTAGCTGTAGCCAGGGTTGCCGCAATAATGGGTGTTAAAGAAACCAGTCGCTTAATTCCTATGTGTCATCCTTTAAATATTGGTTCAGTTAATATTGAATTTAGTTTAGACCAAGAAAATAGTAAGGTTAATATTGAATGTCGGGTGAAAATAAAGGGTCAGACAGGTGTGGAAATGGAAGCTCTTACTGGTGTAAATGTGGCGGCCCTGACAATTTATGATATGTGTAAAGCAATAGACAAAAACATGGTTATTAATAATATTCGCCTAGTCAAAAAGACAGGCGGCAAAAGTGGTATCTATGAGAGGGAGGGAGAATAAATGGCTAAAATAATTGCAGTTTGTACTAGCCCCCAAAAAGGAATGCGTAAAAAAAATGTAGGTCAAAGCAACTTATTAGTTAACTTAGGCTTAGAAGGTGATGCCCATGCTGGTTTTGCTCATAGACAGGTAAGCTTGTTGGCCATAGAAAGTATCGAAAAAATGGTAAATATGGGATTAGATGTAGGGCCAGGTGATTTTGCTGAGAATATAACTACCCAAGGGATTGATCTTGTTAATCTGCCAATAGGAACCCGCTTTAAAATGGGGGAAGCAGTTTTAAAAGTTACACAAATTGGTAAAGAGTGTCACAATCGTTGTGCCATTTATTACCAGGCTGGGGATTGTGTTATGCCGAAGGAAGGGATTTTTGCCGAGGTATTAAAAGGCGGTGAAGTTAAGGTGGAGGATACCATCGAACTGCTGCCTTCTTATAAATTAGCTGTTATTACTGCAAGTGACAAGGGTGCTAAAGGGGAACGGGAAGATAAAAGCGGCGAGGTAATTATGGCTAAACTTCGTCCCTTAGCAGATGTAGTTGATTACAGAGTTGTACCTGATGAAAAAGAAGTGTTGAAAAAGGCTTTTATTGAGCTTGCCGATATAGAAAAGGTGGATTTAATTTTAACAACCGGTGGTACAGGTTTTAGTCCGCGGGATGTGACCCCTGAAGCTACAATGGACGTGATTGAAAAACAGGTGCCGGGTATTCCGGAAGCTATAAGGTGGCAAAGCTATCAAATTACACCAAAAGCTATGCTATCTAGAGGAACAGCGGGAATTAGGGGTAATACCTTAATAATTAACCTGCCGGGAAGTCCGAAGGCGGTTTCAGAATGTTTGGATGTTATTTTGCCGGTGCTGGATCATGGGTTGGAGATACTTAGTGGTAGAGGCGGCGAATGCGCCAGATGAGAAGGGGCTGGTGAAAAGCAGCGCCTATCGTCGTGAAATAGGAACGGGGACACACCTCCAATGGAGAATTTCTCAATGGCAGAGGAATGTCCCCAACTAATAGGGGCTAAAATCCTCAACGTACCTTTGTACGCCTCCGGTTTTAGCCTCTTACTGCGCCTAGCTAATCACTACTTTTGACCAGCCCAAATAATATCCTAAATATTCATAATAAAAAGACCGTCTAAATGCTTTTTTTAAACGGTCTTTTTATATTTGGCTTAATAAGTTATAATATAAAGTATATTTGAAAAATTAGGATTAAAAATTATTCTTAGAATAATTATAAATATTTCAACATAGGAGGGATACAATGGTTTCTTTGAAAATAAATGGGCAGATTGTTAATGTGCCGGAAGAGACAACAATATTAGAAGCTGCTCGCATGCTGGAAATAGAAATTCCTACATTTTGTCATGACCCTCGGTTAAAGCCTCATGGTACTTGCAGAATATGTGTAGTAGAGGTTGAAAAGGCGAGAAGCCTTCAGACTGCCTGTTCTACTCCTGTTTTCGAAGGGATGAATGTTTGGACTGAGAGTGATTTAGTCGTTGAGGCCAGAAAAGAAATTATTAATTTACTGCTCTCTAACCATCCTTTGGATTGTTTAACATGTGATAAATCAGGCAAATGTACTTTACAGTATTTATGCCAAAAATATAATATTACCGGCAGCACTTATGTAGGTGAGAAAAGTACTTATGAGATAGATAATTCCAATCCGTTTTATAGTGTAGATTTAAATAAATGTATTTTATGCAGGAAATGTGTGCTAGTCTGTTCCGAGCTGCAGTGTGCAGATGCCATAGGTGTAGCAGAAAGGGGATTTGCTTCCCATGTTACTCCGCCCTTTGATAAAAATATTGAAGAATCAACTTGTGTCTCCTGCGGTAACTGTGTAGCGGTATGTCCCACTGGAGCCTTAGTACCTAAGAGAAAAGAAAAATTTAGTTATGGTGATCTTAAAACTGTTCAAACCACCTGTCCATATTGTGGGGTAGGCTGTCAAATGGAGCTTTTGGTAAAAGGAAATAAAGTGGTAGAGATAAATCCAGCCTTTGCGGTACCTAATGATGGCTTACTCTGTGTCAAAGGTCGTTTTGGTTTTAATTTTATAAATCATCCAGATAGGCTTAAAAATCCACTGATTAAGAAAAACGGGGTTTTTGAAGAAGCAACCTGGGATGAAGCTTACCAGTTAATTGCTGAAAAAATAATTGAAACTAGAGAAAAGTTCGGTAGTGATGCTTTAGCCGGCTTATCATCAGCAAGATGCACAAACGAAGAAAATTATTTAATGCAAAAGTTATTTAGAGCAGTAATCGGAACAAATAATATAGATCATTGCGCCCGTCTTTGCCATGCCTCAACAGTTGCTGGTTTGGCTAACACTTTGGGTAGTGGTGCAATGACCAATAGCATTGCAGAGGCATTATTGGCTGATGTAATCTTTGTAACCGGTTCTAATACAACGGAAACCCATCCTGTAATCGGAGCAAAAATCCGCCAGGCCATTCGGAAAAATGGAGCTAAACTTATTGTGGCTGAGCCTAGGAGAATTGATTTGGCAAATGATGCCGATGTATTTCTGCAAATAAAGCCTGGGACAAATGTAGCTCTTATGAATGGGTTAATTAGGGTAATTTTAGATGAAGGTCTTTATGATGAGGAATTTGTTAATTCTAGAACGGAAGACTTTAATAAGCTTAAAGATGTAATAAAAGATTTTTCAGTTGAACAAGCAGCCCAAATTTGTGAAGTTAGTGTTGAAGACATGAAAAAAGCTGCCCGTATTTATGCGAGTGGGAAAAGAGGGGCTATTTACTATGCTATGGGCATTACTCAGCATAGTTCAGGGACTGAGCATGTAATGAGTATTTCTAATCTGGCCTTATTATGCGGCAACATAGGTAAAGAAGGGGCAGGAGTCAATCCACTAAGGGGACAGAACAATGTGCAGGGTGCATGTGATGTAGGTGCATTGCCTAATGTGTATCCAGGCTATCAGAGGGTAAATGACCCTGTTAACCAGGAAAAGTTTGAAAAAGCATGGGGTGTAGAACTTTCCCCCAATGTAGGTCTAACATTATCCGATATATTAGATCAAGCAGGTGGGATTAAACTACTATACATTATGGGTGAAAACCCCATGATATCTGACCCAGATATTAATCATGTTCAAAAAGCCTTAGAAAGTTTAGATTTTTTGGTTGTTCAGGATATCTTCTTAACTGAGACCGCTCAGTTCGCTGACGTTATTTTGCCGGCGGTAAGCTTTGCTGAAAAAGATGGGACCTTTACAAATACAGAACGGCGGGTCCAATTGGTTAAAAAAGCTATAGAGCCCAAAAATAATGCTAAACCTGACTGGGTAATCATTATGGAACTTATGAATAGACTAGGTTATCAAGCAAATTATCAACATCCCCAGGAAATAATGGAAGAGATAGCTAAATTGACTCCCCAATATGGTGGTATTAATTACTATCGTATCAGTGAAGAAGGGCTGCAGTGGCCTTGTCCAAATACGGATCATCCTGGGACAAAATATCTCCATCAGAAGCATTTTACCCGAGGAAAAGGTTTATTTATGCCTATTAATTACCGGGAGTCTGCAGAAATAACTGATGCTGAATACCCATTGATTTTAACGACCGGTAGAATATTATATCAATACCATACTAGGACGATGACAGGCAGGGAAGAAGGATTGAATCAAAAAGCACCGGAAAGCTATATTGAAATTAGTCCTAAAACAGCCGATGCTCAAAGTATAAATGATGGTGAAATGATACGAATAGTATCACGTAGAGGTAATATCAAAACTAAAGCTAAAGTCGTGGATATTGTCAATGACCAAGTAGTATTTATGCCTTTCCACTATGCCGAGGGTGCTGCTAATATTCTAACTAATAAGGCTTTAGATGAACACTGTAAAATACCGGAATTAAAAGTTTGTGCGGTAAAAATTGAAAAAATATAAGTTAAGCTTAAGAGGGTGATTATTGATTATCACTCTCTTTTTTGTTTTAATTCAGTGTATTTTGATAGGTTTTCTTTTAAGAAAACTTTTAATAAACATAAAAAAAATTAATATGTTTGAAGGATAATTAGGCATTACATAGAATATATATTGTTAAAATAATATATTGCATATAATTGATATGTTGACAAAAACTTTATGGTTTCAAAGGGGTTGATAAACTTTTACTTTTAACATTAACTTATTGTTATATAACAATAACTGAAAACAATTACTTTCACAAAGGAGGGAAATCATGAGGAAGTGTAAGTTCAGGTCATTAACTTATTTGTTATTAATTATGCTTGTTTTTCTTGCAGTTGGCTGTGCGGCTAATCTACCAGACCAAAACAATGAATCTGAAGGTAATCTGCAAAATGAAACAATAGAAGACAATGATAAAACATATAGTGAATTTGAGAAAATCCGAGAAAAATCAGACGAATTCCTTAAAAAGAATAAACCTATCAGTATTTCTGCTCAAGAACTGTATGAAAAAGCCATATTAGGTAATGACCCAAGTTATTATCTGGTTGATATCAGAGGAGGCAGTCACTTTGCCGCTGCCCATATCACCAGTTCGATTAACATCCCTTATGCTGACACTTGGAAACAATTAAAAGTAGAGTTATTACCAAAGGATAAAAAGATTGTTTTAATTTGCTATTCAGGACATACCTCTAGTCAAACAGCTGCTTTTTGGGGAATGTTAGGACTTGATGTAGTTGCTTTAGAGAATGGGATGGCAGGCTGGTCTACATACGAAAGTATAATTGGGAGTACTTCTTTGGCCTGCGAAACCTTCGATTATCCGTTAGTAACCGAGAATAATAATGAAATTATGGAAAACTCTCTGCCTACTATCAATGAAGGAATTACAGAGGAAACCAGCCTTTTACTTAAAGTTTCCGAGAAATACCTTAAAGGTAGCTATGCTCCGGTCATCTTAGCTTCAGAGGTCAAGGAAAAAATCCTAGAAGGAGCTGAAGCCAATAATTATTTTCTTGTGGATATTCGTACAAACCAGCATTATCAAAAAGGGTATATTGCTCAAAGTATTAATATCCCTTTACAACAACTAGTTCAGGTCGAAAATTTAAAAAAGCTCCCCAACGATAGAAAAATAATTGTTATAGGTTATGACGGTCATGATGCCAGTCAAGCTGTACGATTACTTGTTCAATTAGGGTATAGCGCTACGGCTTTAAAGGACGGTATTAGAGTCTGGAATGGTAATGAAGAAATAACCGGTATTCAAGGAATTAGTTGTGAGAACGTTAAAAATCTTCCTACAGAACAATTAAATTATCAGCCTAAAGATAACAGTGCACCAGCAACCTGTAGCGGTTAGTGAAAGGAGGAAATTAAGTGGTCAAAATAAGTAGACGAACCTTTTTAAAAGCTTCAGCTTTAGCAGGTTTAGCAAGCTCCTTACCATTGATAATGAATTTTGGAGATTTTACTAAAGCTGCAGAATTGTTACCGGTAACACGAATACCAACTATGTGTAATGGCTGCTCTAGCACTTGCAGCAAATATGTTTATATCAAAAATGGGCGAGTTTGGAAGGTTGAAGGTAATCCCATAGATTTAAAATCCTCTGGAAGGTTGTGTGCTCGCGGTCATGGAATGGCAGCAGATGTTTATGGCTTAGGCCGGGTGACTCAACCCATGAAAAGGGGAGATGATAATACTTTTGAACCTATTAGTTGGGGTCAAGCTTTAGAGGAGATAGGTGATAAGCTATATAAGATCATTGATGAACATGGTGGCAATTCAGTTATGTGGTTAGGGCATGGTGGCAAAGAACATTATGCCAGCACATTTTTAGATGAGATAGGTTCTTCTAATTATGTTACTCACTATGCTACTTGCTTCTCTTCAAAAACAAATGTATGGGATCGTATGGTAGGAACAACCCTTAACTCTGATTTTGATAATGCAAACTACATGTTATTTGTAGGTCGTAATTTTGCCGGTGGAATAATTCCAGGTGCAATGAATCGTATTACCAAAGCAAAAGAGCGGGGAGCAAAGATCGTTGTTGTTGATCCTAGATATTGTGAATTAGCTATTATTGCCGATGAATGGGTACCTATCCGCCCTGGTACAGATTTAGCCTTTTTCTTAGGTATTGCCCATACTTTGATTTCCGAAAAACTTTTTGATAGGTCATTTATTGCTAATTATGTATACGGCTTTGAGGAATTTTGGAGTGCCAATAAAGATTTTACTGCTGATAAAGCCGCAGAAATTACTGGTATTCCTGCAGATAAAATACGGGAGATTGCCCGTGATATGGCTCATAATGCACCTAAAGCCTTTTTGGATTCCGGCTATCATGGTTTACATGCTCATTATGCTAATAGTACTCAAATAGCTATGCTGAATGTAGTTGTAAATGCTTTACTGGGGAATATGTTCAAGGTGGGTGGATTGATGCCTGGTGCTAGCATTTCTTTAGGGCATGTAGAAACACCTCTGAGAGAAACACCAGAAAAGGGGCCAAGGGCAGATGGAGCAGGTGTGGAGGAGGAGTATCCCACAGTAGAACCAGGTAGGGGTATACCTCAGATAGTACCTGATTTAATTAAAAAGGGCAGGGTTAAAGCACTATTTATCTACCATTATAATCCTCTACGAACTGCTCCTGACCCAGAATATCAAAAAGGATTAAAAGATGCGGAGCTTGTTGTTAGTATTCCCGTTGATTGGAATGAAACATCCTTGCATACAGCCCATTATATACTACCGGAAAGCTATTATCTGGAGAGAACTGAACCGCCTAAAGTTGTTTCGGGATTTATCGCCCATGATAATCCACAAATCTCTCTCAGAAGGCAGGCAATTAAACCAGTACACAATACGCTTCCTCTTTTAGATATGCTTAAGGGAATAACTGCCGCAGCCGGTTATTATAATTTATATCCCTTTACAGTTGAGGATGAAATAAAGGCTAGTGTTAAGCCTTTAGGAATATCCCCACATGTTTTAATGGAAACCGGCTGTATTGAATTCCCTGCTAATGTTAAGCCCGGGTTTCCCATTAAAGATGGAAAGCCTGCTGTAAATACCTTTACTGGTAAAATTGAGTTCTCCATAGGTGCTTTTAAGCTATACGGCAGTCCGGGAGTAGCTACCTGGGTACCTCCATTAGTTATGCCTCAAGGTGAGGATGAATTTAGATTAATTCATGGTAAACAACCCTGGCATTCGCATCATATTACCAGTAATAATCCATATCTTATGGCAATTTCAGATATGTATAACGGTACTTGGGCATGGATGAATAAAGGGCGAGCTGAAAAACTAGGGATTAAAAACGGTGATCTGGTCACTATATCTTCTGAAAAAGCTGTAAAAACAGTTAATGTAAAAGTAACAGAATTATTGCATCCAGATTGTGTATGGATACCTTCTGCCTACGGTGGGTTCTCAGAAAGACTAAAAACAGCATACCAACAAGGTATAAACTATAACGATTTTATTCCCGCCCGGGTAGAACCTTTATCGGGAACTGTAATGGGGCAGGAAGTAGTTGTCAAGGTTAGTAAAGGGGGGATTAGCTAGTGGCCAGATTTGCAATGCTGATAGATGCTTCCCGCTGTACGGGATGTAATGCCTGCCGTATTGCTTGTCAGATGCAGTGGCAGCTTCCTCCGGCAAGGTATTATAACCGGTTAGAGCATAACGAGAAGGGAACATATCCTAATACCAAATGGGAGATTACACCAATACAATGTATGCACTGTGATAATCCTCCCTGTAGAGATGTATGCCCTACTGGTGCTACCTATAAACGGACTGACGGATTGGTTTTAATAGACGGCAAAAAATGTATTGGCTGTAAATATTGTATGGTTGCCTGTCCCTATGGTGTGAGGCAAATTAATGATGACGGAATACCAGAAAAATGCAGATTTTGTGCTGAATATATTATTGAGGGTAAAATGCCTCCTTGTGTCAGTACCTGTATGAATGAAGTAAGGATATTTGGTGATTTAGATGATCCTGAAAGTAAGATAAGTAAATTAATGGCTAGAAAAGCAGTTTACCAACTACTGCCGGAGAAAGGGACCAGACCTCGGATATTTTATGTTAGAAAATAGAAAGGAGGGAATGTATGTTTACTAGGAAACAATGGTTGACGATATCATTAATTTTAGTCTGTATTGGTGCCGTAGGGGCAATTAATATCCTATTAAATGGCGAACACGTTATGGGCAACACTAATCAGGTGCCTTGGGGTATCCTTATTGCAGGATATGTATTTTTCGCTGCATCAAGTACCGGGGTTGGGCTTATTTCCTCCTTAGGACATGTCTTTGGTATTAAACGATTTGAATTATTGGGGAAAAGAGCCCTTCTGATTTCCATAATCCTTCTGCTTTGTGGATTTGGAGTATTAGCCCTAGAATTGGCTAACCCACTAAATATGATTTATATTTTATTATCACCTAATATTAAATCCCCTATCTGGTGGATGGGTGCATTATATGGTCTGTATTTATTATTGCTTTTTGCTGAATTTTATTACAGCCTGAAAGAAGACCATAAAAAAGTTAAACCTATTGCTAATATTGCCTTGATAACAAAGCTGGCAGCGGTAAGTAATCTAGGGGTAATATTTGGAATGCTGCACTCCCGTCCTTTTTGGCAGGGACCGTATTATTCTTTATATATGATTTTGACTGCGATATTGTCTGGGGCGGCTATTCTATCTATCGCCTTTTACTTTGTTGGCCAAAAGGGTAGACAGGTGGTCTACCAGGGAGAAAATATCTTAATAAATCTAGGGAAAATTTTAGCTGGTGCACTTTTTATAACAGCAATTTTTACCTTCTGGAAGATATTGACCAGTCTTTATGGGGGAATACCCGGCAAATCTGAAGCAGCAATTGCTTTGTTAGTTGGACCCCTTGGATTAAAATTCTGGGTAATGGAAATTATTTTGGGAATATTTTTACCCTTGTTTATATTAATAAAATATAGTTTTCAGCCCCAAAAGGTTATGTTCGCTTCTATTCTTACAATGCTAGGTGTTCTGTTTATGCGCCTGGATTTTGTATTAAGCGGTCAAATTATTCCCCTGGAACTAATTGAAGGACTACAAATTACAGGATATAACCCTTATGTACCTGGATGGTCAGAATGGGCTTTAATAGTAGGAGCAATAGGTGCAACAATTTTCTTATATATGTTGGGTGAGAAAAAATTTAATTTGGATGTCATTGTGGATAATCATGAACACCAAGAAAATCTAGCATCTACTAAGACTACTCTGGTTAAAGTGGAAGCGTAACAGGAGGATTTACAGTGGAAGCTTCGGTTTTGAAAAGGCAGGAAGTAGTAGCAGAAATATTTTTAATTTTGGCGGAGTTTTATAAGTATCCAACAGAAGATTTTTATAACAATATTATTAACGGTGATGTTGATAAACAATTAGCAGAGCTTTTCAAAGCTGTTAACTATGAATTGGAAACTCCTCAATTTTCTTTTTGGGTTAGGGACTTTAAGGGATTACGAGCAGAATACAGCAGTTCATTCTTGGGGATCACTGCACCTTTTGCTGTTCCGGTAGAGTCAGCTTATAAGGTATGGACAAATGACACTTCTTTTCAGATTCCGATAGCTAATAGTAAAGGATATGTTATGGGAGACTCTGCCCTACATATTATGCATTTATTTGAGCATTTTCAGCTCCAAATACCAGAAGAGTATGCTCAGATGCCAGATCATTTGACAATACTTCTAGAATTATATGGATTCATTATCAAAGAAAGGTCTTTGCAGCAATGCAAGGTTTTTCTTAAGGATCATTTTGATTGGTTAGGCGATTTTGAGGAGGTGTTGAAGAAAGTAGATAAAAGTAAATTTTACATCTATGTTGTAGATGTTCTTAAGAAGGTTATTAGGGAAGAAAAAAAATACCTGGAAAAACTATAATTAATTAAGGGAGAGGTGTATTTAATGAAGAATTATTTAAAAGTATTATTAATTGGATTGCTTGTTGTTATGCTGGTTCTTTCCGGATGTGCTGCAAATGACAAACAGGCTCCTGAACCGAATGCAAAAGTGGAGGATGTAAAGGCTGATGCAAATGCAGTAGTAGAAGCACCAAAGGCTGAAGGACCTAAACCTGTACCCATAGATCCCAATCTACAATATGTTGAGACTGAATTTATGGTTAAGCTTATCAAGGATGCCAAGGTAGTCAGTCAAAGAACTGCTTATAACCAGCCCCATCCTGAGTGGGATTTTGTCTTAGTGGATTCTAGACCTAAGTCTAAATATGATGAGGGTCATATACCCGGTGCAATTAACATCCCCTTTGATGAATGGGATAAGTACAGTAATTTACTACCCCTTGATAAAGAAAAGCCATTATACTTTTACTGTGGTGGTTTAGCCTGTGCCCTAAGTCCTAATTCTGCCAATAAAGCACAAGAAATGGGCTTTAAAAATGTTTACAACTATCAAGAGGGAGAACCGGCTTGGAAGGAAGCAGGTAACTATCTCGTTACTACTGAAGATTATGTCAAGGGTTTATTAACTGCAGATCACATAAATAACAAAGAGAAAAAGCCATACTTAATATTAGATACACGTCCGTATGTATCCTACTTTGAAGGTCATGTTCCCAATTCTATCCCAGCACCTGATGATAATTTTACTGAAAAATTCTTACCTTCTATGCCTGCAGATAAAAATGTAGAGATTATTGCTTATTGTGGTGGATTTTTCTGTGGGAAAAGTCATGCTGTTGCAAATATTCTTACAAGCAATGGATATCTAAACGTTAAAGTGTTTGCTGGTGGTATGCCTTCTTGGAGTGGGGCAAATTTACCTGTGTTTGGAAGCAAATCAAGTGGTGCTAGCTTTGATGTTGCTGCAAAAGGGACAGTAAACCGCGGTTTAACCCCCGGTGAATGGCAGGCCAAAATGACAGGTAATTATGTTGTTCTTGACGTAAGGACTGCTGGAGAAAGAGAAAGTGGTGCAATTAAGGACTCCTTGAATATTTCTAGTGTAGATATTATTGCAGACCCTCAAGCAATAGCATCTCAACTGCCTGCTGATAAAAATACACCAATCTTAATCCACTGTGCCGCTGGGGCAAGAGCTGCTAGTGTAATTGATAAAGTAGTTGGTCTAGGTTACCAGAACGCTTTTTATCTAAACAATAGAATAGTAATTGATAAAGAGGGTAAATTTAGTTTCTAGTTTAATAAAACCCTATTGATAAGCCCGCAATTTAGTGGTAATATGGGGGCATACCGATTAAGGAAAGTCCCCAGTATGCTTTGGTGACTAAGATAAAAGGAGTGCATAAATATGTTTGGATTTCTACCTAATGTTGGTTTTCCAGAGCTAATTTTGATTCTTGCATTAGCACTTATTATTTTCGGTCCCGGAAAACTACCTGAAGTAGGGCGGGCAATAGGAAAGAGTCTAAAAGAGTTTAAAAAAGCAACTTCTATAGACGATGATAAGGATGATATACCACAAGAAGAAAAGAAAAGCTAGGTTTCTAAAAAAATAAAAAACTAAATTTGATTCTCCGAGTCTTTATTCCTACGGTTAAGTCTAAGGAATAAAGAACTGAGTAACGTACTCACGGGGTATGGTTGGAAACGGCTGTGCCTCCACATTTTGGAAAGGAGAAAAAATAAGGATGTAGTATATCCTTGTCTCCTTGAGGCAAGGATTTTTTGTGTTAAAAGAATGATTTTGCAATTTTAAAAGCGGAGGCACAGCAAATGGCAGTTGATATAAAAAATACAGGCATTATTATTCTAGCCGGTGGTAAAAGTAGTAGAATGGGTAAAAATAAAGCATTTTTAGCTTTGGGTGAACTTACATTAGTTGAACACATAATTAAAATGGGAAAAGGAGCGGGAATTAATGAGATGATTTTGGTAACAAATGAAGTGAAAAATTATGAATTTTTAGATGTTAAGGTAGTTGAAGATTACTATCCTGGGATGGGGCCTCTGGCGGGAATTCATTCCGGTTTAATCCACTCAAAGTACTTAAATAACTTTGTAATTCCTTGTGATATGCCTTTTGTAACTACAGATATTATAAATAAGTTATTATTAGATCAGTCTGACTGTCAGGTAGTTGTACCAATGATGGACGGAAAATACCAGCCTTTAACAGCTATTTATACCAGAGATTGTATTCCTTTTATTGAGCAGCTCTTAAAAGAAAATATAAGTAAGGTTATCAAATTATATGACCTTGTGAAAACCTGTTATGTTGAATTAAAAGATGACGCTAGCTTTTTTAATATAAATACTCCTAATGACTATTTACTGGCAAAGCGCTATATAAAGGAGGATAGTAGAGATGAATAAGGTTAGAGTGCAGGATGCTGTAGGTATGGTACTAGGGCATGATATTACAAAAATAGTACCTAATGAATTTAAAGGTAGAGCCTTTAAAAAGGGACATATCATCTCTGTCAATGATATTCCTGAGCTATTAAAGCTAGGGAAAGAGCATATTTTTATTATGCCAACAAATAAAGATTTACTCCATGAAAATGAAGCTGCATTAAGAATAGCTAGTGCTGGTGGTAAAGTAGGGGTGAATTTCACGGAGCCTAAGGAGGGTAAAGTAAATTTACTTGCTGATTCTTCGGGACTATTAAAGGTTAATAAAGAATTATTAAGGAAAATAAATTCCGTTGAAGATATTATCTTTGCATCTATCCATAATAATACTCCTGTAAGTGAGAACCAGATTGTCGCAGGTACTAGAATAATTCCCTTAGTTATTGATGAAAAATCTATAAAGTATATTGAAGAAATCTGTGCCCAAGAAAATCTAATAGAAATAAAACCTTATAAAGAATTTAAAGTAGGTATAGTAACTACTGGAAATGAGGTATTTTATGGCAGGATTCAAGATGCTTTTGGTCCTGTTTTACGAGTAAAGGTAAGTCCTTTCGCTACTGAGGTTATCGAACAGAAAATTGTTCCTGATAGTAAAGAAGCAATAAGAGAGGCAGTTTTTTCTTTAATTGAGAAAGGAGCTAATATGATCCTGGCTACAGGTGGTATGTCTGTTGACCCAGATGATGTTACTCCATCAGCTATTAGAGAATTGGGGACAAAAATAATTTCTTATGGAGCTCCTGCTCTCCCAGGAGCAATGTTTCTAATGGGCTATCTAGGGGATATTCCTATTATGGGATTGCCTGGTTGTGTAATGTATAATAAAATTACAGTATTTGATTTAATTTTACCTCGGGTGTTAGCAGGCGAGGTAATCACCAAAATGGATATAATTAACCTGGGTCATGGGGGACTGTGTCTTGAATGTAATCCCTGCAGATATCCAAACTGCAGTTTTGGTAAAGGAGACTAATAATGTTTATAGAGTATGAACTAGAAAAAGCGCAGGAGATATTATTAAGTTCTGTAAGAAAATTAGATATTTCAAGGGAAATGTTAGAAAATTCGCTTTTGAAGGTTTTAGCTGAAGATATTAATGCCCCTATTAATGTTCCGGATTTTCGCCGGTCACCCTTAGATGGCTTCGCTTTAAGGGCAGCAGATACTAGTGGTGCATTGCTAAACATGCCCTTGAATTTTAGGGTTATCGATGAAGTACAAGCCGGAGATACACGCCAAATTGATAAACTGCCCTTAGGTTGTGCAGTGAAAATATTGACGGGTGCTCCTCTGCCTTTAGAAGCCGATGTAGTTATTAGAAAAGAAGATATTGATTTTTTCAATGGAGAGATAAAAATTATTAAAGAATTAGAAAAGAATAGCAATGTAGTTTATGCCGGTTCTGATATCAAAGAGGGGGAAAAAATTTTTTCTCAAGGTGAAATTATTACACCATATCATATTGGAGTACTAGCCGCCTTAGGATTAAAAAAAGTTTCAGTTTATAAAACACCCAAGATCGGTTTAATTAGTACAGGTGACGAATTGAAGAACCCCGGCGAGCATCTGGAATATGGTCAAATCTATAACAGTAATATGTTTAGTCTCCAGGCTTTGATTAATAGAAGCGGGGGACAGGCTTACAACTTAGGCATTGTTCCTGATAACAAAGAAATTATATCAAATACCCTTAAAGATGCATTGAGATATTATGATTTAATTATAACTACTGGTGGTGCATCTGTTGGTGACTATGATTTAATTGAAAGGGTCTTAAAGGAAAATAACGCAGAAATATTATTTAATAGAGTTGAGATTAAGCCAGGTTCACCAGTAATATGTGGGCTATGGGAGGGTAAGTTAGTAATTGGCTTATCTGGTAATCCGGCTGCCGCATTGATTAGCTTTGAACTATTAGTGAGACCCTTATTGAAAAAAATGATAGGTATTAAGGATGTAAAGGATAAATATCTTGAAGTTGAATTATTAGATGGTTTTTCTAAGAAAAGTCCACAGAGGAGATTTTTGCGAGTCAGAGTTCTATGGGCGGATGGAAAATGGATTGCATATCTAACTGGTAAACAAGAATCGGGCATTTTGAGATCTATGGTTGGTTGTAATGCTTTAATTGATATTCCCCGTGGGTCAGGTCAAATTGCCCCTAATACAAAGGTTAGAGCATTATTGTTAGAGGAGGATCATATATGCTACCACCGGTAATTTCTGTAGTTGGAACCACAGGATCGGGTAAAACTACCTTTTTAGAACAGCTTATCAAAGAGTTAAAAAGAAGGGGCTGGAAGGTAGGTATTATCAAAAATGATGTTCATGGCTTTGAAATTGATCAGCCTGGAAAATCAACCTGGCGTTTTCGGGAGGCAGGAGCTGACAATGTCATGATTTGCGGGCCGGATAAAATGGCCTTTATAGAAAAACACGAAGAAAAGAAAAGTCTTGACCATTACATGACCTTTTTTGGTGAGATGGATTTAGTATTAACTGAGGGATTTAAGAGGGAAAACAAGCCCAAATTAGAGCTATTCCGACGGGATAACGATAAAAACTATATCCTGTGCAATGAAGATGAGCTAGCAGCATTAATTACAGATGATGAGCCTCCTGTGGAGATAAATAAACCTATTTTTGGTTTTCAGGATATTAACAGGATTGCGGACTTTTTAGAAGAAAATTTCATTAAATGCTAAAATATAATAAAAAGCTTAAGTCTGATTTTTATTCAAACTTAAGCTTTTTAACTGCTATTTAAACAAAATTCATATCAATCAAGGGAATGGAGGGATAAACATTAAATCAGCATTATTAATTATTAACATGGTAAATAGATATTTTGATGTTAACGGTAGTGAATATCTGGGTGAACATAGTCGTAAGGTTGTTAATTCAACTTTAGAAAAGCTGGCATTAGCTCGCAAAGCACAGAGACCGGTAATATTTATTAATGATAGTAATAGTGAAAATCCCGATAGTAAAAAAGAAAGGTTTAACAATTCCCTTATTGAGGAATTAACTCCCTTAAAAGATGAAATTACTATCCTTAAGGAGCATCCCAATAGTTTCAATAATACTTCTTTAGAAAGTGTTATTAATAGCCTTAAAATTAATGAACTTGTAATTACGGGTGCTTTCACAAATAGTTCTATATTCTTTACGGCAGTAGAAGCTAAAATTAGGGGCTTTAATGTCATAGTTTTTGAGGACTGTACTATTACCGATGATAAGATTGCCCATGCAGTTTTTATTAATGAAATGAAGGAAAAATATTTAATTGAAATATTCTAGAAGGGAAGGCGAAGATGGCTAACGATGGGTTAAATTCCAATACTGGTGAAAGGGTTATTCCCTTGATGACAAGTCCTAAAAATGGTTTATTGAGGGAACATATTGCTCGATACAAATTTGCCGGCAAATATGTGTGGGGTAGAACCTTAGACTTAGCCTGCGGAGTTGGATATGGTTGCGAGATAATGTTACGGGGTCCCGGCAAATGGCTTATTAATGAAATTATAGGTGTAGATAATGACCTTTCTGCAATAAAATACGCAAAAAAATATTATTCTTCCCCAAAAACAAAATATTTGGTTGAAGATGCCCTAGATGAAAAGCTAGTGGACAAAATTGGTAAATTCAATAGTATTGTGAGTTTTGAAACTATTGAACACTTACAAGAGGATGAATTCTTTATTAAGAATTTAAAGAGCTTGCTTTTGGATGAAGGTATCTTAATTATTTCAACTCCTTTGGGTCGAGGTAGAAAGCACCCTTGCTCCAATCCTTTTCATTTTTTTCAATATACATTAGAAGAATTTGAATCCCTTTTAAAAATAAGTTTTTCTCATGTTGATATTTTTCTACAGATAAATAATATAATCGAAAAACCTAAAGCAGGTAAACAATATTATCTAGTAGTGGCTATTTGTACTAAATGAATCTTCCAAATAAGTAGTTTTGTTATTGAGTCAATTTTTCATGGGAATTCATTAAAACTTGGGCTGTTTCCTGCCAAGCTGCAATACCAATACTATATGCTTCTTTTCCTTTAGGGGTTATGGTATATGTTTTCCTTTGCCGTCCATTTACTGTTTCATTTTTACATACTAAATATTGATATTTTTCAAATTCCCGAAGGACGGGATAAAGGGCTCCTTCAGTAGGAGCGCAGCAACCGTTAGTTATTGATCCAATTCTTTTGCTGATTTCATATCCGTGCAAAGGTTCTTCAAAAAGGACCTTTAATATAAATAATTTTGAAAGGCTCATTTTTATCAAGCCATTCCAGTATTCTTTTTTCAGATACTCATCCATTATAAAAATACCTCTCTATATATTTTTGATAAATAAAATTTAAATTAAAATATTAAATAATATCCCGGCAAAGGTTGCCCAGAAGAAGATAGTGAGAACAAAAATTATAATAAATTTTTTCTTAAATATGGCGCTTAAAAGAGAAACTTCCGGTAGGCTGGCACCGGAGCCTCCAATAATTAATGCCATGATAGCCCCTATATTCATACCTTTTGCCAGTAATACTGTACTAATGGGTAGCATTGTAGAAGCTCTTATGTACATTGGTATACCTACAACGGCTGCTATAGGAACGGAGAAAGGATTATTTGGACCTGCAACTTTAACAATTAATTCTTCGGGAATATAACTATAAATCACAGCTCCTATTGCGGCGCCAACTAATAGCCAAGGCAGCATTTGTGCAAATAATTTCCATGCTCCTTTAAAGGCTTTGGAAATTTTCTGTTTATTTGTTGTTGTTTCTGCAATGCCAACAGGGGAACAATCACAGCAGCTAGTGCTTTGAATAATACCTTCTTTTATTTCCTGCTGTAAGTTCATTTTTTGCCAGATTACTCCAGTAAGAACAGAAGCTAGAAAAACAATAGAAAAGTAGATAATTGTAATTTTTAAACCTAACAACGAAAGCAAAAGGGCAATAATAACGGGGTTTAACAAAGGGGAGGCAATTAAAAAAGACATAGCTGCTCCAAAGGGGGCTCCTCCGTTTAATAGTCCGACAGTAATTGGTATTGTTGAACAAGAACAAAAGGGTGTCAAAGCACCAAAAATAGTACCGAAAATATTGTTAACGATAGGATAGCGCTGTCCACCTAATACTTTTTGTATTTTATCTGGTGGAATATACTCTTGCAGGAGACCTATTAAAAAAGAAATGACGATAAATAAAAGGGCCAACTCTCCCGCAATATAAATAAAAACATAAAAAGTTGCTTCCAGATTATCCATAGTTTATTACCCCTTCATAAAATGACATATATGAATATGCTCTATGCATTACCCATTAATATATTATTCCGAAAAACGGCTTTTGGCAATACAAGTACAAAAAACTATTTGTAGAAGTCATTAATTCATGAGCTTTCTCTTCAAGAATAAATTCCTTATTTATTAATAAGGTACGTTTTTTATAATATGCATTTGGAAAATAAAGTATAAAAGGCTTGCGCCTCAGAAATAAGTACATTACAATTTAGTTATGATAATTTAAAAAATGGTGGCATGACTGAGAAAATGATACTTGACGTATTTAGAGAAATGGGGTTGGAGGAATGATAGATCAGTGGCTGGAAATATTATCACAGCTCATTTCACAGAGCATTTGGCTTGCACCCCTCATTGCATTGCTTGCGGGGGTCCTAACCTCTGTTACACCTTGCGCCTTATCTAGTGTACCCCTTGTTATCGGTTATGTAGGAGGTACTGGAAACAATGACCCCAGAAGGGCGTTTCGTTTATCATTAACATTCGCTATGGGAATGGCAGTAACATTTACCGCCCTTGGGACAATTGCTTCAATGCTAGGTAAGCTTATGGGCACATCCAGCAGTTGGTGGTATATTGCATTAGGCGTTCTAATGGTCCTAATGGCACTGCAAATATGGGAGGTGTATAATTTTATCCCTTCCACATATCTATCAAGTAAAAATACCAAAAAAGGCTACATTGGGGCATTTATTGCAGGAATTTTAGGCGGGGTATTTTCTTCTCCATGTGCAACACCGGTACTTGTTATATTACTTGGAATCGTTGCCAAAAGTGGTAATGTTGCATGGGGTATATTGCTTTTGTTACTTTATTCAATTGGTCATAGTGTTCTAGTAATTATAGCAGGAACATCAATTGGTTTTGTAAAGAAACTTACGTCAAGTAATAAGTACGGAGCATTTAGTGAAGTTTTAAAATATGCAATGGGCGGAGCAATTTTAATGCTAGCATTTTATATGTTTTATTTGGGATTTTAAGGTGGCCGAATATTTTATATCTTGCATATATTAAATCAAAGTGCTACCATTACTACATAAGTATTTAATTATATGGATATTTGGCTGTACTTCCTGTTATATAATTTTTAAAAAGGAGTTTTGAAATCATGGAAATAACAATCGTTGGCACAGGTTGTGCCAAGTGTAAAAAGCTTGAGGAAATTGCCAGAGAAGCTGTAGGTGATATTAAGGTGGATGCAGTTATCAAAAAAATGAGTGATATCAATGAAATTGCTAAAACAGGGATTTTGATGACACCTGGATTAATAATTGATGGAAAAGTAAAATCGACTGGAAAAGTGCCATCTAAAGCAGAAGTAACAAAAATTATCACAGCTTCTATGTAATTGTTTTAAAAACATCCGTGATAGGATGTTTTTAAAACAATACCATATAAGTATATAATTATATAGTAGGGAACGGTGCTCTCGCCGTTCCGCAAAAATTGGAGGAGATTAAAGTGAAAGAGTGGCAAAAATTTGTTTTGTACTTAAGCGTTTTTCTAGCCGCTTATTTAATACCTTTTAGCAATCCACGGGTAGAAGTAGCTACTTTAGAAGCTTTTAAAATGTTAGGAGATTATGCACGAGAGCATGTCTTGTTTTGCTTAATACCAGCTTTTTTTATCGCTGGAGCTATTGCTATCTTTGTTTCTCAAAATGCCGTATTAAAATATTTCGGATCAAGTGCAAAAAAGTGGTTGTCTTATTCAGTAGCTTCTGTATCAGGAACAGTTTTAGCGGTTTGCTCCTGTACAGTTCTGCCCCTTTTTGCCGGTATATATAAAAGAGGTGCCGGTATAGGTCCTGCTGTTGCTTTTCTCTATTCTGGACCGGCAATAAATGTTTTAGCTATAATTCTTACCGCTCGTGTTCTTGGCTGGGAATTAGGTGTAGCCCGAGCCATTGGTGCAGTAGTATTTGCGATAATTATTGGGTTAATAATGGCTTTAATTTATGGCAAGGAAGATGCTGAAAGAGAAGGCGTAGAGTTTGGCGGCTTTGAAGAAGAAGAAAGAAGAAGCGGCTGGCAAAACTTATTATACTTTGCAAATCTCGTATTCATTCTGATTTTTGCTGCCTGGGCTATGCCCCAATCTCCAGAAGGCTTTTGGTATGCGGTATATAAGGTCCACTGGCCTATAACCTTTGCCTTATTGGCAATTCTCGCTTATATGCTTATTCGCTGGTTTACTACAGAGGAATTAAGGCTATGGGTTGAATCTTCCTGGGATTTTGCTCAAAAAATTCTCCCGCTACTTTTAGTTGGTGTATTAGTGGCCGGGTTCTTAATGGGTCGTCCAAATACAAATGGTGGCATAATACCAGCAGCCTGGATATCATCTATTGTAGGTGGCAATTCCTTAGCAGCAAATTTCACTGCCTCAATTGTAGGAGCCTTTATGTATTTTGCCACATTGACAGAAGTACCTATTATTCAAGGCTTGATGGGGGCCGGTATGGGCAAGGGACCAGTATTAGCATTGTTACTAGCAGGACCCGCATTGAGCTTACCTAACATGTTAGTAATTAGAAGTGTCATGGGTACGAAGAAGACAGTAACTTATGTTACACTAGTCGTAATTATGGCAACAATCAGCGGTATGATTTTTGGTAGTATTGTCGGATAAGGTAAAAAAGGGCTTTTAAGTATAAAACTTGAACAATAATAAAAATAATATTATTATATAGTAAAATGGTTTTTGTATTTAGGGAGGGTGAAATGTGGAAAAAAACATATATAAAGCATTTAAGGCCCTAGGAGAACCAACAAGATTAAAAATTATTAAAATGCTTTCAGTGCAAAGTATGTGCGTATGTGAATTAAGTGAAATATTAGATATGCTGCAGCCTAGAGTATCCCAGCACCTAAAAATACTTAAGGACGCTGAACTGGTGAAAGAAAGTAAAGAAGGATACTGGGTATATTATTCCTTAGATAAAGAAAGACTTCATCGGTTATGGAATCAGTTCCTAGCATTCCTTGATGCAGATTTAAAAGGTTTAGAAGGATATGAAGAAGAATTTCAAAGATTATTAAATATAGATTCCAATGAAAGAATTAAGGATAAAAAAGAAAAATTAAAAAAATAATATAAAAATATAAAGGGGGTGTTTATTATAAAAAGAAAGGTTGCTTTTGTTTGTGTTCATAATTCTTGCCGTTCACAAATGGCGGAAGCTTGGGCAAAGTATTTAGGAAGTGATCATTTAGAAGCTTATTCGGCTGGAACTGAAAATTACCCCGAAGTTAAACCAGGAGCAGTACAGGTGATGGAAGAAATGGGTATTGATATGAGTGGTCATCGACCGAAGCTATTAACTGATATACCACCAGAATTAGATATTATTATAACTATGGGTTGTAATGTAGAATGTCCCTATGTTCCCTCAAAGCACCGTGAAGATTGGGGATTAGAGGACCCCTCTGGGGGACCCATTGAAGGATATAGAAACACAAGGGAACTTATCAAGGAGAAAGTAGAGAATTTGATTAAAAGGGTAAAAAATGGTGAGCTATAGAGCGGGTTTCCTTTTCTCTTGTTCTAAAAGAAAATATTCTTTTAGACTAAAAAAAACATTTAGATTAAATAAGTCTGATTATCACGAAATAAACATCGTTTTTTATTCAACTAACGAGGCAGGTTAGTTGAAAGTTATAAATTGAATAGTTTAAAGTTATAGAGCATTTCTTTGTAAGGAGGAATGCTTTTTATCTTTGTCTAAAATAAAAGGACATTTCTATAACAATAACAACAATAAAATAATGTAAAATAATAATAATTTATTGTAAGGCAATAAAATGTGTGTTAAAATCAAATCAACAATAAATAAGTGAACATTTCTGATTATATAAATTTTGCCCTAATTGTTCTTGCTCTTATCATTGACAGTGTGGCTTTATCAGCCATAGTGTTCAGGCTCTCTTCTTATGGGATTACGCCCAACAGACTTGCTGTTTTAGGCGTAAACATACTTATCTGGGCAAATCTAATTTGGATTATGCTCTCCTATATGGGTTTTCTACAAAACAAAACCGGACCTTCAACAATCCAAGATGCCGTTACTAAGTATTTGCCGGTCTACGGATTTTGGGCAGCTTTCGTAACATTTACTTTCCCTTTATTTTTTAATTAGAAAAGCTTTGTTAATGTAATGCCAAACTAATAAAAACAATCAATGGACTTCCATATAATTGGAAGTTTACTGATCGTTTTTATGAGATCAAGAGAGTCAGAGAGAGTAAAGGCTTACAGCTCTGTTCAAGGTATGATTCATACTCATCAGATAGCGGTAGTCATACAGCTTATGGTCCACTCTGAAATTTCCAGGTGTATTATTTACCGCTTATCCTATTACAGGCAGTCATGTAAGTATGACCGGTAATTATGTATATGGATTAGGAGAACAGCTTGTATCAGGAGAAGTCAATGCAAATAACTTTAAGCTTATAAGACCTAAGGGAAAATATGAGGGCCCGGAGACTTTTAAAAATATGCATCAAATGTCTGTGAAAAGAGAAAGAGAACACTTCCAATACAAAAAAGCTAGATATCCCACAAATGAACTAATCATGGCTAATCCTAGTGTTAATCCAAATAATTTAATGGTAAGGCAGGGTATTAATGTAACATAAGAAGTCCGGGAAATTCCTGGACTTCTTTATATTGGGACGATAATCTGGCTTCTTGTCCCTTCAAAATTGGATATGCACAGTATGAAGTCAGTAACGAAGATGTTTATATAAGTAAAAGTTGAGAAATCTCAGAGCTTTATTGTACAATTTGTATAGAGGTGCAGTATTTGTTCATAAAAGAATGACAGGAACTTTATTGGAGGAAATAACTTATGAAAGCATATATAATTGGAGTTTCCCTTGCAGCCTGCATAATACTGTATATAATCGAGCAGGTCCTTGCTGTTGACTATATAACCAAAACCATTGCAAAGTTGATATTGTTTACAGTTATACCCTGGATATATTTAAAATTTGTTAAAAAATCCAGTATTAAGGATATTTTGAGTAACAGAAGGATTGAACCATCTACGTTTAAGCTTGGGTTGATTTTTGGTGCATGGTCCTTTTTAGTGATAATAGCATCGTATTTCGTACTTAGAGGATATATTGATTTCAATAGAATCGCACAAGAGCTCCAGTCCAAGTCTAAAGTCACCCCTTCAAACTTTATTTTTGTCGGACTTTATATAACCTTTGGTAATTCATTTTTAGAGGAATATTTCTTCAGAGGATTTATTTTCCTCAATCTTTTTAATCTAGGCTCTAAAAAACTCGCGTATATTTATTCATCATTATTGTTCGGTGTGTATCACATATCAATTTTCAAGACATGGTTCAATCCAATCCTCATAGGGCTTGCCCTTTTTGGATTGATAAGCGTAGGTATTATCTTCAACTGGCTTGATACAAAGACCGAGAACTTTATAAACTCATGGCTCGTACACATCTTGGCGGACAGTGCAATAATAATCATTGGCATGAGGATGTTTAATATGCTTTGATTGAAGGGGATAAACGGTTTTTATCGAATATCCTCTTTAATTTTTGCATTAAAGCAAGGCTCTTTTATCAAAACCTTTATAAACACCAAATTATTTGTATTCTAAGGCAGGAAAATAGGAATTTAAGGGGAATTTTAACATAAAATGTAATGTTTTGCTTGGAGAAAATGGTTATTATTAAAAGATGCTTGGGAATGACTAAATAGTTGAGGCTAAAGATAGTACAATGGAGAAGGCTGGCTTTATACAGCAATAGTCAAGGATATATGCACTAAAGATGTTGTAGGCTATGCCATGGGCGATAGAATTACCAAAGAGCTTCGGTACAAATAATTACGAAGGTAAGATTTAAGTAAAGAAATGTGCAAATATTGGTGATAAGTTTTTACACTATCCAATTTTTAATTCTGATTTAGAGATGTTTTTTTATGGGTATGGGGAGAGAACCATGGGACTGGACTCGTAATGAGGATTCCGCAAAAGCAATGCTCAATGATAAATTAGATAGTTCAAATCAAATGAAGAAGAAACTGTGGGAAGAAAAAGTCATTAAAACCCTTTCTTGGGGAGTAGGTTTAATATTGTTTTTTTACATGATGTCCTGGTTGATAAATAATAAACTTAATTAAGCCATCGTATTGAGGTAAACGAAATATGAATATAATTTTGCAAGAATCTATCTGTCGTAGCTACGGATAACACGTCCATTCCAACTTACGGGTCCGGTATAGTGTAATCAGGGAGCATGCCGGACCACAATCACCATTATTGAGTAAGGCGTTGAAGTTGATTGAGCGTCGGGAATGGCGGGGACGTTATCTGTCATAGCTCGCTTTATAGTTTTTAAATATAAAAGCAGTTTTAAAAATAAAATTTGGAGGATATATGGGTAAAAAAATTTTTATATGTATTTTCATGTTAAGTACACTTTTTGTATTTGCTGCCTGTTCAAAAGTTATAGATAATCCTCAAAATTCAAATAAAGATAATTTAACTGGTGTTGGAAACAAAATAATTAAACTAAATTTTATCAAGGTTCCTGATTTAATGATAATAAATACTCCAGAATCAATAAGTGAATTAGAAGAGGTATCTCAACCAGCAAATGTTATTAGAACAAGAATTAGAGAAAAAGGAGAAATAAGTGATGAGGACCAAAGAGAACTAGATGAAATTGAAAAGCAAGTCCAAGAGTTAATGTTGAGAAGAAAAATAATTGCCGATAAAAATGCAATATCCAAGCTCTTTAAAACTATTAGCGTATTAGATGCTGAATTAATTGAACATGATAAGTTACCTAAACCAAGTCAAGAAATGGTGTTTTCATATGATTTAATAGATAATGCAGATATGGGTATAAGCGGTAATGAATATGAAAAATATTTCAGATATTTTATTGTAGATAGAAACAAATATTTGATTATACCGATTATGTCCGAAGATAAGAAAAAAATGTTTTGGGGTAGAGCAAATATTAGTGAGGATGTTTTTAATCAGTTTAAACAATTAAATCAAAGTGGAATGATTGATAAAGAACTTATGAGAAAAATGTTGAATATAGAATAGTTGCAAGATATGAATTTATGTTGCTACAACAGATAACACAGCACTCAGCACAAGGGTGCAGAAGCGAATATTATAAGCAATTCAGCACCACACCTGTGATCCTAAGCTAAGAGCTAGCTAAGGCTCTCGGCGCTGCGAGTGCAAAACGTTAGTTGAAATTGAACACATTTTTCCGCGCCATTCATGGCGTGAGTGACTTATGGTAGGTCTCTGGAGAAAAAAATGAAGCGATACTTGTGGAGGATAATATGAAAATAGAAAAAGGAATTTTAGAAGATTTAAGTTCAATTATGGACCTAATACAATCAGTTATTCAAGATATGGAAAATCAGAATATTTTTCTATGGAATGAATATTACCCGACTACAGTAGTATTTGAAAATGATATTCTTAATAATTCATTATTTCTGATTAGAAATGAGGATGGAATATTAGGTATAATTGTTTTAGACGAGAACCAATCTCCAGAATATAGTAAAATTGATTGGATTTCAAAAGATGAAAGAGTTTTGGTTATACATAGATTAGCTATAAATCCAAAATATCAAAGTCAAGGATATGCTAGAAAATTAATGTATTATGCTGAGGAATATGCAAGAGAACACAACTATAAGGCAATTAGATTAGACGCATATACCGGAAATTTAAGAGCTTTAAGCTTTTATGAAAAAAGAGATTATAAAAAGACAGGTGAATTATGCTTTCCATGGAGGGAGCTTCCGTTTAATTGTTATGAAAAAGTTTTATAATTTTTTTAGGAGCCACACTCCGTGGTGTTTTTCACTGTAAAAAATTGCTAAAGCCGGACGGAGTCTACTATTCAACGGAACTTGGATTTTAAAAAAGTAAAAATGTATGGTATTATTTCAAATTTACCGCGATTTGGGTTATAATTATTGTTGAGGAGTGTTGTGCATGCCAATAATAAGTGAATTCTATGGAATAAAGATAATGATGTTCTGGAATGAGCATTATCCTCCTCATTTTCACGCTGAGTATGGGGAAAACAAAATATTGGTAGATATTCAGAATGCTACAGTCTTAAAAGGGGTTTTCCCATCAAAACAACTCAAACTTGTATTAGCTTGGTGTGAAATTCATAGGGATGAATTAATGGTTAATTGGGAGAATGGTCGAGAAAATAATGAATTTATCAAGATTAACCCATTAATTTAAGGAGGTGCTATATGTTTCATAAAGTCTTACAAGTAGTACCAACCGATGATTACAAAGTATATATTTATTTCGCTGATGGTAAGATTAAACTTTTTGATGCTTCTGAAATTATAAAAAAGGGAGTTTTTCGGCAACTTCAAAATCTTGATTTATTTAAAAATTCTTGTACTGTTTTAAACGATACTTTGGCTTGGGATTTAACGGGTAAGTTTGATCCCTCTAATTGTTTAGATTTAGATCCTGAAGAACTCTATAATTCATGTCCAGAAGTTAAAGAACCTAAAGTAAATATGAATTTAGCAACTTGAGGCTGACAAACTTAGTTAGCCTTTTATTTTTTTATAGCATGATTATACAAGATTCTGACTTCATTTAACACGTCCATTCCCACTTACGGGTCCGGGTTAATATAGTCAGGTAGCATGCCGGACCACACTCACCCTATGGGGTCAGGCGTTGGGGTCGGTGAGCGTCGGGAATGTTATGCGTCATCCATATATAAAGATTAATATTAGGAAGAAGGGAAAAGAGTGAATCCTTTTAGGTCTTTTTTAAAATCATTAAGTTATTTTATGACGGGTAATCTTATTTTTCCTAAAGAGCGAATTGGTGAAACCTATAGAATGGAAGACGGAAGAGAATTTTCAATTTTTAGACATGCAATTGTAAAGTCAGAATCGATTTCGCCATCTCCCGCGATTTTTAAGGTGAGATTTCTATTAGCTAATATGACTCCAGAACGTAATAAAGTTTTCTCGCTTATTCCAATTCCCTTTTTCATAGGTTTGCCAGGATTTAAGGCTAAGCTATGGATGATAGACGAAAAGGATGGATATTTTCAGGGGATGTATGAATGGAATAGTCTTTTGAGTGCCCAAAAGTATTCAAAATCATTTGCAATGAAATTTATGACAAAACGTTCAATGCCGGGAACAGCAAATTATGAGATTATAGCCAATAAGGATTTAGAGGGCTATATCGGAACGTTGGAAAGGCTCGGTTAACAGTTTAGTGGACGACGCATAACACTTCCATTCCCACTAACGGGTCCGGGATAGTGTGTGATTACCAAGACAAAGAGTATGTTAACATGCAATTAAATCCGACAGGAGAATATATTATAGTTACTAAGAACGAGAAACTTGGTACGATGGTACGTTAGCTAAAATGCTGTAGTTTCACTTGGAAGAGTGGAGTAAAACATGGAAAAATGGATAGAATTGGCTTTTAGTGGAGTCGGTGTTGCCTTACTTGGCTATCTTGGCAAGTTATATGTAGGCATATAAAGTCAACATGGACAAATGAACATAATATGCTTGATAAAGTAAGGGGAGCATTTAAATCACCAAAGGTCATGGGTTCCGATAATATAGAAAATGATAATCTGGTCGTTTTCTTTAGTAGTTACTTCTACGACAATTCTAATTGACATATTAACGCTAATTTCATAGAAGTTGTTTGTTCCTTGGATTTTTTTGAATCTTAAGGAGGGGTGGCTGGGGTCGGAGATGAATAGTTCAATAGCTTTCGCTGCTTGTTTCGAAGATTTTGAATCTAGCTGTTTAAACTGCTTATCGAATTTCCGAGTAGATCTAAATCGTCTGGTCATTGTTTATTGCCATCAAGAAATTCACTAATATTTTTAAACTCACGAACATCTCCGGCATCAACATCTTTTTTGGCCTCAAACATATCATTTTGAGCAGTTTCGGACCAAAAGTATGCCTGACTAGCAGGAATAAGCTTCATCGGTTCAATGATAATTTTATTGTTATCCATCCGAACATTGAGTACATCTCCTTCATTAATATTAAGTTGTTCTCTAATGTCTCTGGGAAGGCTTATGAGATTTCGTTTTTGAACGAAGATCTTATGGGAGGCACCTGACATGAGGATCACTCCTATTATATTTTGTAATCATAGTATATCCGTAATTACGTAATTTTGCAAATGCATTAATTTATCTTCTGTGTTAATTTATCTTCAAGGGCCCTTTCGATTTACTTTAAATTAAGGGGTAAAGATAAAACACGTTTTTTGGTGTATTGGGCATGAATTACTCGTGTTGTACTGAACCGTTTTTTCAGAAGGCACATACTTATGGGAATTCAAATTTCCCCTGTCTTTGTTTAGGACAGACGATAGGGTAGATATTCTTTAAGTTTAGGATTGGGGTAAATAAATTGAAAAGATATTTGGTGATTTTAATATTTGCAACATTTTTATGGTTTGGAATACACACTTCAATAATAGTTTTTGACGGATTAAATGATGAACTTGAAATAACAGATACCGCTGTGTTACCATCATATTACAAGGACGAAATTGGCGTTTAAAAAAATTGGGGTTAAAAAGGTATATTCAGCACATGCTAAGATATTTGAGTATAGAGATATTTATTCTTTGGTTCGAGAGTTCATTGCTTATTATAAATATTTATTAAGGTAACAAGTCTAAAAGATTAATCTATTGACTCAAAATACATCTTGAACGGGGCGGCAAAGAAAACATAAATTATTTTTATCATTTAGGTCATAATATTCCTGCTCACAGTTCTCACAGGTTTTTTGAGCTGCTGATGCTAACAATAGGGGTGTTTTATCTAAGAAATCACCCACTGTAATATTTTGACCCCAGGAAAGACCTTGGAAGAAGCAAACATCACTACAGACATGGCAGTGGGTACATAGGTTTGGCGTGAAGGTGATTACTTTTTTCTCATCTTCTTGTATTATCTCGATGGCTTTTGTTGGACATAATTTACTGCAAGCACCACAGAAGTTGCAAGTATTAATATTTAGTTGGGGATAAGGCAGGAGAGCCGATAATTCCAGGTTTTCTTGTTTCTTTAAAGCTTCTAATAAATAGTATCTTTTTAAGGGTTGTACCTTGTCCTTTTTATTGCTATTCTGCCGGCTTAAAGCAGAATCTAAAATCTGTTTAGACATGTTTTTTGAGCCGTTAAAGATAGATTTGAAAAATGATCGCCTATCATGGGCTGGTTGTATTTCCGGGGTACCTATATACGGCTTAAGATCATCTAAATTATTGATAACCTGAAGCTTGCTTGTAAAATCAATATTAAAAATATGTGCATATTGATTAATATTCACTTTCTCCTCTAGGCTTTTTGCTAGACAATTTTTACAATTATCTGGGTCATGAATTAACAAAATTCGAGAATTAGAAGTAAGCAAATATACTAATAATTCAGGATAGAACTCGCCGAAACAACTGATTTGAGTGACATAACCTTGATTTCTTTTCTCCAATTTTTGGTGAAGTAAAGAGCAGGTAATTATTAATGTCGGGGTTTCCTTGGTACTTATACCTAATAGTTTGCTTTCATTGAGGCGAAAAACGTGATTAGGACAGGCTTCAATACAAAGACCACAGGAAATACATTGATCTGCTTTAAGACCAATACTGGTAAAGGTAATACTATTTACTGGACAGATATTTTGGCAATTGGTACAAGTAGATTTTGGTGTTATCACTTTGCTGCATAGCTGAGGTCTAATAGTAACTGGGGACAGGTTTTGTAAAAGCTCTGCGATTTTTTCAATATCCATAATAAAATGACCTCCCAATCAACCGATACCTATAGTTTAGATATTTTTCCTTTTTGTTGCAACAAAAAAGAATTAACTAATTATTCCTTTTTGATTCACTATTTTTTCGATGATTGGGACTGATTTATTTGCTGTATTTAGTGCGTCTTTAACGAGATTTGATAAATAACAGCAGCACTTTTGTTCCATTCTAATTATGATAATTTTATCAATCTTACTGTTTTTAATAATATTTGCCAGCTTAATTACACATTGGCTGTTATTATCCATTTTTGGACATATTATATCCGAGTTTTTTTCTTTAATAAAGTCCTGATAAAAGTTCAGATATACTAGTGATACACACTCAGCAATTAATAACAATTCATTTACTTCTTTTGCTTGTGAAGCTGTAATTTTATAAAAGGGCCATCCACAGTTAGAAAAATTTTCATTGCTCATTTTTATCACTCCTCATTCTAGAATATGTAAGAAAAAGAAGGAATGATAAAGTAAAAAACTAAGGTAGACTTGTTAGTCTACCTTAGTTTAAAATATTTCCTCTAACACCAATTATTTTTTCAACTACAGTAACATTAGCCACTGCTTCTTGGACTGCCTGTTTAACAATCATACTCAACCCACCACAGCATGGAACTTCCATTCTCGCTATAGTAACACTTTTAATATTATTTAGTTTAATAATTTCAGCTAGTTTTTTTACATAGGGTACTGTATTATCAAGTTTTGGACATGCTATTGCTACTCCGTTACCTTTTAATAGTTCCTGATGAAAGTTAGCATAAGCAATTGGTACACAGTCCGCAGCAATTAATAAATCTTTATTTTGGAAATAAGGTGCATTTACTGGAACTAGGTGCAGTTGTACGGGCCATTGTCTCAACTCTGAATTTATATTTGCTTTTTCAGAGGCTGTTTCTTCTGGTTCAAAAGACTGTGCCCTGCTTCCGGGGCAGCCTCCAAAGAACTGTGGTTTTGTTCCAGGACATGCACCGCTAGGCGTTGTTTCCCTGTTTAATTCCTTTAGTCTTTCTTTAACAGCTATTTCATCAAATTCATCTGCTTCTCTTTCAATAATCTCAATAGCACCTAATGGGCATTCACCTAAACAGTCACCTAACCCATCACAAAGCTTTTCAGCCAAAAGTTTAGCTTTACCATTAATAATTTCCATTGCCCCTTCATGGCAGGCAGGTACGCACAAACCACATCCGTTACACTTTTCTTCATTAATCTTAACAATTCTTCTCAAAACCATAGTATTTTCCTCCTTATAATCTATTGGGCAAATTTTTAGGGTCCAGTTGCTAGTTATTAGTGACTAGTGGTTAGTAAGCCTTAACCTCTAGTTATATTGTAAAGGGTTTATTGATTTAGGTCGGTGATAATAATCACGTTAAATAAATGAAAAAAAATATAGCTATAATATCGTTATGAAACTATTGGTGGTGGATGTGTAGGCAATCAAAAAAACACTTGTCTTTGCTTTTCCGCGCCCACGAGTTCACGTGCTCACGTAAAGATAAAACCGCCCAAAAGGGCGGTTTATAATTTATCCTAGTATTTCCGCAATATCCTCTTTTGCATCACCAATCAGTTTTAAGCCAAAGTTGTCAACTAAGACATTTAAGACTCCTGGTGTGATAAATTCAGGCGCTTTTGCTCCGATTCGGATATCCTTCACTCCTAGACTGAATAGACCGAGGAGAATTGCTACTGCCTTTTGTTCGAACCAGGAAAGGACTATGCTAACTGGTAGATCATTTACACTACATTCAAAGGCATCTGCTAAAGCTAAAGCAATTTTTACTGCAGAGATAGAGTTATTGCACTGACCAAGGTCAATATAGCGGGGAATATTAGTACCTGGTACAGTCCCATAGTCAACATCGTTAAATCTGAATTTTCCGCAGGAAGTTGTTAAAATGACACACTCTTTTGGTAGCGATGTAGCTAATTCACGGTAATAATCATTACCTTTGCCAGGGGCATCACAACCTGCAATAACAAAGAATCTTTTAATTTTACCGGCTTTTACTGCCTCAATAATTTCCGGTGCTAAACCTAATACAGTTTCGTGGTGGAAGCCAGTTGTTAATACTTTATCAGAGGAAATATTTGCTGCTGGTAATTCCAGGGCCTTATTTATAAGAGGGCTGAAATCATTGTCCTCAATTTTCCGTACTCCTTCTAAGCCTGTAACATCATATGAGAACATTCTATCTGCGTAAGACCCTCTAATTGGCATAACACAGTTGGTTGTTGCTAAAATTGCTCCTGGGAATTCCTCAAATACTTTTCTTTGGTCAAACCAGGATTTACCGATGTTACCTTTTAAGTGGGCATACTTCTTTAATCCAGGATAACCATGAGCTGGTAGCATCTCGGAATGGGTATAGACATTGATGCCTTTACCTTCGCTTTGTTTTAGTAATTCTTCAAGTGCTAATAGGTTATGTCCGGTAACTATAATGGCTCTACCTTCAATTTTATCATTAGTAACTTGTACTGGTACTGGCACACCTAATTTTTCTGTATGGGCTTTATCTAAAAGGTCCATTACCTTTACAGTTGCTGTACCAACTTTTAGAGCCATCTTTATATGTTCATCTAGATTAAAGTTAACATTGGTCAATGTAAAATATAAAGCTTCATGGGTAATCTTATCAACCTCAGGATCAGTATATCCTAACTCTCTAGCATGTGTTGCATAAGCAGCGACACCCTTTAAACCATAAATCATCGTGTCCTGTAGGCTTGCTAAATCTTCATTTTTGCCACATACTCCTACCTGGGTACATCCACCTTTTGGGGATTGTTCACATTGATTACAAAACATATTTGTTTTCATCGTACACATATTTATCTTCCTCCTTATTATTGATTACATTTACATCTTAGAGTAATATTTAAACTGACGCGGTGACATAAATCACACTTTTAAATTAATTTTGTATTAAAATTTGAGTAAGACAATAAACAATAGTCCATAGTCAATAGACAATAGACGAAATAGGAGAGATAAAATGGAATTATACAAGGTGGAATTATGCAGAGGTAGTAGGGGGTGCCCGCGGGCGGTAGGAGATACCAACGAATTAGAGGGAAAAATCATAAACGTTTTTGAAAAAACGGGTTTTGTAGAAAAACGTCAAAAACAATTAGGTGCTAATTTTAAGCAGCATAATGTCTTTAAGGTTGGTTTAGCTGGTTGTGCAAACTGTTGCTCACAACCTCAAATTAAAGATTTTGCACTAATTGCAAAGGCCCTACCGATTTTTAATAATGACTTATGCAATCTTTGCGGTGTATGTGTTGAAGCTTGTAAAGAGAAAGCACTTAAAATAGAAGGGGGAAATCTAGCCATTAATGAAGATAAATGTCTGGGTTGCGGAGACTGCAAGAGGACCTGTCCGGTAGCGGCAGTTAAAGGGGAGGATGTTAAATGGCGATTGATGGTAGGCGGAAAATTAGGTCGTCATCCCCAGCTAGCTCAAGAGCTAAAAGATGTTTATGACCGAGAGGGATTATTATACTTGGAGAAAGCAATTGCTATGATTTTAAGAGCTTCTGATCCCCATAAAAGATTTGCCCAGTTACTAGAGGAGGAAAATATTTCTTTTAGTTAGGTGCTGGTATTGGTATAATTTTAGAAAAAGAATTTTTTGTGATAATTCTTGAGGAGGGAAAATGAAGAATAGATTAATAGTTTTAATTACTTTTATAATTATCTCATTATCTTCATCTGTTATTATTAATCCTGCTTTTAGTTCAGTTCTTTTACAGCGGGTTAATTTTAAAGTAGTTGGAGATATAATGGTTCATGATGTTCAGTACCGCTCAGCTTATGACTGGCAAACAGGAAATTATGATTTTTTACCAATGTTTGAACTGATTAAGGAAAATTTAGATGCAGATGTTTTAGTAGGTAATCTTGAAACCACCTTAAGCGGTCCTAAATTAGGTTATTCAGGTTATCCCCGTTTTAACAGCCCTGATAATCTGGCGGAAACTCTTAGCAAATTGGGATTTGATATGCTTTTTACGGCAAATAACCATAGTTTGGATAAAGGCGAATTTGGGCTAAGACGTACAATTGAAATTATTGAAGAAAACAATATTTCCCATACCGGTACTTTTCTTAGTGAAGAGGATCGTGAAAAACCTCGAATAATAACAGCCAAGGGCATTTCCTTTGGTTTTCTAAATTATACCTATGGTACCAATGGATTAAAAGCCCCTAAAGATAAAGAATATTTAGTTAACTATATCAATCTAGAAAAGATTACCGAGGATATCATTAATTTAAAGCCATTAGTAGACATGGTTGTTGTGGGAATTCATTTTGGTAATGAATATTGGCAAAGCCCCAGTGATGAACAAAGACTTGTAGCATATGAAATTGCAAAGGCTGGTGCTGATATAATTTTAGGGAGCCATCCCCATGTGTTGCAGCCCTTTGAATTTATTGATATAGATGGAAAAAAAAGTTTTGTTGTCTATTCATTAGGTAATTTTGTCTCGGGTCAGAAACAAAGATTTACTGATGGCGGGGCTATCCTGGAATTGGTTATTGAAAAATCCATTCTAGATAATCGCCCAAAAATCGTTAAAATAGATTATACACCTATCTGGGTTAGGCGTTATGTAAATATGGGGAGATTGCGAATGGAGGTTGTACCCGTAAAGGAAGAGATACCTCTAAATGTACTTCTAAGTGCTGCTGAATTAAAAAAAGCTGCCGAGGTCGAAAACGATGTGAAAGCAATATGGCAGCCAGTAATCTATGATAATAGCTTCAATAGTATCCTAAGTATATGGGCTAATAATTTCCTGCCAATAACTGACCCTAAATGGTGGTTACCTACCTTAATAAATTTCAAATAAGGTTCTATTAGTATTCCTCTTTTGCATAGAATTTTCTGAGGCAAAGGAGGATTTTTTTATGAAAAAATATTTCCCTGTATTATTATTTATCTTTTTATTTTCTTTTCTGTTTATCTCCGGATATGCTTATTCCGGTACAATACCTGCCAATGTTTCTATTGAAGGTATTGATATAGGTGGTTTAACACTCCAAGAGGCTGAGCAAAAAATAGCCGAACATTATAAAAGGATAAAATTTTACTATAAGACCTTTGTTAGTTCATTATCTCCCGAAGAACTAGGGATTAGCATTGATTTTAAAGGCACCTTTGAACAATTGGAAGGTAGAGGGATCTGGCAAAGGGTAGTAATGAATTTTCAGGAAAGCCAATTTAATTTAGAAAAAGCTATTGATGAAAATAAAATAACTGAGGCCTTAAGAGCAATTGGCCAAGGGGTAAGTATAGCTCCTCAAAATGCGTATTTTGAGGTAGTTAGTGGTCAAATAGTAACCAAACCAGGTTTAAAGGGTAATAAGATGGAGATTGATTTGTTAAAAAAAATTATCATGGAAAATCCATTAAAAAATGAATATATTATTCCCATTGTTGTTGTGGAACCTGTAGTTAGTGAAAAAGAGATAAATTTATTAAAGCCGGATAAATTATTAGCTCAATATACTACAAAATTTGTGAAAAATGAAAATAGGACGGAAAATATTAGATTAGCCTGTGAAAGTATGAAAAAACTCCTAATGCCTCCGGGAACAATATTCTCATTTAATGAAACTGTTGGTCCTCGCGAGCAAGAACGGGGATACTTAATGGCCATGATTATATTAGGTGGCGAATTTTCACCAGGACTAGGAGGAGGTATTTGTCAAGTATCAAGCACCTTATATAATTCAGTACTGCTAGCAGGTCTAGAGGTCGTTGAAAGACACCCACACAGTCTAAAAATTGACTATGTACCATTAGGCAAAGATGCAACTGTAACTTATGGATTAAAGGATTTTAGGTTCAAAAATAATACTCCCGGATACTTGTTATTGGATTATAATATTTCCGGACAAAACCTTACTATGTTTATTTATGGGTCCCACCCCCATTAACAGCGGCTTAGCTGCTTCAGGCCTATTACTAGAAAAAGAATTATTAAAGAGGTAATTATTATAGTTCCTCCAGGGGGCCAGTCAAGGTAGAAGGAGCATATTAATCCTAAAAGAACATTTAGTTGGGCAAAAAAAATTGAAAAAAGCACGGTATGTCTAAAACTCCTAGCAAGCTGAAAACCTGTTGCAACAGGGATAGTAATTAAAGAGGATACTAGCAAAATGCCTGTTACCTTTATAGAGACAACAATTGTCATAGCTGTTAATAAAATAAAGATAATGTTGATCCTATCAACATGGATACCTCTGATTTTAGCGGATTCTTCATCAAAAGTAATGTAGAAAAGTTTATTATACATAAGAATAGTTATTAGTAAAACAACCGATGATATTATAGCAATTAAAAATAAATCTGAAGGGGAAATTGCAATAATACTCCCAAATAAATAGCTAACTACATTAGCGGTATCACTACCGCCTATAGTAATTAGGATAATACCCATTCCTAAACCGGCGGCCATTATAATGGCGATACTGATCTCATCATATTTTTTAAAGTGTTTTCTAAGATAGTCGATAACCAAACTAGCTAGCATAGTGATTGCTAAGGCAGATACTATTGGATTAACTCCTATAATCAACCCCGTTGCAATGCCGGCCATAGAAATATGAGCCAAAGCATCACCTATCATTGATAATCGTTTCAAAAAGAGAAAGGACCCTATTAGTGGACAAACTATTGCTATAATAAACCCAGCTAATAATGCTCTCTGCATAAAACCATAATCTAAAAATTCCATGAAACCTCCAGCTACCAATTGTGTTAATTAATTGAGAGTTCCGTTATCTAAACATAATAATAAATCGGTATCGTCTTTCATCCACCGTAGGTCATGGGAAACAAACAATATAGTTATGCCCTGATGGTGGAGTCTTTTCAAGATAGTTATTATTGATTGTTGTGAATTTTCGTCAATTCCAACAAAGGGTTCATCTAGTATTAAAATTTCTGGCTGACTTACTAGCGTTCTTGCTAGAAATACTCTCTGCTGCTGGCCCCCAGATAAATTACCTATAAGAGTATTATGATTATCCGAAAGATCTACTAATTTTAATGCTTCCAAAACTTGCTTTTTAACGGTCTTAGGAGTAAAGGGTAGTAAAGAATTTGAATTCAAAGGAGTGGCAATAACTTCCTCCACACTTGCAGGGAAACTTGTATTAAAGGCAACCGCTTTTTGTGAAAGGTAGCCAATTTTTGACCATTCTCTAAAATGACTTAACATTTTTCCTTTAATAAATACATTGCCTTGGGTGGGTTTTAATAATCCTAAAATAATTTTAATTAGGGTACTTTTCCCTGCTCCATTTGGTCCTATTATTCCTACCATTTGGCCGTGAGTAATTTTTAATGTTAAGTTATGTAAAATCCTTTTTTGCCTCGAATAGCCAAAAGATATATTATTAAGATGTAGTGCTAAATTATCCATATCCATCTCCAATGATAATTGTTCTTATGTAATTATAATTACCTTTTATACACATAGTCAAACATTTCATGCAGTATTAATAATAAGGGGGTTATATAATGGTCTTTAGTAGGGGATATGTTCAGGTTTATACAGGAAATGGCAAAGGTAAAACAACAGCTGCTATAGGTCTAGCTGTTAGAGCCTTAGGTGCTGGAAAGAAGGTATTGTTTTTACAGTTTATGAAGGACAAAGCATATAGCGAACATAATATTCTTCCTAAAATATCGCCTAATCTTAAACTTCATACTTTAGGTAAACCCTTTTTTGTAGCCCGGAAAGAGGATTTGGACTCTGAAACACTAGAGCGGTGGGAGGGGAAGTGTGTATTTTTTGAACCTGGCAAACCTCCCCAAGAATATCTAGACTTGATGAAACAGGGATTAGATATGGCTCTAGATGGAGTAATAAGTGGGGAATATGATTTAGTAGTTTTAGATGAAATTAATGTGGCTGTGTATTTCGAACTTATTAAAGTTGATGATGTAGTGAAGTTAATTAAAAGGAAAGGACCACAGGTTGAACTTGTTTTAACAGGGAGGAATTGTCCCCAAGCAGTAATGGATTTGGCTAACTTAGTGACAGAAATGCGTGAGATTAAGCATTACTATAAAGAAGGGGTAGAAGCCCGAATAGGAATTGAAAATTAAAGGACCGATTATTCGGTCCCTATTTTCTAGCTATAGATCCTAAAAATTTCCTTTTGACTGATAAGTTTTCTGGCGATGTTTGGCCAAGAAGAGTATGAAATTCATTTATTAGTTGAATATCCTCAAAATCAATAATTTGCTCCCATGCAGCCAACAAACCGCTTTCTCTTGTCCAGGCAGCTAGTTGATTTACAGAGGAAAAATTATGTACTGCTGATTTTTGCCAGACAATGGTTTGTTTAAAGCCAGCCTCATTAAGAAAGTATGTTAAATGGCGGCAGTCTTGAGGCAGATAAGTTTTAGGGAGAGCAAGAACAACATTATTTATATTATTGGCAATTAACTTTTGAAGAGGTGTATTCACTTCTAAATCACTATCAGTAGTTTCTGTAAGTATTGCTAATTTTCCACCAGGTTTTAAAACTCGAATTATCTTAGTAAGCAATTTATCTATATTATTGAATTTTAGGGACCAGGTTAGAAAAACAATATCATATGATGCTTCAGGTATCTGCTTTAAGATTTCCTGAAAATCTCCATGTTCGATCTTTACCTTGGAGTATTCTGCTAAGGTTTTCCTTGCTTCATGAATCATCCCGGTAGAAATATCAATACCATGATAAAGTAATGGGGAATAGGTTGAGGATAGTAGTTGGCCTAACCAGGCTGTACCACAGCCTAAATCTAGTATTATTTTATTATTTACTTCTCCCAATCGTTTGAATAAGTCAAAATAATTATCTTGATACTGGCTGTTAAAAATACTAGTATAATTGGTACTAATCCTATCATAGCTGGAAGCCAGGTTTTCCACAGATAGTTTTTTCCCTTGTACTCTCAGTAGGGTTTGCTTGAATATAGTACCAAATGCCATTTATTGAGCCTCCTAAATAAATTTCTTTTATTTACTTCTCTATCTAACTAAAAATCCCTTCCTAATTTTACATAAATAAAACGCCTCAACGGCGTTTTATTTTCTTAAATATGGCATTGGGTTAACATGATCCCCATTAATTCTTACTTCAAAATGGATATGGGGTCCTGTACTCCACCCCGAAGTACCTATCTTACCTATTGCTTCATTTCGTTTAACATTATCGCCTACTTTTACTAAGTATTTGGATAGATGAGGGTACATAGTTGCCATTCCACCACCGTGGTCAACTATTATCGTGTTGCCATAGCCACCCTGCCAGCCTGTAAAAATGACTTTACCATTAGCAGAAGCAATGGCATTAGAACCATAGGGCGCAGCTATATCAACCCCTGTATGAAATCTTTGCGTTTTCAAAATAGGATGGAACCGCATGCCATATGCAGAGGTTATGCGATACTGACCTGGAGTAGGCCATTGCAGCCAGCCCGGTCTTTGGCCGCCTGCTGATTGCAGTCTTCTAATTGCCTCTGCGACAACCTTTGATTGTTTTTCTAGATCATCCAGCATTTTTTCATAAGTTTCTTTTTGCAACTCAATTTGTTTTACTAAATCCTTCTGCCGTGTACTAGCAATCTGCAGCTGTTGGTGTTTTGTCTCTCGAGAGTTTTTTAAGGCAAGCAGGTCGGCCTTTTTATTTTCTAAAACAACCTTTTTATCTTCTAATGTAGCTCTTTCAGTTTCCAAAACGGTTAATAAATCAGTATCATTTTTAGCCAGTCGTTTTAAGAATTCAAATCTTGTGAGAAGGTCTGTAATACTTGTAGACTGAAATAGAACTTCTAGGACATTTATATCACCTTGTTGGTATATTTGCCGCAAACGGTTTTCAAATACTGTTGTTCTTTCAGTCAGGTCTTGTTCTTTTAAATTTATATCTTTTTGTGTATCATTTATATATTGTTCTGCAACAACTAATTGATTTTCTAATTTTTCTATTTCGTTATAGGTTTTCTCCATGCTACTATTTAATGATTGTAGCTCAGCAAGGGTTTTTTGTTTTTGCTGTTCCTTTTGTTTAATGGCGGTTTCAGTTTCTTTTATTTTTTTATCAATTTGTTCCTGCTTATTATAAATATCATCTAGTTCAGAGCCTATTACAGGTAGGACGGAACTAAAAGAAAGTGTGCAAATTAGTAAGAAAATAGTTATTAATTTGCATGATTTTATCATTATTTCTACACACCCCTTACTTTTAATCTATGCCCTTCTTTCGACATAGGTGGAGTTATTTCCTCTTTACTTTTTGTGGAATTTCTTAAATTTCGGCAAAAAATTACTAAAATAATTAGGCATAACCTATTGTGTCGTATAATGCAAAAAGGTAAAATCCCATATTTGACAGTTGTGAGATACAAAAACTCCGGGAAGCCTTGTAAATAGGACATTCCGGAGTTTCTTTGATTTTTAAAAACTGCGTACTTTTTTTATTTTTTTGTATCCTTAAAAATTTTTTTCATTTCTTTTAAACTAACAATTTGATAATCAGTTCTAAACCCAAATACATCATGTAAAGCATCAGTAAAATCATTTCTTGTATAGGTTGGAATATAACCTTCAGCCGGAACAGAATAAAAATTTATATTCCTTAAACCACTAATGATTTCATGACTAGTAAACTTCTCACCCAAATACTTTTCAAGATATCTGTATATCACCAGGGCAAGAAAACATGTAGTAAAATGAGCCTTAATCCTATCATCACGACTTAAATA
>LADT01000088.1 GCA_000961765.1 Clostridiaceae bacterium BRH_c20a | reverse complement strand
AAAGACTCTGACAATCAGTGAAAAAAACATTAATAAAAAGGTCTCGCGGAATAAGCCTAAAATCCCGGCGATTAATAAACAAAAAGACAATTCAATAAAAATACCCAATAATAAAGAAAGACCGTATTCGGCCTTGGCTTTGGTTAATTCATCTACACCTGAATTTTTAAATAAAACATTTATTATTTTATGGGACATTTTTTCTAAATTAAACATTTTAACTATCATCCCTTTCGCTATACTCAAGACACAAATAGTCATGAAAGATTTCAATTCTCAATTCCCAATTCTTTTAAGCCTAATCCTCCAATTATTTTCAAATTAACAAATTCAATTGTCAAATAAATAGATATTGCCAGCATTGCCGAAATAGCCCTGGCAAACAAATCATTGCCAAGTCTATAAAATGTCATAAAAACTATCAGGATAATCGTGTAGATTATAATGTTTAAGATGTAATCACTCAATAATAGCCGCCAAAAATGCGAGAACAAACCGATAAACAAACCCATTATCACTAGTCTTTTCCAAATAAATCCCGAACCTGCTAAAACCGTAGATAAACTAATAACTGCAAAGGCTTCAGGTATCGAATATAACAAAATATGGAATATATCCGTATTATTCATAATTTATTCACCCTTAAACCTTTTATTGTGGTTCGGAATGCTTCATATTTCATTTTACTTAGATAAGCTTCAAAATCTTTGTCTATAAAATATACTTTAAACGAAGTTCTGCTTGCTTTTCTAATTGACTTAACCTTTTGAATATTAATAATGAAAGACCTGCTCGACTTGAAAAAGTTTCTTTTATCTAAAAGACTTTCCGCTTCTTTAAATGAATAGCTGGAGGTAAAAACTTTAACCTTGGTATAAATAATAGTTTCCTTTTTGGAAGCTTCAATAACATAAATATCTTGCTCTTTTACAATTTCTTGGCCTTCATCTGTCATAAACTGTAGCAAATTACTTGAAGAAGATACTTTTTCAGCAATTCGCTGTATCGTTTTATAAAATCTTTGGTAATCTATCGGCTTTTCTATATAATCATAAGCATATAAGTTAACGGCTTCTTTTATAAAATCTTGATATGAGGTTATAAAAATGATTTCCGTATCGGGTAGTTTTTCCCTGATATTTTTTACAACTTCTATTCCCGACATGCCAGGCATTGAAATATCAGTGATAATAAGTTCCGGTTTAATTTTTGATACTGCATAGAGCAAATCATTACCGTTATCTGTGGAATAAGTAATTTCTATTTCAGGATGCATAGATAATTTTTTAATGATATTTTTCCTTAGAATACTATCATCTTCGGCAACTACTGCTTTAAGCATAATTATCACCTTATTATTAAAATTTTCTAATTATTAAATTCCTCTTGGGGGATAATTTACCCTTCTGAAAAAATACCTTATAATTCGATAATTTATTTAAAGGGCTAGTGCAGCGGTGATATCTATAGCAACAAGTGCATATGGAGTGCATATGCATATTGAGGGTCAGGCTCACTTTTAAACGTAGTAAAGTTTAAAAGTAAGCCTGACCCTCGGAACTCCTTTTAAAAGGGACTGCAGATTTTATAGAATTAGTTATTTCATCAGCTAGTATTCACACAGTCTGCCGTACCTGCGCTTCAACTACATATTGCCCATCTTTGCAAAGGAACGATATAGATAGAAACATCTAACGAGAAATTTGAATTTCCTTTTTTAAACTAATGCCGAAATATTTATAGTAAATTGTAACATTATCAATCTTTGTTTCATGTTGAATCCTTATTCCATAATGATTTATTTCCTTAATTTCTCTATTTTCCTCAAATGAAAGCAATTTGGATTTTGGACTTATATTAAAATCATTAAGATTGTGAAAAGATATCAAGGCATCTTCGTGAAACCCTGAGGCATTTACCGGTTTATTTCTTCCAACTGCTATCTTAACATTAGATGGTAATGTATTATTACCATTAACCATAATTTCGCTTATTGTAATGTCAGAAAAGCCTTGGTTAACTAATTCAATTATTACATCGGTAAAGGTTGGGATGTCTGGGGACGGTACTTTGACACAGTACAATGGAAATATGATCGAATACCCTAGGGAGCTATTAGGTATCATAAGGGAAAAGAAAAAGGAAGAGAACTTTTTGACATATATGTATATTGCTTAATAGATTACCATGTTCATTTATTAATAAAGTATAATAAGAAAAATAACATGGTAGATTACCTTGGAAATAATATTTAAAATTTTATTCGTCCTGTCAATCTTTGTAATTTCACCTGCGGTATGTGCATAAACGGGTTGAGAGTAATTATTCGTACATTGGAAGTCAACACCTTCATGTATCGCATTATAATCGCTACATTCTCCCCATAAGTTATAGCTAAATCTAATATTACTACCAGTATAATTTAAATTATACAACTTTTCTGCGATTGTTTTTGCAGAATCTACATCATATTGAACATAATTTACATTCACATTTTGATGGAACACTTTAATATTAATTTTTGATTTGTAGTTAATTTTTAATCTGAACCTTCGGATTTCTATCATCCAAGTGTCAATGGCTTTTACAAAATATGGTGGGCATTTAAACTTGCAATTTATAGTTAAAAAAGCCTTTTAATTTTATTGACATTACCCACCTTTTTACTTAATATAAAATAGAAGTTAATAATTTACTCTTTCGGGGTTAGGTGTAATTCCTTACCGGCGGTATAGCCCGCGAGCCAAATGGCAGATCCGGTTTAATTCCGGAGCCGACAGTTAAAGTCTGGATGGGAGAAAGAGATTGATTGCTATTCATTGCATTTTTGCTTTGAATGGTAATTATCTTGTATTATTGCCCCGAAGCGTTTATGCTTTGGGGCTTATTTGTTAAGTTTTATTAGTGGGCGAGTGGGCGAGAAAATATATTCAACCACGGACCCCTCCGGGGCATACGGATGCCTCCGAAGGCACTGAATAAGTTTAGTAATAAGGTAAATAGCCAAGCTTGTCATTAGGTGAAAAAACTAAGCGATGTAAACAAAATCTTAACACATGATTTTGATACCCTGCTTACCTGAGCGATAGCGAAGGATCTGAGCATTTACGAGGCTTTAAAGATTCTTCATTACACTTCGTTTCATTCAGAATGACACGGAACTGGACTTTTTCAGTGATCTAGAATGCCTCCTAATATCTCAACCCAATAAATAATTAATCGGCGACACGGTAGCACGTCAATGAAAGCTCGACATTCATGTTCACACGTCCTTAATAGTCATAGGTCCCTGGTCACCGGTCACTGGCCACGACCCGAAAGACTGTCCCCTAATACAAAAAACGAGGAGCGATTTAAAATGACTACAAAAATTTTAGCAAGGATTTCATTACTAGCGGCATTTGGACTTATTCTGCAGTTTTTTAGTTTTCCTTTACCTTTTTTTCCAGAATATCTGCGTTACGATGCAGCCGAGGTTCCGGCACTTATTGCAGCCTTTGCCATTGGACCTTGGGCTGGGGTATTGGTGGATTTAGGAAAAAATGTGCTTTCTTTTCTAATTGGTAATGCTCCTGCTGGTTTAATCGGAATAACAGCTAATTTTATTGCTGGTGCAACATTTGCTTTTGTTGCTGGGATAATTTACTCTTTAAATAAAACGAAAAGCAGAGCTGTCTTAGCATTAAGCTGTGGTGTGATAGCCACTACAGTAGTGATGGCTATATCTAATTATTATTGGCTCTTACCCTTATGGGGAATACCCAGAAATGCTGTCCTGCCATTATTAACAGCATCAATCATCCCCTTTAATCTGTTCAAAGGAAGTTTAACAGGCTTATTTACTTTTGTTCTTTATAAAAAGGTAAAGGGTTATTTAGAACCAGTGGTAAGTCAGAAAAATGAAGCCTATGCGGAGAAGTAAGTAAATAGTCGATAGCTGATAGTCGATAGACTATAGTAGACTTTCCTGACCTGCTTTGCAGGTCTTTTCTTTATTAAAATTGACTATATACTGACTATCCACCAAAGACTTTTATCTGGGCACTGGTCACTGAACAACCGGACACGAAACGCAAAATATTATCAATTACTAATCATTAGTAGAATGTAGAATGTTGAATTAGAATGTAGAATGTAGAATTTAGAATTTAGAATGAAGAAAACACGAACTCTTTAGGGACACATGATAAAAAGGAATAAGATTAGTTATAGACCATAGACCATAGACCATAGACCATAGACCATAGTCCCCAATAAAGCCGTCTTGTCTTAGCTGGATTCTTGTATTAAACTATTATATGTTTGCAATTATAATAACAACTATTATCTTAACTGATACTTTGGAGGTTAAATCTTATGTGGGATAGTATAGTAAGGGCAACAGCACTAAACAATACCATTAGAGTTTCGGCTGTGGTTACTACAAAGCTGACAAATGAAGCTAGTTTAAGACATCAAACCTTTCCGGTTGCTACTGCTGCTTTAGGCAGGGTAATGAGTGCCGCCTTATTATTAACTTGGGGTTTAAAAGGAGAAGGTGCAATTACGGTACGGGTTTTTGGAGATGGACCTTTAGGTGGAATAATTGCTGATGCTAATACTGAAGGTGAAGTAAGGGGTTATGTACAAAATCCCCATGTTGATTTGCCTTTAAATAATAGAGGGAAGTTAGATGTAGGTGGGGGAGTAGGTGGCGGTAATCTTTATATAACAAAGGATATAGGTTTAAAAGAAGCATATACAGGAAGTATACCTCTTGTTTCTGGGGAAATAGGTGAAGATATTGCTAGTTATTTAACAAGGTCGGAGCAAATACCATCATTAGTTTCTTTAGGTGTTTTAGTAAATCCTGATTTTTCTGTTGAGGCTAGTGGAGGTATTATTATCCAGGTATTACCGGACACTCCTGAAGAGGTTCTTGAAAAAATAGAAGAAAACACCGCTAAACTTAAACCTATTAGCACATTAGTTAAAGAAGGCAATGGACCGAAAGAATTAATTGCCCTATATCTTCAGGGTATTGATATTAATTATTTAGAAGAAAAACCAGTAAACTTTCGTTGTAAATGCAGTGAAGATAGGATTAAGAATATTTTAGTAAGCTTAGGAAAAGAAGAACTAAAGGATATGATTAAAAAAGAAGGCAAGGGTGAAATTACCTGCCATTTTTGTAATGAAATATATACTTTAAGTAAAACAGAGCTAGAAGATATTCTGGAAAATATATAAATAGTTGAGAATTGAAAATGGAGAATGGAGAGCCCCCCAAGGGTTCATGTATTCTCTATTTTACATTCTAAATTCTACATTCTACATTTATATCAATGGGCTATGGTCTATGGACTGTAGTAATTGGATTAACTTGTAAGCATAGTTCTGGATGTTAAAAAAAATCACCCTGTTGGGGTGATCTTTTTTATACAGCACGCTTTACTTTTCCGGAACGTAAACAACGGGTGCATACAGTAACCCTTTTGGGAGTACCTTTAACAATCGCTCTTACTTTTTGTAAGTTAGGTGCCCATTTTTTCTTAGTTCTGATATGGGAGTGACTAACCTGCATACCAGTCATAACACCTTTTCCGCAAACATCACAAACTCTTGCCACGGTGCGCACACCTCCTTCAGTAGACAATCAATCAATCAATTTATTTCAAATTAAAAGAAAAATCACTGTTTAATTCTAACAAAAAGCCTTGCCCATTGCAAGGTCAAAAATGATTAAGTACAATATATTTAATAAAACCTATGGTATATTTTTATTTTTCCCTTGTTATAGGTGTTTTAAAGCATATAAATAGTATAAAATTAAACAGGTTCCCTAATTCGACTTTGGAGAGTGATTATTTGAAAATCAAAATATTAAAAGTGTTAAGCAATTCGAAGGGTTTTATTTCAGGGGAACGATTAAGTAAATTATGTGGTGTATCCCGCACTGCCATTTGGAAGCATATTAATAGCCTTAAAGAAGAAGGTTATGCTATAGAAACCCAATTGCGTTGGGGGTATAGGCTGATAAGCCGGCCAGATGCTTTATTAAAGACAGAAATACTCAACAATCTGCAAACTGAGAAATGGGGAAAAGAATTTCTATTTACCTATGATGAAGTTGATTCAACAAATTCTCTAGCTAAAACATATGCAGCTGCAGGAAAACCAGAAGGAACTGTTGTTATTGCTGAAAAACAGCTGCAGGGTAAAGGGCGGCTAGGTAGAGCTTGGGATTCTCCTAAAGGAAAAGGAATTTGGGCTTCTGTCCTTTTGCGTCCTGAGATTCCACCTACTAGTGCTCCACAAATTTCATTTGTTTTAGCAGTAGGTATGGTTAGAGCTTTAGAAAAAGCTCTGGGTGTTAAAACAGGGATAAAGTGGCCAAATGATATACTTATTAATAAGCAAAAAGTAGCAGGTATTTTAACTGAGTTATCGGCAGAAATTGAAAGGGTAAATTATATTGTCTGTGGAATCGGGGTCAATGTTAACCAAAGTAAGGAGGAGTTCCCCGAAGAGTTTAGGGATAATGCAATTTCTTTAAATATAGCCTTAGGCCGTTTAGTATCTAGAGTTCAAGTTTTTCAAGCAATGCTCGAAGAAATAGAAAAGACTTATAATCAATACTTAGAGTATGGTTTCTCTTTTATTATAGAAGAATGGAAAAATAATTCGGTCACTCTGGGGGAAGATGTACTAGTAATAATGCCGCAGGAAAAACTAGAAGGGAAAGCAGTGGATGTGGATAGGGACGGTTTTTTAATCGTAAGAGATAATAATAATGCTTTACACCGCATCATTGTTGGTGATGTTTCATTAAGAAGTTCCCAAGGTAAATATGCTTAGGATGATAATGAAAATTTTAACTATGAAGGATTTAGTTTTTCCAACGCGAATATATAATTGTTAAGAATTACTAAAAAAAGGTCTTATGATTATAAATATAAATGTTATGTGAAAAATGGTACCAACAAATTCAAGTAAAGCGTATAATTTATTTATATGTTTATCAAATTAAGGTCAGGAAGGAGAGTAGATTGTATGTATGACAAAGAAAAATTAGAACAGATTAAACAAGACAATAGTGACTATGAAGCAGATTGGGAAAAAAGTGTTGAAAAACTTGCAGCTAAAGGTAAAAAGGGAGAGCGCAAGGATAAGTTTGTGACCGGCTCAGGGGCTTCTGTAAATCAACTTTATACACCCTTAGATATTGATGTTGATTATAGAAGTGAGATTGGTTTCCCCGGACAATACCCTTATACTAGAGGGGTACAGCCTAATATGTATCGGGGTCGTTTCTGGACCATGCGTCAGTATGCCGGTTTTTCCTCGGCTGAAGAATCCAACGCTCGTTATAAATATTTATTGGAACAGGGTCAAACAGGGCTTTCCGTAGCTTTTGACCTGCCAACCCAAATAGGTTATGACTCAGATCACCCCATGTCTGAAGGTGAAGTAGGAAAAGTGGGAGTTGCCATTGACTCTTTAGCTGATATGGAAATTTTATTTAATGGTATTCCATTAGATAAAGTAAGTACTTCAATGACGATTAATGCACCTGCCTCTGTTTTATTGGCCTATTATATAGCGGTTGGTGAAAAACAGGGTGTTACACCAGATAAATTAAATGGTACAATTCAAAATGATATTCTAAAAGAATATTCTGCCCGGGGAACTTATATCTTTCCACCTACCCCATCCATGCGCTTGATTACAGATATTTTTGATTTTTGTGCTAGGAATGTTCCAAATTGGAATACAATCAGTATTTCCGGCTATCACATCCGAGAAGCAGGCTCAACTGCTTCCCAAGAAGTGGCATTTACCTTAGCTGATGGTATTGCTTATGTTAATGCAGCTATTAATGCTGGATTAGATGTTGATACCTTTGCTGGACGTTTATCATTTTTCTTTAACGCTCACAATGATCTGTTAGAGGAGGTAGCCAAATTTAGAGCTGCCCGCCGAATATGGGCTAAGCTAATGAAGGAACGCTTCAGTGCAAAAAATGAACGTTCTATGATGCTGCGTTTTCATACTCAAACAGGGGGTTCAACCCTTACTGCACAACAGCCTGATAATAATATTGTTCGGGTTGCCATTCAAACCTTGGCGGCAGTACTAGGCGGCACCCAATCTTTACATACAAACTCAAAAGATGAAGCATTAGCACTACCGGCAGAAGATTCAGTTCGGATAGCATTACGTACTCAACAAATTGTTGCCTATGAAAGTGGTGTTACTGAGACAGTAGATCCATTAGCAGGTTCATACTATGTGGAAGCCTTAACAAAGCGTATAGAGGATGAAGCCTGGACTTACATCAATAAAATTGATGAATTAGGTGGTGCTGTTAAAGCAATTGAACAGGGTTATATTCAAAAGGAAATTCAGGATGCTGCATATGAATACCAAAAAGAAGTTGAATCAGGAAAACGGGTTGTTGTCGGTATGAATAAGTTTCAGATTAAGGAGACACAACCGAAAGGACTATTAAGAGTTGATCCTAGTGTGGGTATTTTACAGGCTAAAAAGCTTACTGAAATGAAGTCTAAGCGAGATGGCAATGCAGTGCAGGCTGCTCTTGATGAACTAAAGTCCGCGGCAAAAGGCAACGATAATATGATGCCCATAATGCTAAAGGCTGCCCAAGTCTATTGTACTGAGGGCGAAATTTGTGGTGTACTACGGGAAATATTTGGTGAATACACGCCAATTCAGGTACTTTAATATCTGATATTAGGAGGTTAGTGTGATGACTGAGAGGAAAATAAGAGTCTTGGTTGCTAAGCCGGGCTTAGATGGTCATGACCGTGGAGCAAAAGTCATTGCCCGTGCTTTTCGGGATGCGGGTTTTGAGGTTATTTATACGGGTTTAAGGCAAACTCCTGAACAAATAGTAGCTGTTAGTATTCAAGAAGATGTTGATGTGGTGGCTATAAGCTTATTATCCGGTGCCCACGGGACGTTGATGCCTAAAGTGGTTAATTTGTTGCGCGAAAAGGGTGCAGATGACAAACTAATAATCGGAGGTGGAGTAATACCAGATGATGATATTCCCGCTCTAAAAGAAGCGGGAATAGCGGAAATATTTACTCCTGGAACACCTACCTCTGTTCCCATTGAATTTATTAAAGCCAATGTTAGGCAATAAGATGACATTCCAGTAAAGGCGGTGGAATAATGGATTTGGTGCAACTGGTTAAGGAAGGCAATCGTGTTGCTATCGCCCGCCTCATAACAAGGGCTGAAAATGAAGACCCAGAAGCCATCGTAGCTTTAAGGCAACTTTATTCCGAAACAGGGAAGGCTTTTCTGATAGGTATCACTGGTCCACCAGGGTCAGGAAAAAGTACTTTGACTGACAAAGTGGTTAAAGAGTTGCGCAAAAGAGGTAAGACTGTTGGGGTAATTGCTGTCGATCCTAGCAGTCCATTTACTGGTGGGGCAATTCTAGGTGATCGAATTCGAATGTCTGATTTAGCTTTGGATGATGGCGTATTTATCAGAAGCATGAGCACAAGAGGAAGTTTAGGGGGACTTTCCAAGGCAACCTATAATACCATTCAAATTTTGGATGCTGCAGGGTTTGAGTATATTTTAATTGAAACTGTCGGAGTAGGGCAGTCGGAAGTAGATATTATCAAGACTGCTGATACAACAGTTGTAGTTTCAGTACCAGGGTTAGGTGATGATATCCAAGCTATTAAGGCAGGAATAATGGAGATTGGTGATGTTTTTGTTGTTAACAAAGCTGATCGCGAAGGGGCGGAAAGAGTAGTTATAGAATTAGCTCAAATGCTGGAACTCAATGCCAATATGGGCGATTGGTTCCCACCAATTCTAAAAACTGTAGCTGTCCGCAATGAAGGAATTGTTGATGTAGTGGATAAGATTATAGAGCATCAAGCATATTTGACATCTTCAGGTGAATTGTGCATCCGCAGAAAAGAAAGAATTAGTAATGAACTTATTAATAATATTTTAAATAAGGTTTCAGCTAAAATTACTGATAAGCTTTCTGAGGAGAATTTTTGGGATAGCCAACTAGATGAGATTATAGAAAATAAGAGAAATCCCTATGATGTTATAGACCGTATTATAAACGGGATATTGCAATAAATTTGGTAAATTTAGTCAAAGGAGGGTAAAATGGATGAAGGTTTTAAAAATAGACCATATTGGTATTGCTGTAAATAATTTAGATGATAGTCTAAGTTTTTATACTGATGTCTTGGGTCTTAAATGTCAGGGAATTGAAATAGTGGAAGAACAAAAAGTTAAAGTTGCTTTTCTGCCTTGTGGTGATAGTGAACTGGAATTATTGGAATCGACATCACCTGAGGGACCAATAGCAAGGTTTATTGAAAAAAATGGCGAGGGTATTCAGCATATTGCTCTACAAGTTGAAAACATTGAAGAAGCATTAGAATACCTAAAAGAACAAGGTATGCGTCTGATAGATGAAAAACCCCGTTATGGTGCCGGTGGGGCTAAGATAGCCTTCCTTCATCCGAAAGCTACAAAAGGAATTCTTTTAGAGTTATCTGAAAGATCATAGATTATATTTTAGAAAGAAGTGAGGGGAGTTTCAAAACATGAGTACTCGAGCAAAATTAGAAGAACTGAGGTTAAGAAGTCAAGAGATTGAGTTAGGTGGTGGTGCTAAGGCCATAGAGAAACAGCATGAGCGGGGAAAATATACAGCCCGGGAGCGCTTAACACTGCTTTTTGATGAAGGCTCTTTCACAGAGCTGGATAAGTTTGTTACACACCGCTGTGTTAATTTTGGTATGGAAAATACTTTTACGCCAGCTGAAGGTGTAGTTACCGGTTATGGTACTATTGACGGGAGATTAGTTTATGCTTTTGCTCAGGACTTTACAGTGGTAGGCGGCTCTTTAGGAGAAATGCATGCCAAGAAAATCTGTAAAGTATTAGACTTAGCATTAAAAATGGGTGCGCCCTGTATTGGTATAAATGACTCTGGTGGAGCCCGAATCCAAGAAGCAATAGATGCTCTTAGTGGCTATGGTGATATTTTCTATCGAAATACAATTTCTTCAGGTGTAATACCCCAACTTTCTGTAATTATGGGACCCTGCGCAGGGGGAGCTGTATATTCACCAGCTATTACCGATTTTGTATTTATGGTTAAAAATACTTCTCAGATGTTTATTACCGGGCCGCAGGTTATTAAGGCGGTTACGGGAGAAGAGGTAAGTGCTGAGAAGCTAGGCGGAGCCATGACCCATAACAGTGTTAGTGGAGTTGCTCACTTCGCTGCAGAAAACGAAGAAGAATGCATACTTCAAATCCGGGCTTTGCTAAGCTATATTCCCAACAACAACTTGGAGGAAGCCCCAGTCTTTGATACCGGTGATGATCCTGAACGTCGGGATGAAACTCTAAATGATATTATACCTGATAACCCTAATGCTCCTTATGACATTAAAGACGTAGTTATAAAAGTTGCTGATAATGGCGAAATTTTTGAAGTGCAGCCTTATTATGCCCAGAATATTGTTACCGCTTTTATCCGGCTAAATGGGAAAAGTATAGGAGTTATAGCTAACCAACCCAAATATATGGCTGGTTGCTTGGATATTAATGCTAGTGATAAATCAGCAAGATTTATCCGTTTCTGTGATGCCTTCAATATCCCAATATTAACAGTAGTAGATGTTCCTGGCTTTCTACCTGGGGTCAACCAGGAATTTGGCGGTATAATTCGTCACGGAGCTAAAATGCTTTATGCTTATTCAGAAGCAACTGTACCCAAAGTTACTTTAATTACTAGAAAAGCTTATGGGGGAGCATATATCGCAATGTCTTCACGCCACCTTGGAGGTGACCAGGTAATTGCCTGGCCGACTGCTGAGATTGCGGTTATGGGTGCCAGTGGTGCTGCAAACATCATATTCCGTAAGGATATAGAAGCTGCTCAAGATAAGGAAGCCAAACGGAATGAGATAATCAAACAGTATGAAGAACGTTTTGCCACACCTTATGTTGCAGCTGAAAGAGGTTATGTGGATATGGTTATCGAGCCAGCTGTAACAAGACCAGTTTTAATTAATGCTTTTGAAATGCTGGCTACAAAACGGGAAACCCGCCCTGCCAAAAAACATGGCAATATTCCGTTGTAAAACTGACTAAGTCAGTTTTAAGGCTAAGGTTGAGGTTAAGGTTAACAGGGCACTGGGCACTGGGCACTGGGCACTGGGCACGATACCCGAAAAATTACTTACGTTAAAGGGAGGGCATTGCGGGATGTTAACATATGGCTTAAAAGTTGCTTTTTTAGGAATGGGTACAGTCTTTGTTGCTTTATTAATTTTGATGTTTTTGATTCAGGTCCAATCCAGTTTCCTAGCACCAAAGCCCAAAAAGAAAGAAGAAACGAAAATAGCAGATAACTCAAATAAAGAACAGCCACCGGCTGTTGGAATAGTAAAAAGTGATGATGCTGATGAAATTGCGGCAGTAATTGCGGCAGCTATAGCCGCCTGTGGGCATCAGGTTGTTATCAAAACTATTACTCGTATTTCCGGAACAAACGGTTCGGCTTGGGCTCAAAGAGGTCGTACTGAAGCTATGAATATGCGTAAATTATAATAAAGCAGATTGGAAGGAGAATGAAGATGAGAAAGTTTAACATAACTGTTAATGGAAAAACCTATGAAGTGGAAGTAGAAGAGGTGGGGGGTGTTTCAGCTCCAGCTAAGATGGCACCAATTAGTGCACCTAAGGCTAGCGTTCCAGCCGCCGCTCCAAACGAGCCGGCAGCACAACCTAAAGCTCAAGCTCCGGTAACTGGTGGAGAGTCTGTAACAGCTCCAATGCCAGGCAAAGTATTTAAAGTTATAAAAGGTGAGGGAACACAGGTTAAAAATGGCGAAGTGGTTATGATTTTAGAGGCGATGAAAATGGAAAACGAAATTACCGCTCCTCTAGATGGGACTGTTCAGCAAATTGCGGCCAAAGAAGGAACTGCCGTTAATCCTGGTGATGTATTGTTTATAATTGGGTAATGTCCCTCCGGGACAGGTTAAGGCTAAGGCTAAGGTTAAGGCTAAGGCTAAGGCTAAGGCTAAGGCTAAGGCTAAGGTTAAGGTTAAGGTTAAGGTTAAGAAGAAAATGTCTTTTAAAATGTTTTCTCAACCTCAACCTAGTGAAGCGAAACCTTAACCTATTAATTACTGTTATCAGTAATTAATAATGTGTTTAAAGCAGAGAGAGGAGTTGAACTAGCTCAATGGACTACCAAATGAACCTGGGTAACGCTCTTATGCAGCTTATAAAAAATACAGGTTTTCTGACTATCAGTATTGGTCAAATAATTATGATAATTATTTCCTTTATTCTATTATATTTGGCCATTGTTAAGAAATACGAACCATTACTTTTATTACCAATAGCCTTTGGAATGCTGTTAACTAACTTTCCGGGAACCGGGATTATGAATCCACCCGTCTATGACCCAAATGATCCTCATAAGTTATTACAGCCAGGTGGACTTCTTTATTACCTATACCTGGGCGTAAAGCTAGGAATTTATCCGCCACTTATCTTCTTAGGTGTAGGGGCAATGACCGATTTTGGGCCCTTAATTGCTAACCCGAAAACATTACTTTTAGGTGCGGCTGCCCAATTCGGTATATTCACAACTTTTATCGCTGCACTTTTTTTAGGTTTTACTCCCCAAGAAGCCTCTTCTATAGGTATAATCGGTGGAGCTGATGGCCCAACAGCTATTTATGTAACAAGTAAACTAGCGCCCCACCTTTTAGGGCCTATAGCTGTTGCTGCTTATTCTTATATGGCCTTGGTACCTATTATCCAGCCTCCCATTATGAAGGCTCTGACTACTAAAAAACAACGTCAGGTAGTTATGGAACAGTTACGACCTGTTTCCAAGGTTGAGAAAATTGTTTTCCCTATTATGGTTACCATAGTTTGCGTTTTATTCTTACCAACTGCTGCACCATTAATTGGTATGCTTATGCTGGGGAATCTTTTTAGAGAGTCAGGCGTGGTAGAACGTTTAAATGATACTGCCCAAAATGCCTTAATAAATATTGTAACTATAGCTTTAGGTACTACAGTAGGGGCTACTGCAACAGCATCAGAATTTTTAACAGATGCAACTCTTAAGATAATTGTAATGGGCTTGGTAGCCTTCGCTATTGGAACAGCTGCAGGAACGCTATTAGGCCGACTTATGTATAACTTAACCGGTGGAAAAGTCAATCCTTTAATTGGTTCTGCTGGAGTGTCTGCTGTTCCTATGGCTGCCAGGGTTTCTCAAGTAGTTGGGCAGCAAGAAAATCCCCGCAATTTCTTATTAATGCATGCCATGGGACCTAATGTCGCCGGTGTTATCGGTTCTGCTGTGGCAGCTGGTGCTCTTTTATCCTTATTTGGAAGTTAAATAATATTAAATGAATACTAAATGTATATAAGGAAGGATGACCGAGGGTCATCCTTCCTTATTTTAGCTAGCTATTGAAATATATTTAACCTTATCTTAAAGGAGAAAACAGGAACAATAAAGAATAGACTTTAGTATAAAACAATAAGCTAAAAAAAGTTACTAATCATCCCAGTCACCAGTCACTTCTATAAAAATAAGGGAGAGTGGTTTGAAATGATAAATAAGGATATGTCAATAACAGAACTACTGCAAGCCTATCCGCAAACAGCCGATATATTAAGAGAAGTAGGTATGGCGTGTTCTCTTTGTATGGGAGCCTCTACAGAAACCTTAGAACAGGGTATTAAAGCCCACGGCCTAAAACTAGAAGAAGTATTAAGTCAATTGAATTCTATTATAAAAGAAAATAATGGTGTTTAACTATATAAAGTATTTAGGAGAAAAAAATGTTAAATGGAGAACAAAAAACAAGAGATATTCTAAGCCTCCCTGGTATAGGTAAAAAGAGGCAGGAAGATTTAGCGAAGCTGGGCTTAAAGAGCATTGAAGATTTCCTTTCATACATTCCCCGTAGGTATGAGGATAGATCACAATTAAAGCCTTTTAGTCAATTGATAAATGGAAATGTAGAAACTATTCTGGGAACTATAAGTAAAGTGGAAATCTTACGGCCAAAAAAATATGTCAGTATTTTAAAAGTGATTTTGCACAATAACTCGCAGAGTATAGCTGCTGTTTGGTTTAATCAGACTTTCCTAAAAAATAAATTGAAGCCGGGTATGCAAGTGATTGTTACCGGAAAAGTTGATTTCCGTTATGAAAAACAAATCGTGGTAAGCGATTATGAAGCATATGATCCTGATGGGAAACAGCTGCATACTGCCAGAATTGTACCAGTATATTCTGGCTCAGAACAAATTTCTTCCAAGTTTTTGAGGGATGTTATTTATAACATTTTGGAAAAGTACCTGCTTAATGTTACAGAAACTATTCCCGAGGAAATAATTAACAAATATGATTTGTTGAAGCTAGAGGAAGCTATTAAAGAAATACATTTCCCGAGCAATTGGCAGTTATTAAAAAGGGCCCGTTATCGATTGGTTTTTGAAGAACTGCTCCTTTTACAGCTTGGTATAAAAAACCTAAAAAAGCAGCTAATAAATATGGTTGGTATTAGTCATACCAAAGAAAAAAAGTTAACAGATAGTCTACTTAACAGTATTCCGTTTTCTTTAACCCAGGCTCAAGTTCGAGTAGTGTCGGAAATTGGGAAGGATATGGAAGAAGAGATAGTTATGAGCCGTCTCGTTCAAGGTGATGTTGGGTCAGGAAAAACTATTATAGCCGCTTGGTCTTTAGTTAAAGCTCTTGCCGGCGGATACCAAGGTGCTTTAATGGCACCTACTGAGATTTTAGCTGAGCAGCATTATTTAAGCTTAAAGGAAATGCTAAAGCCCTTGGGTATTGATCCCGTTTTACTAACGGGCAGTCTCACACTAAGTGAGAAAAGAAAAAAACTTTATCATATATTACAAGGCGATATAAAATTAGTAATAGGTACCCACGCATTAATTCAAGATGAGGTTATTTTCCGTAATTTAGGTTTAGTAGTTATAGATGAGCAACATCGATTTGGGGTTAAACAGCGCTTAGCTTTACAAGAAAAAGGCTTAAACCCTGATGTTTTAGTAATGACCGCTACTCCTATACCTAGGTCCCTAGCTTTAACATTATATGGTGATATGGATCTATCTGTTATCGATGAATTGCCTCCTGGCAGACAACCGGTAAAAACATACCATATAATGGAAAACATGCGCCAGAAGGTCTATAATCTAATTAATAGAGAAATCAAAAATGGACAGCAGGTCTATATCGTCTGTCCTCTAATTGAGGAGTCGGAGAAGCTTGATTTAGAAGATGCTCTAAGGTTGGCGGAAAATTTAAAAACAAATATCTTCCCACAGTTTGAAATTGGTATTTTGCATGGCAGGATGGGGTTGGAAGAAAAAGAACAGGTAATGGCTCGATTACGGACTGGTAAGATAGCCATTTTAGTTACTACTACAGTAATTGAAGTAGGAGTAAATGTACCTAATGCTACGGTAATAGTGGTAGAGAATGCCGAAAGATTTGGTCTTGCTCAGCTGCATCAATTACGGGGCAGAGTAGGTCGGGGAGATAAACAGGCCTACTGTATATTAATATCTGACCCAAAGACTGAGGAAGGAAAAGCCAGGATGGAAGTTATGACCCAGAGCGGTGATGGGTTTTATATCGCTGAACAGGACTTGAAAATCAGGGGACCCGGCGAAATTTTCGGCACCAGACAGCACGGTCTTCCTGATTTGAAGATTGCAGACTTGGTTGAAGACAGACTAATATTAGAAGAAGCAAAAAACCTGGCTGAACAAATATTAAATGAAGGTTTGGATATACCAAAGTATCAAAAATTAAAAGAAGCTATGCAAATAAAATTTTATAAACATTCCAGCTCTTAATAATAACCATTATTATTAAAAACACCTGTGAAAACAGGTGTTTTATTTTGTACTATAAACGACAGCATCCCCGTCATCCGAGCGACAGCGAAGGATCTTACGTACTGAAGATTCAGCTCCTTCGGTCGTACCTTCCTAAGGATTACACAGCAACAATCAACCATATTGTTTAGTGCCTGATTTTTCTAGCATTAATTTCTAGAAAAATTACAAACTAATCTAAAGGAGGTGTTTTAAATGCCAAAAAAAAGAGCTGAAAAGATAAATCTAAATAAATTTAAATATGAAATTTCCCAAGAAATGGGTTTGCAGCAAGTATCTAAAAATAAAAAAATAAAACAAAATAAAGAGACAATTCCAAACAAAACAGGTAAATAATACTAGGATAAAAAATTCTGAAAAACACAAACTAGTAATACTTAAACGCAGAGGAGGTGAAACAGAAGTGGCTAGAAGTACAAATAAGCCTGCAGTTGCAGGTGCTAAGAATTTCCTGGACCAATTTAAATATGAGGTTGCCAGTGAATTAGGTATGACAAACTACCAAACTGTTGACAAAGGTCAACTAACTTCCCGTGAAAACGGCTATGTTGGTGGTTATATGACTAGGAAACTGGTTCAATTTGCTGAGCAGCAACTAATGAATGGTGGTACTCTTAAATAGGTTAAAATTATAAATGCTTGTATATAGGAGGTGAAACTGAGATGCCTCGTAACACTAATAAACCTGCAGTTCAAGGTGCAGCACCATTTCTTGATCAATTTAAGTATGAGGTTGCCAGTGAGTTAGGTATGACAAACTACCAAACTGCTGACAAAGGTCAATTAACTTCCCGTGAAAACGGTTATGTTGGTGGATATATGGTTAGAAAGATGGTCCAATTTGCCGAACAACAACTTTCTGGACAACAAAAATAATAATATATTTAAATAAACAAGCAGATGTATTATGCATCTGCTTGTTTATTTAAGAGAAGAATGATGCAGGTAGCATGAAGCAAGAAAATAATTTTATTTTCCTGCTTACCTTGCTTCCTGCATTTTGTTAGAAAGATGACCCAGTTTGCCGAACTGAGTCATCATAAGTAATTTACCATTAATGTAAATAGTTTGCAACTTCTTCTGGCATTGCTGGATGTAATGCTTCAGCTAAAGCCATGGCGATTACTTTAGAGGTATTTTCAATTAAGTCATCTATTTCTTTAGGAGTAACCATTAAGCTATTACTGTACGGCTGGAGAACTTGGTCAATAATCATTTTTAACATCGGCGGATGAAGTTCTTTAGTTAACTCCGTTAGAGGAGGCCGTTGTTTCATTTGTTGTATAAAGCTTTCTATTATATCATTTGCAATAATACCCGCATGGACTACTGTCGGTACTCCTATAGCTATAACTGGGATACCCATAGATTCTTGATTAAGACTGGCTCTTTTATTACCAACGCCAGAACCTGGATTTATGCCGGTATCAGCTATTTGGATTGTTGCCCCTATTCTGCTAACATCACCTGCTGCAAGGGCATCAATAGCAATAATTACACTTGGATTAGTTTTTTCTACAATTCCTTTTATTATCTCTGCTGTTTCAATACCGGTGATCCCTAAAACGCCTGGTGCTATAGCACTAACAGAACGCAAGCCATTGGTTAATTCTTCTGGTACTTTACCATAGAGATGTCTGGTAGCCATACTTTTTTCTACTACTTTAGGACCTAAGGCATCCGGAGTAGCATTCCAATTACCTAACCCTACAATAAGTACACTGTCATTAGAATTTTTAAATGGTAAAATTTTTTTAAATTGCTGAGCCAAGATGTGGCTAAGTTCTTGATGGTAAGCTTTATTATTAATTCTTAAGACATCAGATTCTATGGTTACATATTTGCCCGGTGGTTTACCAATTATTGATGAGCCCCGTTGATCTAATACCTGTACAGTTTTTACATTAGCTATATCAAAAGATTCTTCATCAAGGCTAACTCCTGGTATTTCTCCTCCTTGCTCACCTCTAATAGCTTCATGAGCTTCTAGAGCTAGATCTAAGTTAATACCTAAGTGACGATAAGCTTCAACCCTGCCCATAATTTCCCTCCTTTAAAATTTTCTTCAAGTTAATAATTTCCTCTTTTTATGCTTTGTATACAGATGTGTTTTTTTAATTTCTTTGGGTAAACTAATTCTAAATATGAAAGGAGGGTTAAATTTTAATGAGAAGAAGGATGAGAAGTGAAGAATTTATTTATGGCAAAACTAAAAAGGATACTGAATTTGGGCAAGAATTATTTACTCAAAATACTAAAGAGTTATCTAAGAAAAAAAATGTTGATGTCGGAACTTTGGCAAATAACCCCAGGCCAAAATATGAAATCTATCCAGGTGAATAAATAGAGCGTGGATTTTTCCACGCTTTTTTTATTCACGGATAAAAATTTGGTACAAGATAAAAATTAATCTTTTTAATGTACTTGTTTAGTTCTTCATCCGTGTTTATCTGTGTTTATCTGTGGCTTAAAAAAAAACCCGCAGATTTTTCTGCGGAAAAGAGGGAAGAAAAGCACTTAGGGAGAATTTGTTTTCTATATATATTTTGTGCAATAATACTAAAGATATAAGAGGTTATTTAAGGTTTATAAGCAAATATTTTATATAAAAATAAAATATGATATACTATATTCTAGTAAAAGAGGTAAAAAATGCGGGTTATTGCAGGTTTATGCAGGGGTAAACGGTTAAAAAGTGTAAAAGGATTTTCAACTCGGCCAACTGCTGATCGAGTTAAAGAGGCTGTTTTTAATGTTCTAGGTACTAGACTCTCAGGTGCTAAAGTTTTAGATTTATTTGGTGGAACCGGCAGCATGGGTATAGAAGCATTGAGCAGGGGTGCAACATTAGCAGTTTTTGTTGAGAAAAACCAAAAAGCTGTTCAAGTGATAAGAGAAAACTTATTAGGGTGTAAGATGGAAGATAAGTCAAAGCTATATCCAATTGATTGCTTTAAAGCATTAAAAATTTTAAGCGAAACTAATATTAAATTTAATTTAATCTACCTTGATCCACCTTATAAATCCTTAATAATTGATGATATTTTACAGGGAATTGTAAATTTGAATTTATTAGAGGAAAGGGCTACAGTAATTGCAGAAACAGCTCGGGATGCAGATTTGATTGTTGAATATAATAATCTTAAAAAAGCAAGAGAAGATAGGTATGGTGACACCAAAATAACTTATTATCAGGTAGAGGGGAGTTTTAACGATGGAAGTTTATAGATTATTAGATGAATTAGAAGCTGAATTAGAGGAAAGTCCTAGGATACCTTTGACAAATAAGATTATTATCCAGGATGAAGTTATTTTTAAGAATATAGATCGATTACGGGCAACTTTACCGGAGGATATTAGGCAAGCCCAGTGGATTAAAAAAGAGCGGCAGAGAATAATTGATGATGCTGAATTAGAAGCAAAAAAAATAATTGAAAATGGAAAAGATAAAGTGCAAGAATTAGCAAATGAAACTGAAATTTACAAATTAGCTGAGAAAAATAGTCAGGAGATTTTGAAAAGAGCAAAAGCTCAAGCCCAAGAAATAACACAAGGGGCTTTTAATTATGCTGATGAGGTAATGGCACAGATTCAAGCCCACCTAGAGAACCATTCCTTAGTATTAAAAGAAGGACGGCAACAAATTAAAAACGCATTACATACGAAACAATCTGAAAAATCGCAAAATAAAGAATAAAAAAGTTTAAAAACCCTAGGCATTATTACTTTGGTTTTAGAGCCTTAGCTATTTTTATAAAAGAGGATAAAATTAAAAGAAGCATTAATATTGAGATGCATGCTACAAAATTAATAAAATAAAGATCCAGCATATTATAATATTCTCTTTGAAAAATCTCAAAGTTTCCTACAGGAGAAATATGAGCGAGGGAGTAATACAGCAGTAAAGTAAATATTAAGGCTAGGATACCCTGGAAAAATCTACCGAAAACATAATAACCAATGGGAATATTATTTCGAGCTGCTATACTCATTACCTGAGCTTGAATTGAGAGACCGCTCCAGCCTAAAATAAGGCTGACAACCATTAGCTGGTGAGTTAAGGAAGCATTTATTTGAGAAGCTTTTTGGGTTCCCAGTGTCATCTCAAAAAACCCTATTGTTACTGCCTCACTTAAGACAGGATTAATACCTGTAAAATGCAATATCTTATAAAAGAATAGGCTTAAAATATAAAACAGACTTGTTTCTTTAAATATTTCAATTAATACGGCAAAAAATATTACAAAGCCTCCAATCATTAGTATGTTTTGAATAGCTTTATTGACTGCACTGCCGAGGAGTGCTCCGAAAGGTTTTGATTTTTTTTGAAATGTGAGGAGTTCTCGCCAGCTTCTTTTTAATAAACTATCATGATAATGGAAACCAAGGTTTTCATTATTTTTTTTGGTTAATCCAAGAAAAATACCCAAGGTGAGGTTAGCTGTATAATGGGCAAGTAAAAGTAAAAGACCTAAGCTGGGATTGTTAAACATTCCAATAGGTATTGCAACAAGGAGAAAAAGGGGACTAGAGTTATTAGTGAAAGCTAATAGTCGACCTGCCTCATCTTTAGTTACAAGGTTCTTTTCAAATAATGTATTTGTAAGAACAGCACCCATTGGGAAGCCGGAAGTAAATCCCATGGCTAAGACAAATCCAGAAGCACCAGGTTGTTTAAATAAGGGACGCATTAACGGTTCTAATAATATACCCAAAAAATTCACTATTCCTAGCTCCACTAAAATATCGGAAATTATAAAAAAGGGTAATAGAGCTGGAATTAATACTGTAGCCCAGGTGGTCAACCCAAAAGTAGCTCCTTTAAAAGTGGACTGGGGATAAAGTATCATGGCGATAGTCAGGATTATTGCTAAGACTGCTAAAAGACTGTAAAAAATATTCCTGCGCAAATGACATTCCTCCACCTCAAAGAAGACACAAATTGACAGTGTTGTGTCCCATTTCCTTTTTATTTGTTTATCTTTATGTACTTATTATTTAGAGTATGATAATATTTTTTTAATTAAAATAGTGTATAATTTTAGAAGTTAAGGTTTGATTTACCAACGAAGGAGTGGAAATGATGGGACCTAGAGTTGGTTTAGCTTTAGGAGCGGGTGGTGCCAAAGGCTTAGCCCATATTGGGGTGTTGCAGGTTTTAGAGGAAGAAAAAATTCCAGTCCATATTATCTCTGGCTCTAGTATGGGGGCTGCTATAGGCTCAATTTATGCTGCCGGAGCTCAGCCGAAAATAATGGCTAAACTGGCTAAGGAACTAGATAATACCCATTTCATGGATTTCGTTCTCCCTAAGTGGGGGTTGATTAAAGGAAGGAAGGCACATGCTTTGATAAGGCTAATGACACATAACAAAAATTTTAATGAATTAAAAATTCCAGTGGGTATTGTTGCGGCTGACTTGCAAAGTGGGGAAAGGGTTGTCTTTACCGAGGGGAATGTGGCTAATGCTGTTCGAGCTAGCATTGCTGTACCGGGTGTAGTAGAGCCTTGCTGTTTGGATAATCGGATATTGGTTGATGGGGCAGTAGTGGATCGAGTACCCGCAAAGTTGGCTCGGGACTTGGGGGCAGATATCGTTATTGCAGTAGATTTACAATACCATAGCAGAGCAAGGGTAGAGATAAGCAGTATCTATGATGTTATTATGCAGTCTATTGAAATTTTAGAGCGCCAGATCAGAAACTACTATGCCAGCCATGCGGATATTATAATTAAACCAAGGGTAAGTGACTTTAATTGGACTGATTTTGAAGCCGCTAGTCATTTTATTGAAATGGGAAGAGAAGCCTGCACAGAAGTATTGGATGAAATCCAAGAAAAAATAGCAAGCTATAGGAATAGTGGAACAGTGGAACAGTGAAAAAGTGAAAAAGGATTAGATTACTTTGTCCCACACTGACGAAATTATGGACTATGGACTATGGACATTGACTAAAATCTCTGCGAGATTTTAGTCAATAATTACCGGTGACTTGTAAAAATCCATCCGACCTTGACGTTCTTTTAGATTAGGAAAAGCTAAATTATATAAGTCGGTAGCTCGAATTTCTAAATCCAATATTTTTCTGCCGGTCTCAGAAATATCTTTGTACCCTTGGCTAAATTTCGTTATTATTGGAAGGCTGCTGTTGCTGTTAATTAATTTGAGTAGTTTTTTCCCTTGGGAGTTAAAACCTAATACTCTCAAATATTGAGGTTCGTCTACACTCATATCTTCGGTGAAGTTAAGGAAAGAATGAATTAACAGACGCTGCATTCTTGTATAGGTGTAGCGTTTAGTTTTTATTTTTTCTAGAAGAGAGGTGATATCTCCTGTTTTTTGAGCTAGTTCCCAGAGCCGGTTTTCTATACCTTCTGTAACTTCAACTATTCTCCCTAGCTCTTCAATTTTCATACGTCTTACTACAGAAAGTATTGGTTGCTCAAAGGATTTAAGGGTTACAGGACCTCTGCCTCTAATTAATTCCTTTACCAAAATATCTTTGGTAGAGGTAGGCACATATTTTTTCCAATCATCATTATGGTTTAGGATGAGTTTTCTGATAGCCGTAGCACTTGCTATCTCTTTTTCCGGTTCTTGAGCATGATAGCTGCCAATCCGTTTTATTAGCACTGGTTCTATATTTGAATTTAATTGATCTAGTACTCGTAAATATGCCAAAGCTAAGACATTATTGGGGTTATTAAGTTCATTTATATCAATACTAATCTCTGTGAACTGTTGTTGTAATGTCAAAGTTCTGGCCTTAGGGTAGGAGTATCCTAATTTCAAAAAAGATTCCAAGGTTTCTGAAAAAATAATATCTTCCCTATTTAATTTTTGGGCAATTAGCTTTAGTGCCGGTAGATTAGCTGTTTCCGCTCCAAAGGCTAGATGAGTAATAATTTCTGTTTTAGCAAGAGATTTTACACTGCCTTGAGCAAACCAGGAGGCACTTCGAGAAGCAAATACAAAGGGTAATTCTAAAACTAAGTCGATACCTGCCCTTAATGCCATTTCAGTTCTAGTCCATTTATCGACTAAGGCTGGTTCACCCCTTTGCAAAAAGTTACCACCCATCATAGCAATAACAGTGTCTGCTTTACTTATTTCTTTAGCCTTCTTAACATGGTAAGAATGGCCAAGATGAAAAGGATTATACTCAGCTACTATTCCTGTAACCCGCATAAATTTCTTCCTCCAACTATACATAAGGATTTTTTTTTGACAAAAAATATATTTATGGTAGGATTTTGTTAGAATACACTGAAATTATATAAGTTAATCTAGATTATACCAAAAAAGGAGGAGTCTTGTTATGGATTTAATTAAAATTATGAAGGAGAAAGCAAGTAAAAAAACTACTGCAATAGTATTACCAGAAGGAACGGAAGAGAGAACTGTTCAAGCAGCAGGTATAATCACCAAAGAAAAGATTGCCAAGGTAGTACTTTTAGGTGAAAAAAAAGAAGTAGAGGCTGTTGCAAAAAAGTTAAATACTAATTTAGACGGAGTCACTATTATTAATCCTATAGAATCAGAGAAATATGAGGAGTATTCTCAAAATTTGTTTGAACTAAGAAAAAATAAAGGCTTAACTTTAGAGGATGCCCAAGAATTAACAAAAAACCCCTTGTATTATGGTGCATTAATGGTTAATAAGGGTGATGTCGACGGTATGGTAGCAGGTGCTCGAAATACAACAGGTGATGTTCTAAGACCAGCCTTACAGATAATTAAAACTGAAAAGGGTATTTCTTCAGTATCCGGTGCCTTTATAATGATTGTACCTGACTGTGAGTTTGGTGAAAACGGAGTTATGGTTTTTGCTGATTGTGCTGTTAATCCTAATCCTACTGCTGAACAATTAGCGGAGATGGCTTATCTTTCTGCTAAAACAGCTAAAGCCTTAGTAGGATTCGAGCCTAAAGTAGGTATGCTCTCCTTTTCTACTAAAGGTAGTGCTCAGCATGAGCTGGTTGATAAAGTTGTAAGGGCTGCCCAAATTGCTAAAGAGAAATATCCTGATTTAAATGTTGATGGTGAATTACAGGCAGATGCCGCCTTAGTACCGGCAGTGGGAAGTTCTAAAGCACCGGGTAGTAAAGTTGCCGGTAAAGTTAATGTACTAATTTTTCCTGACTTGCAGTCCGGTAATATTGGGTATAAATTAGTCCAGCGTTTAGCTAAGGCTGAAGCAGTTGGACCTGTATTACAGGGAATGAATAAACCGGTTAATGATTTGTCACGTGGATGCAGTATTGAAGATATTGTAAACACTGTGGCAATGACAGCTTTACAGTGCTGTGAAAGTGACTAGTTACTGGTGACTGGTGACTGGTTAAAAAAGTCTATAGTCTATAGTCTATAGTCTATAGTCTATGGTCAATGGTCAATGGTGGAATAGTCGATAGTTGCAGTCACTAAATATTAATTCTCTAGATTTAGGGTTTAGTTTATTCTCAACCTCAACCTCAACCTCAACCTTAGTTATTAATTAATATTGCCTAGGAGGTCAAATTTGTGAAGGTTCTAGTAATCAATTGCGGCAGTTCTTCTTTGAAGTATCAGGTGTTTGATATGGATGCAGAAAAGGCTTTAGCAAAAGGCATAGCAGAAAGAATAGGGATTGATAATTCAATAATCAAGCATGAAACAAGTGAGGGTAAGAAAACTGTTATTCATGAGATTTTACCTGACCATGAAAGTGCCTTAGAATTAATGCTAGAGGCTCTAGTCAGCCCAAAACACGGTGTGTTTAAAAAAATAGAAGAAATAAATGCAGTTGGGCATAGAGTTGCCCACGGCGGACCTTATTTTTCGAGCTCAATTCTAATTACTAAGGAAGTAAAAGATAAAATTCGCCATCTTTTTGAACTGGCTCCTTTACATAATCCTCCAAATTTAGTAGGTATAGAAGCAATGGAGCGCCTGCTTCCTGGTATCGAACAGGTTGCGGTTTTTGATACGGCGTTTCATCAAACTATGCCTAAATATGCTTACCTTTATGGTCTGCCTTATGAGTTTTACGAGAAATATAAAATAAGAAAGTATGGATTTCATGGTACATCCCACAAATATGTAGCTCAACGGGCCGGGGAACTCCTTGGCAGGCCTTGGGAATCCTTAAAGATTATTTCCTGTCATTTAGGCAATGGTGCGAGTATTACTGCTATTAAAGATGGGATATCGTTGGAAAATACCATGGGTTTTACTCCATTAGAGGGATTAATTATGGGTACACGCTCTGGTGATATTGACCCAGCTATAGTTTCATATATAATGGAAAAGGAAAACTTGAACATAGAAGAAATGAGCGATCTCTTAAATAAGCAAAGCGGTGTTTTGGGGATTTCGGGGATAAGTAGTGATTTCAGAGATTTGGAAGATGCAGGTTTACAAGGTAATGAAAGAGCCCGATTAGCAATTGAAATGTTTGTTCACGATGTCAAGCTGCATATTGGTGCATATACCGCCATCCTTGAAGGTCTTGATGTTTTAATATTTACCGCAGGCTTGGGAGAAAACGGTATAGATATTAGGAAAATGGTTTGTACAGAAATGGATACTTTGGGAATTATAATTGATGAAGAGAAAAATAAGATTCGAGGCAAAGAAGCAGAAATATCTCAAGAGGGAGCTAAAACAAAGGTTTTAGTAATTCCTACCAATGAAGAATTAATGATAGCCCGTGATACAAAAAATATAGTGTTGACAAGGTGAGTTGCTTGACAACTGTATTGTGTAAATATATAATAAATAAGTCGCCTATGGTGATGTAAATGCAAGATTTAAAGGTGGATTGATATGTCTTTAAGCATTAATTTGGGAAGAGTAAGAAATACTGTGGGTACAACGTCAAACTATGAACTTACGACAGAAAAATTTGAGTTAACTGATGAGTTAGAAGTCACTAAACCTGTCCGTATTTCTTTGATGGTGACTAACAACGGGAGGATTTTGGAATTAAAAGGGTATATTAATACCGAAATAGAAGCAAAATGCCACCGCTGTCTAGAACCAGTAATTATCCCAATCAATACTGTTATTGAGGAAGAGTTAGTATATTTTGCCGATTTAAGGTATGTGGGTGATTTTTCGGAAGTAGAAGTTGAAGAAAAATTCTTAGTTTTTGATAATGATATTTTTGATTTGACTGACATTTTCCGAGAATATATTATTTCGGCATTACCCTCTAGAATATTGTGTACAGAGGAATGCCGAGGACTTTGTGTAAAATGTGGTCAAAATCTCAATATAAAAAATTGTGATTGTAATACAGAAGAAATTGACCCTCGATTAGAAATTTTAGCTAAACTTATAGGGACTGAGGAGGTGTAGTTATGGGAGTTCAAAAAAATAAGAGGTCTAAAGCTAGGACAAGAAAGAAAAGGTCAATCTGGGCAAAACTAGATTCTCCCAATAGAATGGAATGTCCGCAATGCCATAAACCAAAATTACCCCACAGGGTTTGTCCGGAATGCGGATATTACAAAAACCGTGAAGTAGTAAAACAAGCAGTTGCTGAATAATATTTATGTTTAAAGGGCAAGCAAATAAATGCTTGCTTTTTTTTGTCTATAGACGATAGTCTTTTAATGGTAAAGAATGAATTATTTATTGCAAAAGAGCGAGTAATATATTATACTTGGTATTGATATCAGGTACTAATACTTGATATAAGGAATGGTGGTACATAATGAATAAGCGTTTGGTTAAAGTGCATAGACAGGAAAACCTTCAAGTATTTTTGGTGGAAAATCCGTTTGCAACTGATGAGGAGCTTGCCCAAAAATTTGGCTGCAGCATCCAAACTATTCGCCTTGACCGTTTAGAATTAGGTATCCCAGAAGTCCGGGAAAGGATGAAAAGGGTAGCGGAGGCAAACTATAGTATTGTTAAATCTGTTACTGATAGAGAAATAATTGGAGAATTGATTGAGTTAGATTTAGGAAAAAAAGCCACCTCTATTTTAGAAGTTACTTCTGAAATGGTGGCAGAAAAAAGCCATGTTTGTAGGGGACATCATATATTTTCCCAAGCAAATATGCTGGCAGTAGCCCTAATTGATGCCGAAATTGTTTTAACGGGGAGTGCCCGGATTAGGTATCGACGACCTGTTTATCTAAATGAAAAACTAATAGCTACTGCTGTGTTGGCGCGACAGAGGTCCAATAAACATCTTGTAAAAGTCGTTTCTAAGGTAGGGGCAGAAGAGGTCTTTGTCGGTAAATTTATTGTTGTTTCACGTTAGGAGGAATTGGTGTGAGAGTTGCTCTCGATGTAATGGGCGGAGATAATGCACCAGGTGAAATAATACAAGGGGCCCTGGAGGCTATAAAAATATATCCTCAGATTGAAAAAATATTTCTAGTAGGCGACAAGGAAAAGATATTAGAACATATAGCTAAAAAACATGATAAGCTAGAAATTATTCATGCCACTGAAGTTATTACCATAGAAGATCATCCTGGTACAGCATATCGGCGAAAGAAAGATGCTTCAATTACAGTTGCTACTAAATTGGTAAAAAATGGTGAAGCTCAAGCTGTAGTGTCGGCAGGCAGCACAGGGGCTCAAATGGTGGCGGCATTATTTGGTCTCGGTCGGATTAAAGGTGTTGACCGCCCTGCTATTGGTACTGTATTACCCACACTAGGAGGGGGAAAGCTTCTTTTAGATGCGGGAGCTAACGCTGACTGTAAAGTACATAATTTACTACAATTTGCTAAGATGGGTAGTGTTTATGCCCAAAAGGTTTTAGGAATAAATAGTCCCAAAGTTGCCTTGATTAATATTGGCGGTGAAGAAACAAAAGGTAATGAACTTGTTATTAAAACTTATCAAGAGTTGGTAAAATTAAAAGGTATTAACTTTATAGGTAACATTGAAGGTAGAGACATCCCTAAGGGGACTGCCGATGTTATGGTATGTGATGGATTTGTAGGAAATGTTGTTTTAAAGGTTATTGAGGGTATGGCTTTTTCTTTTAGCTACCTCTTAAAAGATGAAATAAGCAAAAGTGTAGCAGCTAAAATAGGGTCAGGGTTAATGCTGCCTGCACTAACTGGATTAAAAAAACGGATGGACTATACAGAATATGGAGGAGCGCCGTTATTAGGAGTTGACGGTATAAGCATTATTTGTCACGGCAGTTCCAAATCCAAGGCCATCCATAATGCTATTCGGGTAGCCTATGAAAGTAACTCCCAGGGTTTTATAGAAGCACTAAGAGGAAATTTGGATATGGGAGAGGATGGAAATGGAGACTAATTTGATTCCTGTGGGAATTATTGGAACGGGTTCTTATGTTCCCGATCAAGTAGTCACAAATAAGGATTTAGAAAAAATAGTCGACACAAGTGATGAGTGGATTGTAACCAGAACTGGAATAAGCGAACGGCGAAAAGCCCAAAGCCATATGGCTACATCTGATTTGAGTATATTAGCGGCACAACGAGCTATTGAAGCTGCCGGGATAAAACCTGAGGATCTTGACCTAATAATAGTTGCAACAATTACTCCTGATATGTTCTTTCCTTCGACTGCATGCTTTGTTCAGGAAAAAATTGGTGCAGCTAAAGCTGCGGCCTTTGATTTAAGTGCAGCATGTACAGGGTTTATTTACGGAGTATCTGTTGCAAGTCAATTTATAGCAACGGGCATGTATAAATATGTATTGGTAATAGGTGCTGAAACATTAACCCGAATCCTAAATCCTGCTGATCGAAATACCCTGGTAATATTTGGAGATGGTGCAGGAGCTGCCGTTTTGGGACCTGTAGAAACAGGAAAAGGCTTTTTATCATTTGATCTGGGTTCTGATGGTTCAGGCGCAGAGTTATTATGTCAGGAAGGCGGGGGGTCTCGTTTACCGGCAAGCATTGAAACAATAGAAAAAGGCAAGCATTATCTAACTATGGCGGGAAATGAAGTATATAAGTTTGCAGTCAGAATAATGGGTGAGGCTTCAATAAAGGCTTTGGATAAAGCCGGTTTAACCCGCGAAAGTGTTGATTTTTTAGTTCCCCATCAGGCTAATATTAGAATTGTAGATGCTGCTGTCAAACGTTTGCAGCTGCCAGCGGAAAAGGTATATATTAACCTAGATAAATATGGAAATATGTCTGGTGCTTCAATTCCGGTGGCCTTGGATGAAGCTGTAAGAAAAAATAAAATCAAGAAGGATGATATTGTAGTGTTGGTAGGCTTCGGAGCCGGATTAACCTGGGGCTCCTGTGTCTTACGCTGGAATTATTAGGAGGGATTAATCTGCTTACTATGAATTTATGTGAAATATTAGGAATTAAATATCCCATTATTCAAGGAGGTATGGCTTGGATTGCAACCGCTGAGTTAGCTGCCGCTGTTTCAGAGGCCGGGGGGTTAGGAATTATTGGAGCAGGGAATGCACCTCCTGAGGTTGTTCGAGACCAAATTAAAAAAGCCCAAAAGTTAACTAATAAACCTTTTGGTGTTAATGTATATTATATGTCTCCCTTTGTAGAGGATATAATAAATGTTGTTATAGAAGAAAAGGTAGCGGTAATTACTACCGGCGCCGGTAATCCTGGTAAACATATTGCTAAGTTAAAAGAGGCAGACATTAAAGTGTTTCCGGTAGTGTCTTCAGTAGCATTAGCCAAGAGACTAGCTCGAAATGGTGTAGATGGTTTAATTGCTGAAGGAATGGAATGTGGGGGTCATGTAGGAGAATTAACTACTATGGCTTTGGTCCCTCAGATAGTTGATGCCGTTGATATTCCGGTAATTGCTGCCGGTGGTGTATATGATGGTAGAGGCTTAATAGCAGCCTTAAGTTTAGGCGCTATTGGAGTACAAATGGGTACAAGATTTGTTTGTGCTACGGAGTGTACAGTTCATGAAAAATATAAAGAAGCTATTCTTAAGGCAAAAGATCGTGATACCGTTTTAACCGGATATAATGGTCACCATGTAAGAGTTATAAAAAACAAGCTGACCCGGGCTTTTGATGAACTGGTCTCCCGAAATGCTAGTCCGGAGGAATTTGAAAAATTAGGTGCTGGTAAGCTAAGGATAGCAGCTGTGGAAGGTGATATAGCAATGGGTTCGATAATGGCTGGTCAGATTGCGGCTATGGTTACTAAAGTCCAACCAGCCCAACAAATTATCGATGAGATAATATCTGAAGGAAAACAAACACTATTAGACCTGCAAAAATTCTTTTAAGGAGGAAAAGTATGGGCAAAATAGCCTTTGTTTTTCCGGGCCAAGGTGCTCAATATGTGGGCATGGGTAAGGAAATAGCTGATAACTTTTCCCAAGCTAAGGCTGTTTATGAAGAGGCAGATGCTAGACTGGGTTACAGTTTATCTGATTTATGTTTTAATGGTTCGGAGGAAAAACTCAAACTAACAATACATACTCAACCCGCACTTTTAACTACCAGTATAGCTTGTTTTCAATTAATTAAAGAAGAAGGTATTAAGCCACAATTTGTAGCAGGTCACAGTCTAGGGGAATATTCTGCGTTAGTAGCGGCAGGAGCACTTAAATTTTCTGATGCTGTTTGGTTAGTAGAGCAAAGAGGTAAATTTATGCAGGAGGCTGTACCACCTGGTGAAGGGACCATGGCAGCAATTTTGGGTCTTGATATAGATAAGGTCCTAGATTTGTGTAAGATTTCAAGGGATATGGGGGTTATCGAACCTGCTAACTTTAATTGTCCTGGTCAAATAGTTATAGCTGGTCATACTCCCGCGGTGGAAAAGGCGGTAAGCCTTGCTAAAGATTTCGGTGCTAAAAGAGCAATTCTTTTGCCGGTAAGTGGTCCCTTTCATTCATCTTTATTAGAACAGACAGGTATAAGACTGCAAGAGGCTATAGATACTATTGAAATAAAAGACACCACTATTCCTTTGATTGCTAACATATCGGCAAAAGCTGTAACAACCTCAGAGGAAATAAAAGAAGGTTTAATTAAACAAGTCAGTAGTTCGGTAAAGTGGGAACAGTCGGTAAGGGAAATGATTAATAAAGGTGTAACTACCTTTGTGGAAATTGGAGCCGGCAAAGTACTGACAGGCTTAATTAAAAAAATAGATAAAAACGTAAAAACATTTAATATTGAGGATTCTCTTTCCCTAAAAGAAACCTTACAAGGTTTAAAGGCAGGTGATGATTAAAGTGAATCTATTAGGCCAGGTAGCTTTAGTTACCGGTGCCTCTCGAGGAATAGGTAAGGCTGTTGCGCTGGAATTAGCCCAAAAGGGTGCTAAAGTAGCAGTTAATTATATGGGTAGTAAAGAAAAGGCTCAAGAAGTAGTTGAGATGATTGTTAACTCAGGTGGGGAAGCTTTTGCAGTCAAAGCCGATGTTGCTTCAACTCTAGAGGTAGCAGAGATGTTTAAAGAAATTGAAAATCAGCTGGGACCTGTAAATATTTTAGTTAATAACGCCGGGATAACTAGAGATAATTTATTAATGAGAATGAAGGAAGAAGATTGGGATATAGTATTAGAAACAAATCTTAAAGGCGTATTTAACTGTACCAAGGCTGTTATTAGGAGTATGATGAAGCAAAAAAAAGGGAAAATCATAAACATTACCTCAGTAGTAGGTCTTACTGGTAATGCTGGGCAGAGTAATTATGCTGCGGCTAAATCGGGTGTTATTGGTTTTACCAAATCAATGGCTTTAGAGCTGGCATCACGGGGTATTCAGGTCAATGGTGTTGCGCCTGGTTTTATCACAACAGATATGACTGATAAACTACCAGAGGAAATTAAAGAACAGCTTTTAACTCGAATACCTTTACGGAGACTTGGAAAGACAGAGGATATCGCTGGTGTGGTAAGCTTTTTGGCCTCTTCCCAAGCAGAATATATTACTGGTCAAATAATTTGTGTTGACGGTGGAATGGTAATGTAAGATTATTATAGTTAGTATTTGTGGAAGGAGGTGAAGAGATGGATTTATTTGAAAAAATAAAATCTATAGTTGTTGATCAATTAGGCGTTGATGCCGATGAGGTGACTTTAGAGACTAGCTTTGAAGATTTGAATGCTGACTCTCTGGATGTAGTTGAACTAGTAATGGCATTAGAAGAGGAGTTCGATATAGAAATTCCTGATGAAGATGCTGAGAAAATCAGAAGTATTGGAAAAGCTGTAGAATATATCAAAACAAAAGTACAATAAGCTAGATGAAAAAGTCCCGTATTGGTTGCGGGACTTTTCTTCAAATAGATATATTGGAGGAGTTACGGTTGAAATTACCAGTTTTAGAAATAGGTGCTTTAAAACCTAAATACCCCATTATTCAAGGGGGTATGGCTGTTCGGATTTCCACTGCTCCATTAGCAGCTGCAGTTGCTAATGCTGGCGGTATTGGTATAATTGCGGCTAGTGGGATGGGTATTGATGAGCTTAAAAGGCAGATCCGCTGGGCTCGGGAAAACTCAGATGGAATAATTGGTATTAATATTATGTTTGCTGTCTCTAAATTTGCTCAAATTGTTAATACTGCCTTAGAAGAAGGTATAGATTTAATTATTCAGGGTGCTGGGTTTTCTAGAGATATTTTCAAATGGTGTACTGAAGCCAAGGTCCCTCTAGTGCCTATAGTCTCTACAGCCAAATTAGCAAAATTGTCTGAGGTATTAGGTGCCTCGGCTCTTGTGGTGGAAGGGAAAGAAGCCGGTGGTCATTTAGGGACCCTTGAGTCTATGCGGCATATTGTACCCCTAGTAAAAAATGCAGTATCTATTCCAGTAGTGGCAGCTGGGGGAATAATTGATGCACTAGATATGAAAGAAGCCTTTGATTTGGGTGCTGACGGAGTTCAAATGGGTATACGCTTTGCTGCATCTACAGAATCCAATGCAGCTCCTAATCTGAAAGAAGTTTATGTACGAGCTAAACGAGAAGATATTGTTTTAATTGATAGCCCAGTAGGCTTACCAGGCCGGGCAATTAGAAACGAATTTAGTGAGAAAATTAATACTGATTATGATCTTTCACCTGAGAACTGTGTTTCTTGTTTAAAAAAATGCAAACAAAACTTTTGTATTATGGATGCCTTAGAAAATGCACAAAAGGGTAACTTAGAAAAAGGCTTGATCTTTTCCGGTGAATATATTGAAAAAATTAATGAGATTTTACCTGCAGGTGAGATTATCCGTAAGCTGGTGGAGGATTTTAAAAAGCTTTAAAAATAATAGTGAAGTAGTGTTTTATAATTGGTAAATCATTAATAGTTTTGATACTAGTGACTAGTCACTAGTCACTAGTCACTATTACTTTGAGAGGGTGTTAAAATGTCTAATAGAAGGGTTGTTGTTACTGGTATTGGTGTTATTTCACCTGTAGGAACAGGGATTGAAAAGTTTTGGTCAAGTCTTTTAGAAGGGCAATCAGGTATAGGTCCCATAACTCGTTTTGATGCCTCAGAGTTGACTACTAGAATTGCAGGTGAAGTAAAGGATTTCCAGGTAGAGAACTATATAGATAAAAAAGAAGCTAGGCGGATGGACTTATTTACTCAATATGCAGTAGCCGGTGCTAAAATGGCTGTAGAAGACAGTGGAATGGACTTATCACAAGTAGATTTAAATAGGATGGGTGTTATTCTTGGTTCTGGGATCGGTGGTATTGAAACCTTTGAGGATCAGTGTAAAGTATTGCTTAATAAAGGTCCTAATCGGGTTAGTCCATTTATGGTTCCTATGATGATTGTAAATATGGCGGCAGGTCAAATCTCCATTCATCTTGGCGCAAAAGGACCCAATATTACTGTAGTAAGTGCTTGTGCCTCTGGGACAAATGCTGTAGGTGATGCTTTTAAGTTAATCCAGAGGGGAGACGCTGATATAGTTATTAGCGGTGGTACCGAGGCTTCTATCACTCCTTTAGCCTTTTCCGGTTTTTGTGCTATGAGAGCCTTATCTACCCGTAATGATGAGCCAACTAAAGCAAGTCGACCCTTTGAAAGAGATCGGGACGGCTTTGTTATGGGTGAAGGTTCTGCGATATTAATTTTGGAAAGTCTCGAACATGCTCAAAATAGAGGTGCTCAGATTTATTCTGAGATTCTAGGTTATGGTTCTACCGCTGATGCCCATCACATTACTGCACCAGCCCCTGAAGGTGAAGGTGCTGCTAGAGCTATGGATATGGCCATTAATGATGCAGGCTTAAAACCTAGTCAAATCGACTATATTAATGCCCATGGTACATCAACAGAACTAAATGATAAGTTTGAAACCCTGGCTATTAAGCAGGTCTTTGGTGAAGCAGTCAGTCAAGTTTTGATAAGCTCCACTAAATCAATGACTGGTCACCTTTTAGGAGCTGCAGGAGCGTTAGAATTAGCAGCTACATCTCTAGCTCTAAAACATGGCCAAATTCCCCCAACTATTAATTATGAAAATCCTGATCCCGAACTTGATTTAGACTATGTACCTAATGTAAAACGGGAAAAAGAGATAAAATTTGCTTTATCAAATTCTTTAGGCTTTGGTGGCCATAATGCCACTGTTGTTTTGGGGAAATATAGTGAATAAAAGAAGGTTAGCGGGAGCTAACCTTCTTTTATTCAAGGTTGAGGTTGAGGTTAAGGTTAAGATTAAGATTTCGCTTCGCTAGCTTAGGATTGAATATTAAGCATAAATGTTAGTCCAATCTTAACCTAACGAATATGCAACTTTATAACCAAATCATTGCTAACTACAAAACCAGGGGGTGCAACGAAACAAAAGTTTCGTTACGCCCCCTTTTACTTGACTATTATCTGTTATAGGTTATTTTAGCTCCGGTCAATAGATTGTGTTTTTTAAGTTCTTCTTTAATAATGTCCACCGCTTTTTCAGGATCTTTTACAAAACAGAATACAAGCATCTCTCCATTTCCAATTTCTCCACCATCACAATCTCCCAATCCAGCTTCTTTTAAACAATTATCCAGTATTGCCTCGATTTTAGATCTTTTTTCAAGGTTTTGAGTGATATTAATTCCAAGGTCGCTTATTTTATATCTAATGGTTATCAATATTTCATCTTTTTTTATAACTTTTTCATCATATATGGTTTGGTATCTATTGAGTTTTAAATTGTTTAAAAGGACTTTGGATAAATCCATAAATTCTTTATTCTCAAATCTTGCTTTTATTTGGTCATCATTTAATCCAGCCTTCCGCATAAAAGATTCTGTTATATCCATGAAAGTATATTCATTATTGTTTGGATTTTTATTAGTCGATAATGATTCTGTTTCTATATCTGTTTTAATCCATTTGGTGCTGTCAAAAAGATAGTCTTTATACTTATCAATACAATCCTCAACAAATTTTGCTTTCACTATGCGGACAAAAATACCTGAAGTACTAGTCTCTCGATAATCTAATTCTTGGATGTCTTCCGGTGTGGCAGACCTCAGTATGTTACCCTCATAATCTACTACATTAAAACCGTTTAAATAATTTGGATAATTGATATTTTTTATAGCTACCTCGGTATTTCCAATCACTTTCCAATCCCCATCCATAATAGAAAAATCATCCAGGTGGGCAATAGCCAAGATAGGCTTATTGATGATTTCTTTTAAATCTGGGATTTCATTAGAAACAAAATCAAATAAAATATATATTTTAGCTGACGGTGATTTATTAGAGATAATTTGTCCAAAACAATTTGTGTTTTCATTAAAGGTAAAAGTAAAAACATCACCGACCTTTGGTTTAATTCTTTTTCCCATAAAATTTCCCCTTTATCAGTTATTTCACCCTGATTTCCATATAAATAAAATGGTCATTCCATCGTTTTTTTACCACGGCCATTCTTTTATTTTGTAAAATATTAATATCTAGCATTCCTCCACCACGAAGTAATATATTATATTGTTCCACAAAAGGCAACCAAATTTCAGGAACTCCAGTTGCAAGTTCTCTAAATATATATTCGTCACCAATTTTTGCACCTTCTCTTCTGTGCTCATTTTGACGTTGTACATACCTTTCCCAACTTTTTGTCCTTCCGATATATTCTTTCCCTATATTTGGACCTACTGTAACTGTTCGTAAATGTATGTGACAGGGGACTGTCCCCTGTCACCGTGATATAATAATTGAAATGCGACAGGAATAGAATTCCTGTCGCATTTCAATTATTATATAATAGCTTGTAATAAAAATAAAACTAATAAGAAAATAAATAGTTTTGTAGCAATTTCTAGACTCTCGGCCTTAGTCATTTCTCTATTACATATTCTATATTTTGCTATTAAGAATATTTGAATAGTAAACCAGATAATTGGAAGTGCACTTATTACTTCGTTAGAGCTTTTGTTTATACCAAAGACAATTAGAGCTATTATTTGTGAAGTAAAAATATATGGTAGGACAATTTTTTTAAAATTATTATGTGGTATATCAAAGTTAACTACTGATTTTATAATAGCTTTGAAAACCATTACTCCGTACCTAATACTAACAAAATAGACTATTATTGGTGCTACAACTAATATTACTAAAACAGGTATGCCTTGTATTTCTGCTCTGAAAAAGTACCATAGACATGACTGGATAAAAAACATGAAAAAACTCAATAAACTAATCATTTTCGTATTATATTCAACAAGCGTTTTACTTCTCGAGATCTCCTTTGGATATATTAAGATTTTTACAACCAGTTTTAATATCTTCACTACTTCATTCATTATTTTTTCTCCTAAATAAAAGTTAGCTTATGCCAAATATTGCTTCCAAATATGCCTATTAATTCCATCTTTTGATTTTATAGGATTTCCAATTTTATATAAAGTCCCTGCAGGCATATCAAATTCACGCCAGTCCTTAGTGTAATACAATTCATGTGTGTTTTTTTTATAATATTTAGTTACTTGTTTTACTCTAGTCCCATGAATTTCAGTAGTCGTTTTTTCGATATCGCCTTCTTGAGCAGGTATTGTCTCTATTCCTATACCGAGAATACTAAGACCAGCTGATAAATATTGTCCTAAAGGAGAAGATGCACCAGCTGTTCCAATAGCATCACCAAAAGCACCTAAATAATTACCATTTAACCATTGGGCTTCATTATAACTTAACACATTAATATTTACATGTGTTTGTACGCTTGTTGGATAATTACCGGTATGGTCCACTAAATTAACAGGATTATTAAATGTGTGACAGGGGACAGTCCCCTGTCACATTTCAGTGAGGGAGGGGGAAGTTGTATCCAATTCTAGCTTATTTAATAGATAACTTACGTTTACAGAGATTAAAAAGTAACAAAACAAAGCTAAAAGGCAAAATAGAACATTGAATCCCATAGTTCGGAGAGGCCGCGACTTCATTCTTCACGGCAATTTTGCCTGAAAGAGTTGTGCATAAGATATAATTAAGCTCAACAGTAACTAATATTCACTGTTTGAGCCTTTTTGTGGGCAAAACTTCCGATTGACCCCTTCAATAACCATCCCCTAGCTTCCTTCCCGTGCTTCCTTTCGAGTATTTTTTTCATACTTTAATTAATTTCTATATATAATAACTCATGTCCGTCAGGAGTTTTTAAAAGCAATTTTTTGTTCATAATTAATATCTGCCCAATAAGTTCGTCATCGGTGTTACAGTTATAAACTTTATCTTCTAGATTAAATCTATTTGCTAATATTAAAAGATATCTTCCTGCAAAGCTTCCCCATAACTCTCTAAGTATTGATATATCATCTAAAGGTATTACTTGTGAAGTAAATGATCCATCATAATCAATACCTATAAGCATAAAATCATTGCTAATATCTAAAATTCCTTTAATCTCATTCTTTAGATTATTCAATTGACTTTTTTTCGGATGTCCTAGAGTAAAATTTTTCCATGTTGTTAAAGTAATGCTTTCAAGCAAGTATGTTGGTAGACCCATTTCAGATAATAGCCCTTCCCATTCACTTTTCAAATATGAAACCCCCATTCTATAGATTACACTGTCCCCTGTCACACTATGATATTTATAGTTCCATTGCCTGCAAAGCAGGTGGTTTTCGTTATACAATAAAGATGCGACAGAGAATCCCTCCCTGGCGCATACTTACTTTCTCAGAGCATTCGCATATAGTATTATACTAATAAACTACTGTATACCCATAAAAACATAATATTAGTAGCTAGATTAAAGAATATATAAAAAACTATTGAATTTATATATTCTTTGTTAAATCTAAACAAATTAATTCTAGGATATATTCCACAAATAATTAGCATAACCTCAATTGCTGTGAATCCTAAAATATAAAACGTTAAATCTCCTTGATTGTGAAAAACTATTTCTGCTAATAAATTTGCAATTCCCCAAGGTAATATTAATAAAATATCTGACAAAAATAAACCACAACCTTTCTTATTTTATTAGTAGTGGTGATTTAGAATTCATTACATGGTAAAGATTAATACCCCAATTTATCATTCCCTGATCACGTGGGTCATCACCAAATGTATGCCAAAAACTTTTGTCAGAAGTTTCAGCCCGTATTTGAGCAAATCCTGCCGCTGCTAGTAATACAGTTCTAGGAAATTTTGCTGCAGTTCCTACATATCCATAGTGAATATTTCCTAGATCTGCTCCATTTATTTTTCTTCCCGCAAAAGTATATTCACCTTTTAGTTTCTGCTTTAAATCCCAAGGTTTTTAAAAGGTGACAGGGGATAGTCCCCTGTCACCGTGCTTGACTGGCATCATCATATTCATATACCGCAAGGGTATCATTTGAATAACTTACTGGAGTTAAATTACATATCCAACTTTTTTGATAAACATAAAATGTAGCTCCGGAAATCTTCGCATCACTGGGAAGAGCTGGAAGATAAAATTTAACTAAAGATTGTTTATTAGTCCACACTTTCATTTGAGCTGAACTTGAATACGATGTATTTGGATAAGCTTGGTCAATATAAGTATCCATAGCTATATCAGATTCACTACTTAGAGTTGGGTCAATAATTACAGGGTATTTAGTAACAGGGTCCTCTAAAAAATCTTTATCAGCTATAATATCAATATATGTTTTACCACTTTCTTCTCTGAATTAATATTTATAATCACAATAGGGTGGGCGTGGAAACCGCCCTTACATAAAGTTGTTAATTCCTATATCAATAAAATATATAATGATTTAACCTAGCGAAGCGAAACCTGCAAAAACATCTAGGATGTTTTTGTATTTGCTTGCCAATCGTAGAATGTGTAAAATATATTTGTTATGGAGGTGAGAAAATGTTAAACGAACAAAGGATTATTCTCTTGCAGAAAATATTATCTAAAGCCGGATTAAAGCTGCCAAAATATGAATTAATTAATACGGCGTTAACCCACCCATCATATGTATTTGAAAAAGGACCTCAGGTCGGTAATCATAATCAGAGATTGGAGTTTTTAGGTGATGCAGTAGTAGGACTTATTGTGGGGGATTACCTTTACCAAAAGTTTCCTGAAAAATCTGAGGGAGAATTGACAAAAATGAGGGCAGTTATTGTTTGTGAAAGTAGTTTAGCCAAAGCCGCTAATCGTTTAGGTATTGGTCAATATCTTTTAATGGGTAAAGGGGAAAAAATAGGCGGTGGTGCTCAAAGACCATCAAATCTAGCGGACGCATGGGAGGCTTTAGTAGGAGCATTGTACATAGAGTTAGGAATTGATGCCATTAGAGATATCATTTTAAAATATTTAAATCCGGAGATAGAAAAAGTTAGCTGTGGCAACTATGGAGATTATAAAACCCAATTTCAGGAGTTTATTCAAAAACAACCGGATAGTATTATTGAGTATCAGATTATCTCTGAAAGCGGTCCTGACCATGAGAAAGAATTTATTGCCGGTATTTTCCAGGGAGGCAAACTAATTTCTCAAGGCAATGGACGTACCAAAAAGGAGGCAGAACAGAATGCCGCCCACCAAGCACTAATAAAGATGGGTGAAATAGGTGAATAAAATATTAATAATTCCTATTTTTGTACCACATATGGGCTGCCCCCATACATGTGTCTTTTGTAACCAAAAGAAAATTGCCGGTTGTTTTGAAGAACCTACTGCAGATTATATAAATAAAACTGTTTTTTCCTATCTGGAAAGCTTTAATGATGCTAAAAAAGCGTATGTTGAGCTTGCATTTTATGGCGGAAGTTTTACCGGGATTAGTGAGTCTGTGCAGGAGGAGCTTCTTTTAGCTGCCTCGAACTTAAAGAAGATAAAAGCTATTGATGGCATCCGCTTATCAACAAGGCCTGATTATATCAACCCTCAGATAGTAAGTCGCCTAAAAAAGTATGGTGTTAATACTGTAGAATTAGGAGTTCAGTCCTTAGATAATGATGTATTAATTTCCAGTCAACGAGGACACTCTATTGGTGATGTTGAAGATGCAGTAGAACTTTTAAAAAAATCAGCAATTCAGGTTGGAATTCAATTGATGCCTGGATTACCACAGGATTCTGTGGAAAAAATGCTAAGGACAACTCAAAGGGTTATAGAACTTAAACCCCATTTTGTTCGGATTTATCCCACGGTAGTAATAAAAGAAACCCAGTTAGCTAAGCAATTAGATGAAGGCCTTTTTGAGCCATTAAGCCTAGAAAATGCGATTGAGGTTTCTGCTATTATGTTTATTATGTTTAGTAAAGCAGGTATCCCAGTGATAAGACTTGGCTTACAAGCTACTGATAATCTCATTATTGGAAAAGACCTGTTGGCTGGCCCCTTTCATCCAGCCTTTGGTGAGCTGGTAAAGTCTAGAGTATTTAGGAAACAGCTTGAATACCTTCTTGCTGAAGTATCCTTGCAGCTAAATAATAGTAAGCTATTTTTGTTTTGCAATCGCCACGATATATCCCAAGTAAAAGGTCAAAAAAAAGCAAATATTATATATTTCCGTGAAGAACATAATCTAAACTTTATGGTAAAATCTCGGGACGATTTGGATTCTGGTTCAATAGCCTTAGAAATAGAAAACAGTAAACTCCCTGTACTTACAAGAAGGGAGTTTTTAAACAATTATCGAATAATATTATAGCTAAAGGGTTATTTTTGTGGTCAGTGCAAAGCTTAAGGGTTAAACAGAGTGTCAGTGTAACGTCTTACAGGCTAAAATGTAGGTCGGTGCAAAAGTGTAAAAGAATAAGTACTGTTTCACTGTTTCACTGTTTCACTATTACACCGATCTATATTGGGGGTGAAAATTTGTATCTAAAAAGATTAGAAATTCAGGGATTTAAATCCTTTGCAGATAAAGTTGAGTTGGAATTTAATTTGGGTATAACTGTAGTAGTAGGTCCAAATGGTAGTGGTAAATCAAATGTAGTAGATGCAATTCGTTGGGTCTTGGGAGAACAAAGTGCAAAAACTCTAAGAGGGCTAAGGATGGATGATATAATCTTTTCCGGCAGTAATAATCGTCGTCCCCTTGGAATGGCTCAGGTTTCATTAACGTTAGATAATACCTCGGGGCTTTTCCCTTTGGATTATAATGAGGTGACTGTTTCCCGGAGGTTATATCGTTCCGGGGAAAGTGAATACTTAATTAACAAAGTACCCTGCCGCATGAAGGATATCCATCAATTATTTATGGATACTGGGGTTGGTAAAGAGGGGTTTTCGGTTATTGGCCAGGGCAAGATTGATGAAATCTTGTCTTTAAAGGCAGAAGATAGGAGAAGCTTAATAGAAGAGGCAGCAGGAATAGTGAAATACCGCTACCGGAAAAAGGAAGCCGAGAGAAAGCTTGATGATACCCAACAGAGCTTAGTTCGCATTAATGACATTGTCTATGAATTAACGGAGCAGTTAGGGCCACTAAAAGAACAGGCTGAGAAGGCTAAACAATATCAAAGCTGGAAAAGAGAACTAGATCAATGGGAGATTAGCATTGCAATTGAGGCTATTGAAGAAAATGAGATAAAAGAAAAGGAAATAAAGGAATTACTCTCTAACTTGGAGGATAATTTGACTAAGGCTAATACCCAATACCATCAGCTTTCTGCACAGGTGGAAAACCATAAATTTGATAAACAGCAGCTTGATCAGTATATATCTAACCTCCAGCAAAAGCTGTATGATTTAAATACTGAAATTGAAAGAAAAGAACATCAGATTGAAATGTCTAGAGAACGGAAAACCGGTGTTGAAGCACAATTACATAGGGTTAATATGGAATTAGAAAATTCCCATAAACAAGAAGAAGACTTAGCTCGGGATATTTCAGAGAAAAAATCTGAACTGGCTAAGATAAACGTTGATTATGATGAAGCTGTAATTATTGTCAAAGAGCTATCTGAGGCAATAAATCAGAAAAAAGGTATTATTAGCAATAATACTATGATGCTTGAAGATTATAAGTCCCAGGTTATTGAAACACTTCAAGAAAAAGCTGGGTTCAATAATCAGATCTCTCGGTTAGACAATGAAATCACTCTTTTAGAACGAAGATATCAACAGTTAGAAGAAAAAATTAATAAAGCAAGTTCAGATTTGGATGATTTGGAAGTACAAAGGGCTCTATTGGAAGAAAATAAACAAAAATTAATGATTGCTAAAAATGAGCATGAAGTCAAACTAATTACTCTACAGAAAAATCTGTCAGAAAACACTTTATCCCAAGCAAAAATAAAAAAGGATTTAGAAGAAAGACAATTAAATTATCAACAAATATTTTCCCGCTTGCAAGTGCTTGAAGAAATGGAAGAGACCGGTGAGGGCTATCAGCAGGGGGTTAGAGCAGTACTAGAGGCCAAGAAAAATAAAATTTCAGGGTTTACAGGAATAGTGGGAACTGTTAATGATCTAATTACTGTCCCCTCAAGTTTAGAAACTGCTTTAGAGACTGCTTTAGGCGGAGCTCTACAGTACCTAGTTACAAATGACGATCAAGGAGCCCAATTAGCAATAAAGTATTTAAAGAACGATAAAAAAGGCAGAGCTACCTTTCTACCTTTAAATACCATAAAGAGCCCCCCAAATAATATGAAATTAAATTTCCCCCAAATAGTAGGTCGAGCTGTTGATTTAATTGAATTTGATGCTAAATATCAAGGTATAATGGAACATCTATTAGGTAAAGTATGGGTTATTGAAAATTTAGAATCCCTTGTTGAAATTGGGAAAAAAACAAATTTTTCTTACCGTATGGTAACTTTGGACGGAGAGATAATGACCCCAGGCGGTTCTTTGACAGGTGGAAGTTATCGTAAGCAAAAAAACGGTCTTTTAACACGAAAGCGCATGCTTCAAGAACTTTCCAAAGATTTGATTAAAAGGAATAAAGAGATAGAAGGTAAGAAAGAAAATTTACAAATAAAAGAACAAGAACTGCAAGAATTAATGAATAGTATTAATAATAATAAAGATTTGGTCCATGAAAATGAGTTAAATATGGCTGATTTAGAAAATAAGCTGGGACAGGTATTTAAAGAAATTACCCGTGCAACTGACGAAAAAGAGGCTTGCTTTTTAGAACAACAGGAAATACAAGCGCAAAGAGTTATCAATAGCCAGGAAAAAGAGAAATATTCAAGGGAAATTAAGAATAAGGGATTACTAATCACAGATATGGAAAAAGAAATTGCCATTATACAAAACTATAATAAAGAAATAGCTGCAGCTCAGGATGGATTAGGCGAGGATTTAAATGAGAAAAAAATAACGACAGCTACGTTACAACAGGCACAGGATATTGGTCAAGAACAGCTTAGGCGACTTGAAAACAGTTTGCTAAATTTTACCCAGGAAAAGAATAGGCTGGAAGCTGAAAGAAATCAGTTGGATACTAAAACACTAGAACTCAATCAATCTATTAAGGAAACAGAAGAAGATGTTAGTCAGTTAACGGCAAGTTTGGCAGATTTAGAAAAGCATGGTGCTGATGAGAAGGAAAAACGTGTACAATTACTGGAAACACTTAGCTATATTGAAAAGGAGATAAAAAACAGACATGTAATACTAGAGCAGTCGAGGGAAGAAATCTATCAGCATAATATAAAGCTTGCTAAAATTCAAATGGAGATAACTGCAAGCAGCGAGAAACTAACAGAACAGTTTGGGTATAGTTATGAAGAAGCCCTGCATAATAAAGTTGAAATTCAGAATAAACGTATTGTTATTAAAAGAGTGAATGAATTAAAGGGGTTTATTTCCGATTTGGGGCTTGTTAATTTTGCAGCAATCCTTGAATATGAAAGAGTAGATGAACGACTAGACTTTCTGACAAAGCAGTTAGCTGATTTAATTGAAGCTAAGGATTCTTTGGTAAAAGTAATTAAAGAGATGGATCAAATAATGCTTAAAAAATTTAGAGAGACTTTTAGCCTAGTCAATGAAGCCTTTAATAGTGTATTTAAAGAAATGTTTGGTGGTGGAAGTGCTTCCTTAGAATTATCTGATGAGGGGAATTTATTAGATACGGGAATAGAAATAATTGCTCAACCACCTGGTAAAAAATCCCAGAATTTATTACTGCTTTCTGGTGGCGAAAGGGCCATGACTGCAATTACTTTATTATTTGCCATTCTCAAAGTAAAACCAAGTCCTTTTTGTGTTTTAGATGAAATAGAAGCGGCGCTAGATGAAGCAAATGTGGATAGATTTTCAATTTTTTTAAAGCAGTTTGTTCAGAAAACCCAGTTTATTGTTATTTCCCATCGTAAAGGGACGATGGAAGCTGCCGATGTCTTATATGGAGTAACAATTGAAGAACAAACAGGGGTATCTAAGCTAATTTCAGTAAAGCTAAGTGAGGCGATTTAGGAAACGGGTATGGTCCGTTTTAAGTAACTAGTTACTAGTTACTAGTGACTAGCAAAGGTTTATGGGGCAAAGTCAATAGTTGATAGTCTATAGTTGATAGTTGATAGTTGATAGTTGATAGTTATTGTCTACTATCTATTAAGTATCATTGCGAGTACCCATACCACCTGTCGGCGGTACCAAAAATATTGAAAATATTTTTCTGCCTGTCATCGCGAGCGTAGCGTGGCGATCTCCGACCCAAGAGATTGCCATAGGCTAAAGCCTTCGCAATTATCACGGGTTGCCCACACCACTATAAGCGAAAGCATTCCTGTCACCTTAAGATCCTTCGGTCGTTCCTCCCTCAGGATGACACAGCAACAATCAATAGTATTCATAATAATGACACATCAACCACCAGATTTCATAATAATGACACATAGGTTTAGCTCTTCGAAGTATTTTCGAGGTAGTGAAGCATAATTATTTAAATTTTATTGTATGCTAAAAGTTAGGAAACTTTGACCATAGACCATAGACCATAGACCATAGACCATAGATTTATTAACTAGCCACTAGCCACTTAAGAAAAGGGAGTGAAATATTTTGGGATTTTTTTCAAAATTAAAAGAGTCATTGAAAGGCAGCTTTGGTGGTGAGAAATTATCTGATAGCTTGACTAAAACCCGTAAGGGGTTTATTGATAAGGTTTTTGATGTTTTCACCGGAAGAATAATTGATGAGGAATTATTTGAGGAGCTAGAAGAGGTCCTGATCCAAGGGGATGTAGGGGTAAATACAGCTGTAGACTTAGTAGAAAAGCTGAGGGAAAGGATTAGGGCCGAAAAAATAAAAGAGGCTGAACAGCTGCGTAGAGTTTTAGTGGAAGAGATTATTAAAATCATGGGAGATGAAATTCCAAATTTAGATTTAGCTGATGATGAATTAAATATTATTTTAGTTGTTGGCGTAAATGGAGTTGGCAAAACTACCAGCATTGGTAAACTGGCATACAAGCTGAAAGCGGAAGGGAAAAGGGTCATCTTAGGAGCAGGAGATACTTTTAGAGCTGGTGCAATTGATCAATTAAAGGTTTGGGGTCAAAGGGCAGGAGTTGATGTAATAAGTCATAATGAAGGTGCTGATCCTGCTGCAGTTGTTTATGATGCAATTAAGGCAGCTATTGCTAGAAAAGCAGATGTTCTTATTATAGATACTGCAGGTAGACTTCATAATAAAGTTAATCTAATGGAAGAATTGAAAAAAATTAAAAGAATTATTGATAACGAGTCTGTTGGTGCCCTAAAAGAAGTGCTTTTGGCATTAGATGCCACTACAGGGCAGAATGCTCTATCACAGGCTAAAACCTTTGGGCAGGCTGCTGGAGTTACCGGGGTGATTTTGACTAAGTTAGACGGAACAGCTAAGGGTGGAGTAGTTATCGGAATTAAGTCGGAATACGATTTGCCGGTTAAATTAATAGGTGTTGGAGAAAGAATGGAGGATTTACAGGAGTTTATTCCCCGAGACTTTGTAGCTGCTTTATTTACTGATGGGGAGGATGAAAACAATGCAGGCTGAGTTTGCAGTGATTGGTGGTACAGGTGTTTATAATCCCCGCATGTTAACTGACATACAAGAGTTAACGGTAGATACTCAGTATGGTGCAGTACCTTTAAAAATAGGTAAATTGGAAAATAAAAAGGTTGCTTTTTTAGCAAGACATGGCTCTAAACATTCGGTTCCTCCCCACCAAATAAACTATCGGGCAAATATCATGGCATTGAAAAAAATAGGGGTAAAAAAAATAATTGCAACTGCTGCTGTCGGTTCTTTAAATGAAAAAATGGCACCAGGGCAATTAGTAGTTTTAGATCAGTTTATTGATTTTACCAAAAGCAGAGTTCAGACCTTTTATGAAGGCAGTGACAAAGGTGTTCTGCATGTTGATATGACTAATCCTTACTGTCCGGAATTGGCTCAAAAAATTATTGATATTTGTCCACCATCAATATATTTGCATCAGAAGGGAACCTATGTTTGTACAGAAGGACCCAGATTTGAAACTCCTGCTGAAATCAAAATGTTTAAAATGTGGGGCTGCGATTTAGTGGGAATGACAAGTGTCCCAGAAGTTGTTTTAGCACGGGAGCTTGGTATGTGTTACGGAAGTATTGCCATGATTACAAATTATGCAGCGGGAATTTCTGCTTTACCTCTTACCCATAGGGAGGTAGTTGAGACTATGTCTCTGAATACTCACAATCTACAAGCTTTAATTATGGAAGTATTATCCAAATTAAATTCAACACAGCAATGCTTTTGTTCCGGTGCTAATCTGGAAGCGGGAAATTTAGGTTGAGGGGATAGTTAAATGGATTCGGTTAAATATGAAAAAGGGAAACTTTTACTTTTGGATCAGACCAAACTCCCAGTTCAAGTGGTTTTTTTAGAATATGTTGATTATTTATCTGTAGCTGATGCCATTAGAAGCATGAAGGTTCGAGGAGCACCAGCTATTGGAGTAGCTGCTGCCTATGGAGTGGTATTAGCGGCCCATCAATATAAAAAGTTAGAAAGAATAGTTTTTTCGAATAAAATGGAAGAGGCTTTGAATAAATTAAGAGAGACTAGACCTACAGCTGTTAATTTATTCTGGGCACTGGAACGCATGGCAAAAGTTCTAGAGGCAAATGACTTAGAGGTTAGTGAGATAGTCAACAGATTAGAAAAAGAGGCTATCTTAATCCAAGAGGAAGATTTAGCAATGAATATAAAAATGGGATTCCTTGGTCAAAAATTACTTTCTCCCGGAGTCAATATTTTAACCCACTGTAATGCCGGTGCATTAGCTACTGCCGGCTATGGTACTGCTTTAGGAGTAATTAGGGCGGCAGCTAAAGAGGGGAAGGTAAATATGGTTTATGTTGATGAGACTAGACCCCTCTTGCAAGGCTCAAGGCTGACGGCTTTTGAACTTATGGAGGAAGGGATTCCGGTTACATTAATAACAGACAATATGGCGGCATTTTTTATGCAGCAGGGCAAAATTGATTGTGTAATTGTAGGTGCGGATAGAATTACCGCTAATGGGGATGTCGCTAATAAAATAGGAACATATGGTGTTGCAGTTTTAGCCAATTATCATAACATCCCCTTTTATGTGGCTGCACCTAGTTCTACTTTTGATTTGAGTTTACAAACAGGAAAAGATATACCTATTGAAGAAAGAAACCCTGATGAAATCAGAAAAATTGGTGAAGTGTGGATAGCTCCAAAGAAGGTAAATGTCCTAAACCCTGCTTTTGATGTAACCCCCCATCAACTTATAACCGCTATTATTACTGATAAAGGGATAATAGAATCAGATTATAAACTGAATATTAAAGGGATGTTTTTTTAATGGATCTTCGAGAAGAAGTAATTAAAATAGGCAAAGAACTGGTAACGCAAGGGCTGGTGGTTTCAACCTGGGGTAATATATCTGTGAAAAATGGTGATAGGAGTTTTTTTATAACTCCTAGTGGTATGGAGTATCAACTTTTAGAACCAAATGACCTTGTTCTGATTGATTTAGATGGTAATATCTTAGAAGGTCACCGAAAACCATCTAGCGAAATGCCATTGCATCTCGCTTTCTATCAACACCGCAGTGATATTACCGCCGTTGTTCATACCCACAGTATCTATGCAAGTGCATATTCTGTTGCCCGAAAACCTATTCCTCCCTTAATTGAGGATATGGCCCAGGTTATTGGAGGTTCAGTAGAAGTAGCACCCTATGCTTTACCTGGAACAAGGAATCTTGCTCAAAATGCAATAAAAGCTCTAGGTAATAAAGGGGCAGTTTTATTAGCTAACCATGGTGTGGTAGGTGTAGGATATTCATTACAAGAAGCCTATAAGGCATGTTTGCTGGTTGAGAAAACAGCCCATATCGGGATATCAGCTCAACTCTTAGGGCAGGCAGTTGTTTTGACAGAAGATGAAGTGGATTGGATGCGCAAGGCATACTTGCTTACCTATGGACAAAAATAAATAAAAGGGGAGGGGATGGCATGGCCAAACAAATATTAATCAAAAATACAAATATTTTAGCTATGACTGAGAATTCAGGTTCAGAAGCAATAATAGGGGATATCTTAATTGAGGGTCAGTACATAAAAAAAGTGGGACAAATTAATGATTATGAACAAGATATAGAAATAATAAACGGAAATAACTGTGCAGCCTTACCGGGTTTAGTCAATTGTCATACCCATGGCGCAATGACTCTATTACGGGGATATGCCGATGATATGGAGCTTATGCCCTGGCTAGAGCAGAAAATTTGGCCCCGGGAGGCTAAATTAGATGCTGAACATATTTATTGGGGCAGCATGCTGGCTATTTTAGAAATGCTAAAAACAGGTACAACAACTTTTGCCGATATGTACTTTTTTATGAATAAAGTTGCTGAGGCTGTAGAAGAAAGTGGTATTAGAGCAGTATTAGCAAGAGGCATGATTGGCTTCAATGATAAAGCAAATACTACCCTAAAGGAAGCCAAAGAATTTATTCCGGCATGGCAGGGAGCAGGCAAGGGCAGAATAACCTGTATGCTTGGTCCCCATGCACCATATACCTGTCCGCCGGAATATCTAACTAAGGTTCTAGAACTGGCTTATGAGTTAAAGGTTGGAATTCATATTCATTTAGCAGAAACTAAAAAAGAGTTTACTGATATCAGAAAACAGTATGGGAAAACACCTATCAAACATGTTTATGACCTGGGACTATTTAATGTACCTGTATTAGCTGCCCACTGTGTTCATCTTACTGAGGAAGATATTGATATTTTACAGGAGGTTAAGGCGGGAATTGCCCATAATCCAACTAGCAATATGAAGCTTGCTAGTGGAATGGCACCCATACCTCAGCTTTTAGAAGCAGGGGTTAAGGTGGGGCTAGGAACTGATGGTACCGCTAGTAATAATAACCTTAATATGATGGAAGAAATGCATATTGCTTCTTTACTGCATAAAGTAAGCTGGGGCGACCCCACGGTTATGCCTGCCTATCAGGTATTACAAATGGGGACAGTTTTCGGAGCTGGAGCAGTTAACTTAATTGATGAGATAGGTACCATAGAAGAGGGGAAAAAAGCCGATGTTATCCTGGTTGATCTAGATAAACCCCATTTATACCCCTGCCATGATATAGTTGCTAATCTGATTTATTCCGCTCAAGGGTCCGATGTAAAAACGTCAATTATTGATGGGCAAATAGTAATGAAAGATCGAGAAGTATTGACTATAGATGAAGAAAAAGTAAAATTTGAGGCTAAAAGATATGCGCAAATGATGCTCCTGTAAAACAGGAAATAAGTGCTACAGTGCTACAGTGCTACAGTGCTACAGAAAAATATTAAACATTATATTTGGTTTCACTAGATTGAGATTATAGACCATAGACCATAGACGTAGAATGTAGAATGTAGAATGTAGAATGGTCAATTGACAATGACAAATTGTTAATTGACCATAGACTTTACAGAAGAAATGACCTGCAAAGCGAGGTGCTGAAAAAATCAAACTTATGTGGCAAATAGCCAAGTCTGTCATTAGGTGAAAAAACTAAGCGATGCAAACAAAATCTGAACACATGATTTTGATACCCTGCTTACCTGAGCGATAGCGAAGGATCTTACGTACGTAGTTGAAGAATCTTAAGATCCTTCGGTCGTTCCTCCCTCAGGATGACACAACAACAATCAGTAGCTTTCATAGCAATTACACGAACCTAGATTTTTCAGTGGTCTCCTGCAAAATCAGGTTTTTTCTTTGTAAAGCTTTTTCCCTTGACAAGGCAGACATAATATACTATTATTATCGTTGTTAAGCAAAAAACCTTGACAGGCGCAAGACCATAGACCATAGACCATAGACCATAGACCATAGACCATAGACTATCGACTATAGTCTAATTAGGGTGATAATATGCTGGAAAAAAGAGCTTATTTAATATTATTATTTGATTTTTATGGAGCCTTACTTACTGAAAAGCAAAGGCTAATGTTTGATCTGTATTATCAATATGATCTATCTTTAGGAGAAATTGCTCAGGAACAAAATATTTCTAGGCAAGCAGTGTATGACATTATAAAAAGAAGTGAAAACATCTTGGAAGAATACGAAAATAAGCTGCAATTAGTTAATAGATTTCAAAATAACAAAGAAAAGCTGCAGACTGCATTATTGCTTATTAAAGAGATAGCAATAATTGAAAATAATAATATGACCAATTTATCTGAACTTAAAGAAATCATTAAGGATGTTATCAATGAAAACTAGCCAACAATAACTAACTAAGAGGGGGGTTTTATAGTGGCCTTTGAAAGCTTGGGTGAAAAACTACAGGGTATTTTTAAGAAATTAAAAGGACAGGGCAAAATCTCTGATAAAGACTTAAAGGCTGCACTCCGTGAAGTGCGGGTAGCTTTACTAGAGGCGGATGTTAACTATAAAGTTGTCAAAGATTTTGTAAATACTATAAATGAACGAGCCTTAGGACAGGATGTTTTGGAAAGCTTAACACCTGGTCAGCAGGTTATTAAAATAGTAAATGATGAACTTACTCAACTAATGGGAGGGGCTCAAAGCAAGTTAGAAATCTCCCCTAAACCCCCTACAGTTATTATGATGATTGGTTTACAGGGTTCTGGTAAAACAACTTCAACAGGTAAACTAGGGCGCTTTCTAAAAAAACAAGGACGCAGTCCATTATTGGTAGCGTGTGATATTTACCGGCCTGCTGCTATAAAACAGCTTCAGGTATTAGGTGAACAGTTAGAGATTCCAGTCTTTAGTATGGGCGATAAAACCAATCCGGTAGATATTGCTAAGGCAGCACTTAATCATGCTGCTTATCATGGCAACGACCTGGTTCTTCTAGATACTGCTGGACGGCTTCATATAGATGAAACTCTAATGGCTGAGCTTTCTGCAATTAAAAAAGAAGTTAAGCCCACAGAGATTTTATTGGTAGTTGATGCCATGACTGGTCAAGATGCCGTAAACGTGGCAGAAAAATTTAATGAACTATTAAATCTGACAGGTGTTGTTTTAACTAAACTTGATGGGGATACCCGGGGTGGTGCTGCACTTTCAGTAAAGGCAGTAACGGGAAAACCAATTAAGTTTGTAGGTATGGGCGAAAAGCTTGATGCTCTTGAACCATTTCACCCTGATAGAATGGCTTCCCGTATTTTAGGAATGGGAGATGTCCTTACTCTAATTGAAAAGGCTCAGGAAAATTTTGATTCGAAGAAAGCTCAGGAACTTCAGCAAAAACTTTTAAAAGCTGAATTTACCTTGGAAGATTTCTTGACCCAGATGCAGCAGATGAAAAATATGGGTCCCCTAGATCAGGTTATGGATATGATTCCCGGGATGAACAAAGCGAAATTAAAAGGTCTTGAATTTGATGAAAAAGAGTTTGTAAGGTTTCAAGCTGTTATTCAATCCATGACTAAAGATGAAAGAAAGAATCCTCATAAAATCAATGGAAGCAGAAGAAAGCGGATTGCTTCAGGTAGTGGGACAAAAGTACAAGATGTTAATAGGTTATTGAAACAGTTTGAACAGGCTCAAAAAATGATGAAGCAGTTATCAGGTATGGCTTCTGGAAAAGGCAAAAAAGGTAAGCTAAAACTGCCTTTTATGTAAAATAAATTAATTGGTGACATTCCTCATTCAAGAAATGAGAAGTAAGAGTAGATTTTGTCCTGCTTCCTGTCTCCTGAAGAAATGTGTGTCCCCTTTATTCGTTGGGGACATTCCTCAGCCCTGAAGTTTGGCTTTTTAAGAGGTGTGTCCCCGTTCATTAGTTGGGGACATACCTCGGCTTCAAAGGATGACTTCGAAAGAGGTGTGTCCCCTTTCCTTTAAAGGAGGTGAAATAAATGGCAACAAAGATTAGGCTTAAAAGAATGGGTGCTAAAAGAAACCCTTTTTACCGTGTTGTAGTAGCTGATTCCCGTGCTCCTAGAGATGGACGTTTTATCGAGGAAATTGGTACTTACGATCCAACTAAAGATCCTGCTATTATTAATATTGATGCTGAAAAAGCCTTAAAGTGGATTAACACTGGTGCCCAACCCTCGGATACAGTAAAATCTTTATTTAAGAAAGCTGGTATAAGTAATAAATAGTATTACATTAGGGGGTGTAGCACGTGCGGGAATTAGTAGAATTTTTAGCTAAATCTTTGGTGGATAATCCCGACCAGGTACAAGTAAAGGAAGTAGAAGGTGAACGTTCTATTATTCTAGAACTTACTGTTGCTTCCGAAGATATGGGGAAAGTTATCGGCAAACAGGGTAGAATAGCTAAGGCTATCCGTACGGTAGTTAAAGCTGCTGCAACGCGAGAAGGCAAAAAAGTAGTTGTTGAGATTATACAATAATAGGGGCTAATAGCCCCTATTTTTCCTAAGTGATTGAGTGTTAATCTTTTTTAGTAGGAGAGAGTATAAATGGAGAAAATAAATGTAATGAGAACTATAGTTGTTAAACAGGTAGTAACTGAAAACTTCCAGAAAAAAGCTGCCATAGAAGTCCAGGAAGCTTTAAAAAAAGTCGAAACTGATATGGAAAATTTTGATAAACAAACAAGAAAAACTATAACTGAATTAACCTTAAAAGGACATCCTCAAATAAATCAAATAAAACAGCAGATAGATACAGAAAAAGAAAAGCTTACTTCATATAAACAACAACTATTGGAACGCTTAAAAATTATCAGCAAGCTTAATTTGAATGAAGAGATAACCCAGGGTACAGTTGATGGTCCTATGGAAATAAAAGTTGGTGATAATTTTGATGGTCTAAACAGGGTTGAAATCGTACTTAAAGATGGAGTAGTGATGGAGATAAGAAGCTGATTATTAAAGGGTTATTACTAAGGTTTTACTGCATGTCTGTGTGTGGCTCAGGAATGTCTTAACACTAATAATATCCAAGTTTTCCTGAGCACCGAGTACTGGTCACTGGGCACGATAATAACTAGTCACCAGGCACTAACAACTAGCCACTAGCCACTAATTTTAACAATGGGGTTGGTTTTAATGATTAAAGTTGGTCAAATTATGAGTACATTTGGTAATAAAGGGGAACTTAAGGTTTTTCCTCTAACAGATGATCCTGAACGGTTTAAGAAATTGAAATATGTTTATTTAATAATGCCTGACGGGGATATTAAAATGCATATATCCAGTGTTCGCAACCATAAAAATACCGTTATTCTTAGCTTTAAGGAAGTTCCAGATATGTCATCTGCTGAAAAGCTGCGTAATATTTACATATGTATTGAAGAAGAGCAGTTGGTAAAATTGCCGGAAAACCATTATTTTATATTTCAAATAATTGGTATAGAGGTATATGAAAAAGGAATATTTCTTGGAAAAATTCAAAATGTTATCCAGACAGGCAGTAATGATGTTTACGTAGTTAAAGATAATGAAAAGGAAATTTTAATTCCAGCCCTAAAATCAATAGTTTTAGGGATTGACTTAGATGAAAAGAAAATGTTTGTCAGTTTACCAGAAGGATTGGTGGATTGAGGTGGGGTATATTGGATATTAAGGTTTTAACTATTTTCCCTGAGATGTTTGAAAGCCCTTTAAATGCCAGTATTTTATATAAAGCAAGACAGAAAGGATTATTAAATATTTCCCTCATAAACTTTCGAGATTATGCTCAGAATAAACACAATTCCGTTGATGATTATCCTTTTGGTGGAGGAGCAGGCATGGTTCTAAAACCTGAGCCTATTATCACAGCTTTAGAGGCAAATATAACTATGGGTGACCCAGATCAAGAAATTATCCTATTATCTCCTCAAGGTAAGGTATATAAACAGGAACATGCTAAATTACTAGCTAAAAAGAGTAAATTAGTATTTATTTGCGGACACTATGAGGGCTTTGATGAACGGATTAGAGCTTTTGCTACTGAAGAATACTCCATAGGAGATTATGTATTGACCGGAGGAGAATTGCCTGCTTTGGTTATGATAGATTCTATAGCCCGTTTAATACCTGGTGTTATCAAAGAAAGCCAATCCTTTGAAGAGGACTCCTTTTATCAAGGACTTATTGAGTATCCCCATTATACTCGACCAAGGGATTTTAGAAATATTGAGGTTCCGGAGGTTTTATTGTCTGGGAATCATGAACATATTAAACAGTGGCGTTATAAAGAGTCCTTAAGGCGAACTTTAATAAGAAGACCTGATTTATTATCAACGTACAATTTAAGTGAGGAAGATAGAAATCTCATAAGAGAAATAGAAATAGAGGAACAAATTGATGGGTAAAATTTTTATCGGATTAGTGCATTTTCCTGTATATAATAAAAATATGGAAGTAATTACTACATCAATTACTAATTTGGATATTCATGACATTGCCAGGACAACTGCAACGTATGGAATAGAAAAATATTATATTATTCACCCTTTGGAAACACAAGCAGAAATAGCCAATGAAATATTGCAATATTGGCAGGAAGGTTATGGTAGTGTATACAACCCAGACCGAAAAACTGCGCTAGAAAAGGTTTTAATAAAGAAAAACATCGAAGCTGTAGAAGAGGATATTAAGAAATATTATCCACAGCAAATTAAGTCTATTGTTACTGATGCTAGAGTTTATTCTGATTCTACTAGCTATTTTGACCTGAGAGAGGAAATTGCAAATAATAAAGACTGTAATTTTCTTCTTATATTTGGTACCGGCTGGGGGTTAGCTAAAGAAGTTATTGAAAAGGCTGACTATCGTTTATACCCAATTATGGGTGCTGGTGAATATAATCATCTTTCAGTCAGAAGCGCTGTGGCAATCATTTTGGATAGACTAAGTGGGGAAAAATGGTGGTAGGTCTTGTATAATGCAAATATTTATGATATAATTTCCAACGGTGTTGAAAACGGACGGTCCGCTATCTTAATTCAAGAAGCAAGAACGGCTTTTATCCTGCTTCCTGTCTCCTGCATCTTGCTTCTTGTAATGGTAAGATAAGAACGTCCATAGAGGAAGGAGGGAAATTCCCATGGATATCATTAGAACAATTGAAGCTGAACAACTAAAGAAAGAATTACCCGATTTTAAACCTGGTGATACTGTTCGTGTTGATGTGAAGGTTGTGGAAGGTACAAGAGAACGTATTCAGGCTTTTGAAGGTGTTGTGATAAAACGCCGTGGTTCAAGTTTAAGTGAAACTTTTACTGTTCGTCGTGTAGCTTATGGTGTTGCAGTAGAACGTTGTTTTCCAGTTCACTCGCCCCGTATTGATAAAATTACCGTTTTACGCAGAGGACGTGTAAGGAGAGCTAAATTATATTACTTGCGTGAAAGGTCCGGTAAAGCTGCTAGAATTAAAGATTTGCGCCAAGTAAGATCTTAAGGACTGATTATTCAGTCCTTTTTTTGACGTTACCTAAAAATCAAGGCTAAGGCTGAGGCTGAGGTTAAGGTTAAGGCTGAGGTTAAGGTTAAGGCTAAGGCTAAGGCTAAGAAAAAGAAAAAGAAAAAGGAAAAGGAAAAGGAAAAGGAAAAGGATAAAGTGTAGTTAATACGTAATCGTATTATAAATCTTTTCTCAACCTTAACCTAGCGAAGCGGAACCTTAACCTAGCGAAGCGGAACCTTAACCTAGCGAAGCGGAACCTTAACCTTGCGAAGCAATGCGAAGCAATGCGAAGCAATGCGAAGCGAAACCTTAACCTCGATCTTAAAAGGAGGGGAATTACGTGACAGAAAAAAGTATGTCCTTAAATATCAGGGAAATTCTTGAATCTGTTGTTATTGCAATTATTTTAGCCCTTATTATTCGGGCTTTTCTCTTTCAGTTTTTTTGGATTCCTTCCCGCTCTATGGAACCTGCTTTGCTTATTAATGACAGGATAATTGTTACTCGCTTTTCTTACTGGCTACAGGAACCCCAAAGGGGAGATGTTGTAGTATTTAAGTATCCACTAGAAACTAAAAAAGATTATGTAAAAAGACTGATCGGGTTGCCAGGAGAGAAAATTCAGGTGATAGATAATAAGTTGTACATAAATGATAAATTAATTGAGGAACCATATCTACCACAGGGTATAAAAACTAGTGATTTTGGACCTATTGAGGTCCCGCAAGATCGATACTTTATGATGGGAGACAACCGTAATAATAGTAGTGATAGTAGGGTTTGGGGATTTGTCCTGGATGATTTATTGATAGGTAAGGCCCAGGTTATTTATTGGCCTGTATCAAGAATGGGGAGGGTTAATTAGTGCACGTACAATGGTTTCCCGGTCATATGGCTAAAACACGACGGTTAATTCAGGAACAGTTAAAGTTGGTAGATGTTGTCATAGAAATAGTAGATGCCAGGATACCTCAAAGCAGTAGAAATCCCTTGATTGATGAAATAGTAGCTAACAAACCTCGGCTAATTATTTTAAATAAAGAAGATTTATCAGATGAAAATATTACTCAGAGCTGGCTTCAATATTTTAATAAATTAAACCAGTATAAAGCTTTAAAATTCAATGCAACAATTCTTAAAACTAATATTTTAAATGCATTAAAAGAAGCCGTACTTACATTAACAGCAGAAAAGAGAGAAAAACGAGCCTTAAAAGGTATTAAAAGTCAAGTGGCTAGAAGTATGGTTGTAGGTATACCCAATGTAGGTAAAAGCACGTTTATTAATAATATAGTTGGGAAAAAAGCCGCTAAAACTGGTAATAAACCGGGAGTTACCCGTGGTAAGCAGTGGATTAGATTAGATCATGATATTGAATTATTGGATACACCAGGTATATTATGGCCCAAGTTTGAAGATCCTGAAGTGGGATTTAGGTTAGCGGTAACCGGTGCAGTAAATGATGATATTTTTAATATTGAGGAAGGGGCGCTCAAGCTTATTAGATTTTTAGCAGTTCAATATCCCCTGCTGCTTTGCAATAGATATAAACTTAATAACGATGATTTACAGAATGAACCCATTGGTATAATGGAAAAAATGGCGTACAATAGGGGCTGTATACTTTCTGGTAAAAGAATTGATTACGCTAAAATTGCCTACATAATAATTAATGAATTTCGAAATGGACATATTGGGCGAATTAGTTTAGAAAAGCCCTAGAATAGAATTGAATTTACGAAAATGGAGTTCTTTTCATAATTTAGCATTAATTTTTTTTAATTATTAAATAGTAGAAAACTACTAAGAGGAATTCCGGTAAAAAAGGAGAATAGATTACATGGAAAGTATTTTAACAATTAATTATAGGAGTATTCCATGTTACCTGATAAGCATTCAATTAGGGAAATAAAGGGTTTTTTAAGTTCTCTGGATGAAAAAGAACAACAAAGTTATCTAAATTTATTGTATAATGATAAAAGAAAATCAATACAAAACTTAGTACAAAAGTACCAGTTGGTTTTAACTAAAAAGTCGGCGGAAAAACAGAGATTGCTAAAGCTGTGGGATTTTGAAGCAGAGCTTTATCAACAAAACTTCAAATATATAGTAGGAATTGATGAAGCCGGGAGAGGTCCGTTGGCAGGTCCTGTAGTTGCTGGTGCTGTTATTTTGCCCCCTTATTGTAGTATTGAGGGATTAAATGACTCCAAGAAGATTAATAAAAATACACGGGAACTAATTGCTGAAGAGATTAAGGCTCAGGCCATAGCCTGGGCGGTAGGTGTTGTTGATGCTACAACTATAGATGTGTTGAATATCTTAGAGGCTACTAGACATGCTATGCTTTTGGCTGTGGGTTCACTAGGGTCATTGCCCGAGTATGCTCTAGTTGATGGTCAAAAAAACCCTTTACTAAACATACCCCAATTGGGTATTATAAAAGGTGATAGTCTGAGTGCCTCAATTGCTGCGGCATCAATTTTAGCTAAAGTTTATAGAGATAAAATTATGGATACTTATGATTATTTATATCCAGGGTATCTTTTTGCTATTAATAAGGGTTATGGCACGAACCAACATATACAAGCTTTACAAAGCATAGGTCCTTGTCCTATTCACCGTAAAACTTTTGCTCCAATAAGATTTTTGGGGGCAAAATGTATTTAAATGAGAAAAAAGTAACAAACTTTTATTTAAGAAAGGGGGGTAGAGATGCTTACTCAATACTCTATCGTAGGTATTCTTTTTTTAGGGGCTATGGCTTTTGGAGCATTTACCATTATCTTATCTAGGTTTTTACAATCCCATCGTCCATATCCTGCAAAATTGGAAACTTATGAGTGTGGGATGGAAACTCAAGGTACTGCTTGGGTACAATTTAAAACCAGTTATTTCTTGTATGCACTGGTATTTTTGATTTTCGATATCGAAACAATATTTTTGTATCCATTTGCAGTCAAATTCCAAAGCTTAGGCCTGTTTGCTATCATTGAGATGTTTATTTTCTTTATTATTTTAATTATAGGTTTCTGGTATGCCTGGAAGGAAGGTGCTTTAGAATGGCAATAGACAATGAAAATGGCTACATGACGCAAGAAGAGCTTGAAGAAAAAGGTATACTCTTAACTTCTTTAGACAAATTGTTTAATTGGGCTAGAAGTTGGTCCTTATGGCCATTTCAGTTTGGTTTGGCTTGCTGTGCTATTGAGATGATTTGTACAACTCAGGCTAGATTTGATATTTCGCGATTTGGTTATGAGGTATTTAGAAATTCACCTCGGCAGGCTGATGTGATGATAATTGCAGGTACCATAACTGAAAAAATGAGACCTTCTGTGGAGAGATTGTATCATCAAATTGCTGAACCTCGGTGGGTTATTGCTATGGGCAACTGCGCTATAAGTGGTGGTCCCTTTGTGGATTCTTATGCAGTTGTTCCCGGAGCTGATGATATTGTACCGGTAGATATATATATACCTGGTTGCCCTCCCCGTCCCGAAGCCTTAATTCACGGGATGCTTCAGTTGAAAGAGAAGGTAAATTCTCCGGCTAAGGTGAGGTTTAAAAAATATGGAAAATAAAATAAATTATCAAGAAATGTTAACTGGAAAATTTGGTGATAAAGTAGTAATAAATGCCGAAAAATCTTATGAGGTATATGCAAATGCTGATAATTCGCTAGAAGTTTTAGAATTTTTAAAAGCTGAAGGACTAAATTTTTTAGCGGATATTTCTAGTGCTGACTATAAGGATTATTTTGAAGTAGTATACCAGTTGTATAGTTTTGATGATCCTGATCACTTGATCGTAAAGGTCAAGCTGACTCATGACAATCCTCAGGTTACCTCTCTAACAAGTTTATGGGCAACAGCCGATTGGTTAGAACGGGAAGTTTATGATTTAATGGGAATTACCTTTATAAATCATCCAAACCTGGAACGTATTTTAACCTGGGAAGGTTTCGAAGGTCACCCTTTGAGGAAAGATTTTGTCTCTAAAAGTGGTCGTAAGTAATAGGGGAGTTGAGGTGTTACAATAGTGAAGACACAAACGTATACATTAAACCTTGGACCTCAGCATCCTAGTACCCACGGGGTGCTGCGTGTGGTCCTGGAATTAGATGGTGAAACCTGTGTGGGAAGTAAAACCCATGTAGGCTATTTGCATCGCGGTATAGAAAAGATTTTAGAGGATAGGACATATCCTCAGGTTATTCCTTATACTGATAGACTTGACTATCTGGCAGGTATTAATAATAACCTTGTTTATGTTCAAACAATGGAAAAAATGATGAATATAGAAATACCTGAACGAGCTGAATATATTAGAGTAATGCTAGCAGAACTTATGCGTATTGCCAGCCATATGGTAGGCATCGGTATTTACATTATGGATTTAGGGGCAATTTCCGCTGTATTTTATCCCTTTATTGAAAGGGAAAAAATATTAGACATGATGGCTCATTTAAGTGGTTCCCGAATGACCTTTAATTACATGCGTATTGGTGGACTAGCCCATGATATCCATTCTGATTTTAAGCCGGAGCTAGATAAATTTATTGTTGAATTTCCAAGATTTATAGAAGATTATCACAGGTTAATTGATGATAATGAAATTTTTATCGCCAGAACTAAGAATGTTGGCACTATCACTGCTGAAAAAGCTAAGAGTTATGGCTTGACCGGTCCTAATTTAAGGGCTTGCGGAGTTAAGCATGATATTAGGAAAACTAATCCATATGGTATTTATAACCGCTTTGATTTTGAAGTTCCTGTTGGCGAAATCGGTGATTGTTATGACCGCTATGTGGTTAGAATGAAAGAAGTTGAAGAAAGCTTCAAAATTATTCAGCAGGCATATAAAGAGCTTCCCGATGGCCCTGTTATGGCTAAAGTTCCAAAACTAATCAAACCACCTATAGGAGATGTTTATCACCAAACAGAAAACCCCAAAGGGGTATTGGGCTGTTATGTTGTCAGTGACGGTACTCCAAAACCTTCCAGGGTTCATTTCAGAAGGCCGTCTTTTAATAATATTTCGATTTTTGATGAAATATTTATAGGCCATAAAATAGCGGATATTATAGCTATTTTAGCTAGTTTTGATTTCGTATTAGGTGAAGTTGATGCCTAAGGTGAGAAAGGAGATATAACCATGGAGTTTTTTAATAAAATCTTTGTTTATATTGCTCAATTTATCAGAGAAACCCTTGCTGCTTTGGGCTTTACACCTGTTTGGGTAGAGATGGGTATGGGTACAGTTTATCTTGTTGCCATACTGGGAGTTTGCACCTTGGCTGCATTGTTTTATGTTTTATGGGAAAGAAAGCTGGCGGGATACATTCAGTACCGTCCCGGGCCCAACAGATTAGGCCCAAATGGCTGGTTCCAAACAGTAGCTGATGCTATTAAGCTTTTGACAAAGGAAGATATAGTTCCCTGTGGGGCTGATAAAGCAGTGCATTTATTAGCACCTGTATTTATCTTTGTGCCTACTGTCTTAGCCTTGGCTGTTGTACCCTTTGGTGAGGGAATGGCAGCAATTGATTTAGACTTAGGAATCTTTTATTTAATTGCCGTTACCTCCTTGTCAACCATACCTATTTTCATGGGTGGATGGGGGTCTAACAATAAGTACTCTCTCCTTGGTGCAATGCGGGCTGTAGCTCAAATGGTCAGCTATGAGATACCTTTGGTGTTTTCTTTGCTGGGAGTTGTTCTAATAACAGGGACACTGCAATTGCAAGGTATTGTAGAAGCTCAATCTAAGGTCTGGTTTGTTTTCTTACAGCCAATTGCCTTTTTAATCTTTATTATTGCTGCAACAGCAGAAACTAATAGAGCTCCTTTTGATTTACCAGAAGGGGAGTCAGAATTAACTGCAGGTATTTATACCGAATACTCCGGAATGAAATGGGCATTATTCTTTTTAGCTGAGTATTGTAATTTATTTATTGTTTCAGCTATCGGAGTTACTGTTTTTCTAGGTGGCTGGCAGGGTCCATTCTTACCTAGTTGGGTCTGGTTTTTTATTAAAACCCATTTGCTATTTTCTTTCTTTATCTGGATTCGTTGGACATTCCCACGGATTAGGGTTGACCAATTGATGAATTTTGGCTGGAAGTTTTTAGTCCCCCTTTCTTTAGCAAATGTCTTTATTACTGGTATCGGTGTATACATCTACTACAACGGATTGGGGTGGTAATAAATGTACGGTAAAGGTTTACTAAAAGGATTAAGTGTAACTGGAAGAAATGTCTTTAGGAAAAGACTTACCGAAAAATATCCTGAAGAGAAACCCCAATTGGCTGCTCGCTGGAGGGGGGGGTTTCAACTAGATGTTAATGAATGTATTGCTTGCAGCTTATGTGAAAAGGCTTGCCCTAATTCTGCCATTAAATTAACTACAGAAAAAAATGAAGAAAACAAAAAACAGCTGGCATCATATGAGCTTAATCAATCATACTGTTTGTTTTGCGGTTTATGTGTAGAGGCGTGCCCTAAAAAATGTTTAAGATTTACTAGAGAGTTTGAAACTGCCACTTATCATAAAGAAGAAGTAAAACTAGATTTATTTAAAAATCAGAACCTTTCTGCATCTGCTTCAATTTATGCTCAACCGGAAAAAGCAACTGAAGCAGCACGTAAGGAGGAAAAATAATGGAATTAAACATATTAGCTTTCTGGTTAATAGCCTTTGTTACTCTGGGCTCAGCCTTAGCTGTTGTCTTTTTAAACAATATTGTGCATAGTGCTTTGGCTCTGATTCTGACTTTTCTTGGTATTGCAGGCCTTTATTTAACATTAAATGCTGATTTTCTAGCTGCAGTTCAAGTCCTGGTCTATGCTGGAGCGGTTTCTATCCTGATAGTATTCGGTATTATGCTGATTACTCGCGGTGACGGTCGTATGGCTGATACAAATACTTTTGGGAAATATAAATATACTGCAGCAATAGTAGTAACTGCCTTCTTCGGCGTCTTATCAAACTATATAATCAAAACTCCTTGGGAGATGGGGACTGCTGCTTTATCAGAAAATACAATGGGGGATATAGCGGAACTATTGTTTAGTGATTATGTTATTCCCTTTGAGTTAGCAGCAATTTTACTTACTGTAGCAATGGTAGGTGCAATTGTTATCGCAAGAGAGGTGAAAAACACTAAATGATTACCTTAAACCATTATTTATTGTTGAGTGCCATCTTGTTTTGTATTGGATTATATGGGGCATTATCTAAAAAGAATGCTATTGCAATATTGATTTGTATCGAACTAATGTTGAATGCAGTAAACATAAATCTAGTAGCCTTTACTAAATTTTTAACTCCTGGAGATTTAACCGGTCAAATATTTGCTATATTCGTAATTGTTGTGGCAGCTTGTGAAATAGCCGTTGGGTTGGCTATATTAATTGCCATTTACCGTGACCGTTCTTCAGTTGATGTTGAGAATTTGGATTGGCTCAAATGGTAAGGGGTGATAAATTATGATCGAAAGTATCGGAATTAAATATATTTGGCTGGTGCCCCTAGCTCCTTTATTAGCCTTTATATTAATTACCTTTTTGTTTAAGAGGTTTCAACTCTTAAGTGCTTTAACTGCTATTTTCAGCATGGTGGTTTCCTTTATCCTAACTTTTGATATTCTGCGGGTTATCTTAACTGGTCATGAGATTACAATGAATACTCCGGTAGAGATAGCGGTACCCTGGTTGAATATAAACGGTCTATATATTGAAATGGGTGCTTTAATTGATCCCCTGACTGCCGGCATGCTTTTTGTTGTAACCTTTATATCTTTATTAATCATGATTTACTCCGTTGGTTATATGCATGGAGACCCAGGGTTTTCGAGATTCTTTTCATATTTAGCTCTTTTCGTTTTTTCCATGCTGGGATTGGTTATTGCTAATAACTACTTTCAGATGTTTGTTTTTTGGGAATTGGTTGGTTTGAGTTCTTATCTGCTAATTGGTTTTTACTTTTACAAGGATTCTGCAGCTCAAGCTAATAAAAAAGCCTTTATAACTAATAGGGTAGCTGACTTTGGTTTTATGATAGGGGTTATTATTCTCTTCTTGTATTTTGGGACCTTTAATTTCCTAGAACTGGCGGAAGGAATAAGTGCTTCCACAGATTTAGCATTTTTAACTTTAGCGGGAATATTAGTGTTTATTGGGCCTATAGGTAAATCAGGTCAGTTTCCTTTACATGTCTGGCTGCCAGATGCCATGGAAGGTCCAACCCCCGTTAGTGCTTTAATCCATGCTGCAACGATGGTTGCGGCCGGCGTATTTTTATTGGCCCGGGGCTTTGTCCTTTTTGCAAGTGCATCTGCAACCATAACATTCATTGCTTATCTTGGTGGCTTTACGGCATTTTTTGCAGCAACTATAGCGATTACTCAACGGGATTTTAAAAGAATTTTGGCTTTTTCAACTTTAAGTCAGTTAGGATATATGGTTATGGCTATTGGTCTTGGCAGCTTAACTGCTGGTATGTTTCATCTAACTACCCATGCCTTCTTTAAAGCTTTAATGTTCTTATGTGCTGGTAGTGTTATTCATGCTCTGCATAAGCAGGACATTTTTGAGATGGGCGGAGTATTTAAAAAAATGAAAATAACCGGTACCACCATGGTAATTGGAGGACTGGCTATTGCAGGGATTCCACCCTTTGCAGGGTTCTGGAGTAAGGATGAGATATTACTAGTTGCCAAGACAAATGGGTTTACATTTTTATATGTACTGGCTTCTATTACAGCATTTTTGACAGCTTTTTATATGTTTAGGTTAATTTTCCTGGCTTTTTTTGGTGAAAAGCGCAGTGATTACCATGCCCATGAATCGCCACTAACTATGACTATTCCGCTTATGATTTTAGCTGTATTCTCAATATTTGGCGGATTGATAGGTGCTCCTTTCCTTGAGCACGGTTTTGCTTACTATGTATATTTTGGTGAACCCCATCATCCACATCCTGACTATTTGATTATGGGTTCTTCCACATTGATTGCTGCAGCTGGTATCTTTTTGGCTTGGCTGGTTTATATCAAAAAAGCCATCTCGGCAGAAAAAATTGCCAATCAATTTGCTCCTCTGTACAAGTTTTTATATAACAAGTGGTATATTGATGAGATTTACCAGTGGTTTTTTAATAAAGTTGTATTGAGTATTTCGGCATTACTTAACTGGTGTGACCGGAATATTGTTGACGGTATAGCCCATGGTATTGCTTGGCTCATTCGTACAACTGGTGCTAAAGGACGGTATATTCATACTGGCAGCTTGCAAACATATGGTCTAGTTATATTTGCAGCAGTTGTTGTAATAGTCTTATTTCTGGCTGGACCTGTGGTAGGAGGTGTACAATGAGTTTTCCAATACTTTCAAGCATATTATTGGCACCGGTACTTGGCGTATTAATAATCCTATTTATTCCTCAGAAAGAGGATAAAGTAATAAAAATTGTGGCAGCATTAGCCACTGGTCTAACAGTCATTTTATCCTTGATTGCTTATGCTTACTATGATCAATCCATAGGCGGCTTGCAGTTTGTTGAACATATCCCCTGGATTGATGAGTTAGGAGTTGCTTATGGTTTAGGGGTAGATGGTATAAGCTTACCTTTAGTCCTTTTAACTGCCATAGTAATTTTTACCGGGGTTTTTGCTTCCTGGGGACTTGAAAAAAGGGTGAAAGAATTTTTTATTTTCTTATTAGCCCTTGTTGCAGGAGTATTTGGGGTATTCTTAACAACCGATCTATTTTTCTTCTACCTGTTCTTTGAAATTGCTGTAATCCCCATGTATATCCTAATAGGGGTTTGGGGGAGTACCAATAAAGAATACTCTGCAATGAAATTGACTATTTATCTGTTAGTTGGTAGCGCCTTTGCTCTAATCGTGATAATCGCTGTTTACCTCTATACAGGATTAGGAACCTTTGATATTCAGACACTAACTCAACAAACCTATGATATTGGTTTCCAAAAGTTTGCCTTCCTCTTACTAATGGTCGGCTTTGGCTTTTTAGTTCCGATGTGGCCATTGCACACATGGTCACCAGATGGTCACGTAGCAGCACCAACTGCAGTTAGTATGCTGCATGCAGGTGTTTTGATGAAGTTGGGTGGTTACGGTTTGATTCGAGCAGGCATTTTTATCTTCCCGGAAGGCGCAAAGTTTTGGGCTCCGGTGATAGCTATTCTTTGTATAGTTAACGTAGTATATGGTGCTATGGTAGCTATGGCCCAGAAAGATTTGAAGTTTGTTATCGGATATTCCAGTGTTAGTCACATGGGTTATGTATTGTTAGGAGTTGCATCTTTAAATACTTTAAGTATCAGTGGTGCAGTAGCCCAAATGTTTGCCCATGGTATTATGACAGCACTATTCTTTGCTTTAGTAGGTAATGTCTATAATAAAGCTCATACTAGGATGATTGCAGATTTTGGAGGTCTGGCTCACCAAATGCCAAGAATTGCAGCTGGTTTCGTTATTGCCGGCTTAGCATCATTAGGACTACCGGGCTTAGTAAATTTCGTAGCGGAATTTGCCATATTTGTTGGATCCTTTAGGGTATATCCCGTACTAACTATTCTTGCTATATCTGGTATAGTGATAACTGCAGTCTATGTATTAAGAGTTGTGCAGAATGTATTTTTTGGACCTAGAAATCCTAAATGGGATGGGCTCGAAGATGTTCGAGGAATTGAATTAGTGCCTATCGTAATATTATGTGGTGTATTATTATTCCTTGGTTTCTTCCCCTCATTATTAATGGAACTGATTAATAACGGAGTAGATCCTTTTGTCCAGCAATATTTAACAACACCTAAGGTAGGGGGGATGTTTTAATGGCTATTAATTTTTCGTTAATAATACCTGAAATGTTAGTTGCCGGGTTAGGTTTGTTAGTAATGATTATTTCCCTCCTAGTTCCCAAAGACCAGAAAAAAGGATTAGCTTATTTTACAGTCTTTGGGTTAATCGGCGTTCTAGTAGTTCTATATTTTATGATTGATGCTCAAGGAACATTGTTTAATGGTATGTATATTGTTGATCCTTTTGGCTCATTCATGAAAATTCTTATTGTATTATCATCAATAATGGCTATAATATTGGGCGTAGAATATGTGGAAAAATTCATTACAGGATTTTTAGGGGAGTTTTGTTTTTTCGTTGTCTTTGCTACCTTAGGGATGATAACTCTGGTTTCCGCCGGTGATTTTATTACCCTTTATGTAGCACTAGAGCTAATGACGATTTCCTTCATAATCCTAGTAGGCTTTGGCAAAAATATATTCCGTGCCAGTGAGGCAGCTATTAAATATCTTTTATTAAGTGCCTTATCATCTGGTGTACTCCTTTATGGCTTAACCTTGGTTTATGGTGCAGCAAAAACTACCAGTATTAATGGAGTAATGGAATATATTGCTCAAGGTGAAACAGCACCAATTTTAGTACTGGGTATCATATTTCTGATTAGTGGTTTTGGGTTTAAAATCTCAGCAGTTCCCTTTCATATGTGGACACCTGATGTGTATGAAGGTGCCCCGACTCCTGTTACTGCCTTATTATCAGTGGCATCTAAAGGGGCTGCTTTTGGAGTACTCCTCCGGGTATTTATGCACGCATTACCTGGAAATCAGGAGTTGTGGATGCCGATAATAGTCGTCTTAACAGTTCTGACAATAGTATTAGGTAACTTTGTCGCAATACCCCAGAAAAATATTAAAAGAATGCTAGCCTTCTCAGGTGTTGCTCAAGCTGGATATATCCTTCTAGGACTGATTGCATTTTCTACAGTTGGTGTGTCGGCAGCATTATTTTATGCTATGATTTATGTCTTTTGTAATATGGGTGCTTTTGGTGTAATAATAGCTTTTTCACAGGCAGGAGGCGGCGATGAAGTCCAGGACTACAACGGTCTATGGAAACGTTCACCCTTTCTAGCTGCAGTAATGCTAGCCAGTCTTTTATCACTAGCTGGTATACCTCCTTTGGCGGGCTTTGTCGGTAAGTTCCAACTATTTAGAGCTATTATGGAACAGGGCTATGTCTGGTTAGTATTTGTAGCTTTGGGTATGAGTATGGTTTCGGTTTATTATTATTTACTTGTAGCAAAGGCTATGTATTTTAAAGATCCCCATGAGGATAGCCAAATAAAAGTAAATTTACCGATCCAGATTACCCTCTTAGCTATTACACTTATCACATTATTCTTGGGTATTTACCCTACACCTTTAACCAACTTAGCAACTCAAGTTGCAAAAACGTTCTTTTAAATGATAGCTTTGCTTGTGTCAAAGTATGACTTGTACCTATGGTGCAAGTCATACTTTTTTACTTAATTATTAAGAAATCTTATAATTAGTATAGATGGGAAAAGGCGCTTTATTTAGTAATTACTTTAATCTATACTAAAAGTTAAGTGTATATTAGCAGGCTATTTTTAAATAAAATTAGAGGAAGTATTGAATATGACTAAAGATTTAGGTATTAGAGGCGAGGCAATGGCTTTAAAAAAAATTATGAGCTTAGGCTATAAAATATTAGTCCAGAATTTTAGGTGTAAATTAGGGGAGATAGATCTTATCGCAATAGATCAAGATACTTTAGTCTTTATTGAAGTAAGGTCTAAAAGTAATGGAAAATATGGACTACCTCAAGAGACAGTTAATACTAAAAAGCAAAGAAAATTACGACAGGTTGCCGAGTTTTATCTTATGAAAAACAATCTTTATCATATGTACTGTCGATTTGACGTTATTGGAATTGTATGGCAGCAAGGGAATGAATTAGAAATAGAAATTATTAAGGATGCTTTTTAATTTAAATCTAAAAGATATCAAATAATAAAGAATATTCTATTAAATTGCAAATTTTTTAGATATAAAGTAAAATTTCTTTAGGAATACCTTAAACAATAAATTTAGTTTATTGGTTAAATTCAGATTTTATTTTATTAATAAATAAAATTTGAAGGAAAAGTAGAAAGTATGTAGAATAAATATTACATGTGAAGTATTTTCTGATAATTGCCAACTATTCTAATAAGTAAAAATATTTTAAACAATTAACAAAGTAAAATTTATAGTTTGGATAAAAAGGATTTATATGATTGAATGGGGAATATATCCGAAAAAAATTGAAAGGGTGAGCACCTGTGAAAATAGCTATTTCTGGCAAGGGCGGTGTGGGAAAGACCACTTTATCAGCTGCTATCGTAAAGCGCTTTGCTCAGGATTTCAATGTATTTGCCGTTGATGCCGATCCAGATATTAGTTTAGGTAATGTGTTAGGTCTTCCTGAAGATAAAATCCTAGCTTTACCACCAATTGTTGAGATGAAGGAATTGATAGATGAAAAACTAGGAGGTGATGGAGCTTACTACTCTCTTAATCCAAAGGTCGATGACGTGTTGGAAAAGTATTCTATAAAACACGGAAACATCCGTCTTCTTAAAATGGGTGCAGTTAAAAAAGGTGGATCAGCTTGCTATTGCAGAGAAAATACATTTTTAAATGCATTATTAAAATCCTTGATTGTTACAAGTGAAGACGTAGTACTTTTGGATATGGGGGCAGGTATTGAGCATCTTACACGGGGAACTGCCAAAGGTGTAGATGTAATGCTTATAGTTACTGAGCCATCAAAGGTAAGTGTAGCTACAGCTAAAGTTATCGCAAAATTAGCTAGAGAAATTGGTGTAAAAAGTATATTTTTCGTAGCTAACAAAATCCGCAAGGAAGAAGAAATCCAATTCCTAAAATCTAATCTTGAAGGTGAAAAGCTAATAGGAAGTATTCCGTTTTCAGAAGAAGTTTTGGATATGGCAATGGGTAAAAGTGTTGATGATGTTCCTGTATTTAATGCGGGAATTGAAAATATATACCAAGAGCTCTTAAAATATCAGGCAATTAATTAAAGGAGGTAAGTGTATGCCAAGGTTTAGGGACTTAAGCCACACTGCAAAACCATCTGATGCAGTGCGCGTCAAAGAACCAAAAAGTAACAAACGAACAATAGACCCAGCAGCCCTTGAATTAATAATTAAGGCTGAAAATGATGGGGTCAAAACAGCTTTTGATCGCTTTACGGAAATGCAGCCACAATGTCAATTTGGTTACAAAGGACTTTGTTGTAGATTTTGTATAATGGGTCCTTGCCGTTTAAAGACCGATGATCTAAATAGTAAGGGTATCTGCGGAGCTTCTGCATGGACTATTGTTGCCAGAGGGGTAGGTACTCTTATACTTACAGGTGCAGCTTCACACAATGAACATGCCCGTCACATTGCCCATGCCTTAATGCAATTATCAGAAGGCAAAGCTCCTGACTATAAGGTGACAGACCCAGATAAATTACGGCGAGTTGCCAAAATGATAGGGTTAGCAACCGAAGGAAAAGATGACATGACCCTAGTTAAAGAAGTTTCCGTAAAAGCATTAGAAGATTTTTCCCGTCTTCCTGGATTTGGGGAAAATTTATGGATTAAAAGCACATTAAATCAGGAACGTTTAGACAAATATAATGAATGTAACGTCATGCCGGCAGGTAATTTAGTTGAGATTGCTGATTTATTAGCAGAAGCTCATATTGGTAATGATGATGATCCTGTTAATATTATTTTTAATGCTTTGAAAGTGTCCCTTACAGATTATGCTGGAATGCATCTTGCATCAGACCTTTCAGATGTACTTTTTGGAACACCCAAGCCTGTTGTTACTGAAGCAAACTTAGGTGTTCTAGATGCCAATAAGATTAACATAGCTGTTCATGGTCATAATCCGCTTTTAAGTGAAAAGGTTGTAGAAGCAGCAGAAGAGATGGAAGCTGAAGCTAAGGCTGCAGGCGCTCAAGGACTTAATATTGTTGGTATGTGCTGTACTGGTAATGAAGTATTGATGCGTAAAGGTATACCTTTAGCAACCTCCTTTGCTTCCACGGAGCTAGCAATTGTTACCGGTGCAATGGATGCAGTTGTGGTAGACGTGCAATGCATTATGCCTGGAATAAAACAAGTTGCAGAATGTTACCATACTAAAATAATTACTACCTCGAACATTGCAAAAATTCCTGGTTCTTATCATATACCATTTGAAATAGAAACTGCACTAGAACAAGCCAAACAAATTATTCGTCTAGGGATTGAATCCTATAAAAATCGTAATGGTCAGACGATTCAAATTCCCGATGTTAAACACAAGGTTGTCGCCGGATTCAGCTATGAGGCCCTAACAGATTTATTTGCTTCTGTTAATCCTGATAACCCAATCCGAGTTTTAAACGATGCAATACAATCTGGACAGATAAAAGGTGTAGTCCTTTTTGCCGGATGTAATAATATCAAAAGGCCACAAGATGAAAGTCACATTGGCATCTTGAAAGAAATGCTGAAAAACGATGTATTTGTTTTAGCAACCGGGTGTTCTGCCCAGGCTTTTGCCAAGCATGGCTTCTTAAATCCGGAAGCTCTAGAAGAATATGCAGGAGAAGGGCTTAAATCCTTCATAAAAACATTAGAAGAGAAATCAGGTATGACAGGTCAGCTGCCACCGGCCTTCTTCATGGGATCATGTGTAGATAATACTCGGGCTTCTGACATATTAGTTGCTATGGCCAAAGACCTTGGGGTAGATACACCAAAAGTTCCTTTTGTTGCTTCAGCACCGGAAGCTATGAGCGGTAAAGCAGTAGCAATCGGCTCCTGGTTTGTTACCTTAGGTGTTCCTGTTCACGTTGGTTCAATGCCTCCACTAGAAGGCAGTGAATTATTTTATAGTATTGCAACTCAAATTGCATCTGATGTTTATGGCGGATACTTCATGTTTGAGCTTGACCCAGAAATTTCTGCCAAAAAGATACTTGATGCATTAGAATATCGTACTTGGAAGTTGGGCGTGCATAAACAAACGGCAGAAAAATTCAATACAGCCCTCTGCCAAAACTACTAAGAGAAGGAGGGATGAAATATGACGATTAATTTCGATCAAATTTATGAAGGTATAATTGAGCCTGGTAAAGAGCCAAAAAAACTTTTTAAACATGCTTATGAAGGGGCAATAACTGCTACAAGTTATGCTGAGATTCTTTTAACTCAAGCTATTAAAAAATATGGTCCTGAACAAAAGGTTGAATATCCTGATACTGCATATTTTTTACCTGTCATTCGTTCGTTAAGTGGTGAAGAGGTTAAAACCCTTAAAGACCTTCAACCAATACTGAATAAAATGAGAGGTCAGTTAAAATCAAAGCTAACCTTAGAAAATGTACTCCTAGCAGGCGAAGCTACTCTTTATGCAGCAGAGATTATTGAAGCCTTAAGATATGTAAAAAATCCCAATCCCCATGTTGCACCATGGACTGGATTCTTAGGTGACCCTGTTGTACGTAAATACGGAATTAAAATGGTTGACTGGACCATTCCCGGTGTTGCTGTAATATTAGGGCGTGCAAAAGATTCACAAGCAGCGAAGAAAATTGTGGATGACCTCATGGGTAAGGGTATGATGATCTTCCTTTCCGACGAAATCATTGAGCAATTATTAGAAACAAATGTTAAATTGGGTATTGACTACATTGCTTTTCCATTAGGTAATTTCACACAGGTAGTTCATGCTGCCAATTATGCATTACGGGCTAGTATGGCCTTTGGTGGTATAGCACCTGGCTTACGGGAGGAACACAGAGATTATCAGAGACGCAGGGTGCTGGCATTTGTTCTTCACTTAGGTGAACGGGATACTGTAAAGACAGCTGCCGAAATGGGATGTATGTTCTTAGGCTTCCCAACTATCACTGACCAACCTCTTGCTGAAGATGAACAAATAAAAGATTGGTATATATCAGAGCCTGATTACGATAAGATTGTACAGCTGGCTCTGGAATTAAGAGGCATCAAACTTACCAATATTGAGATTGATATTCCTATCAATCATGGACCTGCCTTTGAAGGTGAAACTATCCGTAAAGGTGACACCTATCTAGAGATGGGCGGCAGCAAGACTACTGCCTTTGAATTAGTACGGATGGTTGATGCAGATCAAATCCAAGATGGCAAAATAGAAGTTATTGGTCCTGATATTGATGATATAAGTGAGGGAAGTCAATTACCCTTTGGTTTAATGATAGATATTTACGGGAGAAAGATGCAAGAGGATTTTGAGGGTGTGCTAGAACGCCGAGTTCACTATTTTGTTAACTATGGTGAAGGTTTATGGCACGTAGCTCAGCGTGACCTGGCATGGCTTCGTGTCAGCAAGGAAGCTGTTAGTAAAGGATTTAAACTAAAGCATTACGGTGAACTCTTAATTGCCAAATTAAAGAGTGAATTTCCAGCTATTGTTGACCGGGTACAAGTAACAATTTACACTGACCAGGCCAAAGTAGATGAAATGCTTCAAGTGGCCCGTGATAAATATGGAGCAAGGGATGCACGTTTGCGTGGTTTAACTGATGAGGCTGTAGATACCTTCTATTCCTGTCTGTTATGTCAGTCCTTTGCACCAAACCACGTATGTATAGTTACACCACAACGGGTAGGCTTGTGCGGTGCGGTCAGCTGGCTGGATTCTAGAGCTTCTTTTGAGATTAACCCGACTGGTCCCAATCAGCCTATTATGAAAGGTGAGGCTATAGATGAATATCGGGGTATGTGGAAAAATGTCAATGAATATTATTACCAGGCATCAAACCGCAGCCTTGAAGAAGTTAATCTGTACACAATGATGGATAGACCAATGACCTCTTGTGGCTGTTTCGAAGCAATTATGGCCTTAGTTCCTGAAGCAAATGGTATCATGCTTACCACCCGGGAACACAGTGGTATGACGCCGGTGGGTATGTCCTTCTCCACATTAGCAGGTATGGTAGGTGGCGGTGTGCAGACGCCAGGATTTATGGGTATAGGCCGTTTATACACTGTAAGCCAAAAATTTATCCCTGCTGACGGTGGTATTGGGCGTATCATCTGGATGCCCAAAGAACTTAAAGAGTTCTTGCGTGAAGATTTTGTAGCCCGCAGCATAGAAGAAGGTTTAGGAGAAAACTTTATTGATAAGATTGCTGATGAAACAATCGGTACCTCCGTTGATGAAATAATGCCATTCCTCGAAGAACAAGGTCACCCGGCATTGACAATGGATCCAATATTCTAAAATTTACTACTATTAAGCACAAAAAATTTAAATATTAATTGGGGACATTGTTCATGAGGCAGGAATCAAGAAGCGAGAGGCAGGAGACAATCTTGCCTGTTGCTTCGCATCATGCCTCATGTATGGTGTGTCCCCATTCATTAGAAAGGAGTTTGGTATAAATGGCATTGACAGGTCTTGAGATCTATAAACTTCTTCCAAAGAAAAACTGTGGAGAATGTGGGCCACCAACCTGTTTGGCTTTTGCTATGAGTCTTGCTGCGGGAAAAGCTTCCCTAGATACATGTCCTTACGTCAGTGATGCTGCAAAAGAAGCATTAGGCTCAGCATCAGCACCACCAATTAAGCTGGTTAAAATTGGTGCAGGTGAAAAAATTGTAGAACTAGGAGACGAAACAGTTATTTTCCGCCATGACAAAACCTTTTTTCACCCAACAGGTATTGCTTTTGAGGTGGAGGACAGCCTAAATGAAGCAGAACTTACTCAAAAAATCATGGAGATTAATGGATTAGAATTTAGCCGTGTTGGACTTCAATATGAGGTAGATATGGTTGCAGTCAAACAAACTGGTGATGCTGCTCAGTTTAAGCAGGCAGTTGAAAAAGTTGCTGCAGGAACAAAGCTGGCCCTTGTTTTAATTACTGAAGATCCAGCGGCAGCAGCCCAAGCTCTTGAAGTTTGTACTGGTAGAAACCCTCTTCTTTATGCTGCAACTGAAAGTAATTACAATGATATGACCGAGCTTGCGAAGAAATATAATGTTCCTCTAGGTATAAAAGCAGAAGACATTTTCAAACTTTCTGATTTAGCTGAAAAGGTTATTGCTTTAGGTCATAAGGACCTTGTATTAGATAGCGGCGCAAGGGGTACAGCACAAGTTCTTGCTGATTTAACACAATTGCGCAGAGCAACAATTAAAAAGAAATACCGCCCATTTGGTTATCCTACAGTTGCTTTTACAACTGCAGAAGATCCTATGGAAGAGATGATTCAGGCACAGGTTTATATATCGAAGTATGCTAGCATGGTTGTGGTGAAGACTAGTGCTAAGCATTTTATACTTCCTCTCTTAACCTGGAGACAAAACCTGTACACCGACCCACAAAAACCAATTCAGGTTGAAAGTAAAATATATGAGGTTGGAAAGGTTACAGCAGATTCCCCAGTGTATCTGACAACTAACTTCTCACTAACTTATTTCAGTGTTGAGGGTGAGGTTGAAGGCAGTAAGGTTCCAGCATATATTATTCCTGTTGCCACAGATGGTACTTCTGTATTGACTGCTTGGGCTGCAGGTAAATACTCTGCAGAAAAAATTGCTGAAGTAATCAATTCTGTTGGTATTGCTGATAAAGTAAATCACCGGGAAATTATTTTGCCGGGTTACGTTGCTGTATTAAGTGGAAAACTTGAGGAAAAATCAGGATGGAAGGTTATAGTTGGTCCACGGGAAGCTGCTGGGATTCCTGCCTTCGCAAAAAGCCGTTACGGCAAATAGGAGTTGACGAGACATGATTAAGGTCCTTTTTCAACCGGACAATGTCGTTGTTGAAGTAGAAGCTCAGACTACAATACTGCAGGCTGCCAATAAAGCAGGACTACAGCTAAACGCAACTTGCGGGGGTAAGGGTACTTGTGGCAAATGTTTGGTACGGGTGTTGAAAGGGGATTATCTACTCAAGGACGACACAATTTTATGCAAAACAGGTAAGTTACCTGCCTGTCAGGCTATAGTTTTATCTGATATTGAAGTGGAAATACCGCAAGAATCAAAACTAACTAAGCATAAGGTTTTAATTCAAAGTGAAAATGTTTTAGCTGAAGAAAAGCTTGATATACTAGCGGGTTACGAGTTTAATCCACTTGTGAAAAGATATGAAGTAACAGTACCTGAGCCAACGTTGACGGAAAATGCTACAGATTTAAATCGGCTGATGATTGAACTTACAAAACATGTTAACTGTAGTGATATAAAGGTATCACTGCCTGTTCTCAGAAAATTGGCTCATGCTTTGCGTGATGGCAATTGGAACGTTAGCGTTGATGTAGCACACATTAATGGCTGTGGGGAAATTATCGATATTCTCCCCGGTAAAAGTGAAGAACCACTTTATGGATTGGCCATAGATATCGGAACAACAACTGTTGTAGTTTTTCTAATTGACCTTTTAAACGGAAAAATTATCGATAAAAGAGGCACTTATAACAAACAAGCTAAATACGGAGATGATGTTATTTCTCGGATGATTCATGCCGATGAAGAGAACGATGGGTTAAAGGAACTGCAGCAGGCAGTGCTAAACTCAATAAATGAGTTAATAAGTGAGATATCTAAAAATCATCCTTCTATTCATAGCGATTTTGTTAAAATTGCGGTCTGTGCAGGTAATACAACTATGACTCATCTGCTACTGGCGTTGGATCCAAAATATATTAGACTTGAACCATATATACCGACTGCCGCCCAATTTCCAGCTGTGAAAATTAAAGATATGGGGTTACCCCTTTATGGCGAAGGTTGGGTAGTTAATATTCCATCCATAGCCAGCTATGTTGGCGGGGATATTGTTGCAGGTGCTTTAGCCGTAGGAATTGAAAAGTCTGAAGAATTAACATTATTTATTGATATAGGAACAAACGGTGAAATGGTACTTGGCAATAAGGAGTGGCTCGTCAGTTGTGCTTGTTCAGCCGGCCCTGCATTTGAAGGGGGAGGAATTACCTTTGGAATGCGGGCTATGCGAGGTGCAATTGAACGAATTCAGATCGATCAAAACTTTGAAGTCAGTTTTGAGACTATAGAGAATGATAAAGCGGTTGGAATCTGTGGGTCAGGCTTAATTGATGGTCTGAGTAAACTTCATTCCTCGGGGATCATTGACCGCACTGGCAAGTTTCAGACTGATATTCCAACGGATAGGTTGCGCCAAGGTGACGATGGTCCGGAATTTGTACTGGTCTGGGCCAAAGAGAGCGGAATTAATAAAGACATTATAATTACGGAAAGCGATATAAAAAATCTGCTGCGGGCTAAAGGTGCCATATTTGCAGGCATACGTTCCATGTTAGATCTTGTTGCATTGGAAATGGGGTTAATCGATAAAGTGCTAATTGCAGGTGGCTTTGGTAATTACCTCAATTTAGATGATTCGATAAAAATTGGATTGCTGCCAGACCTCGACAGAACTAAATATCAGTTTGTAGGTAATACATCAGTAAAGGGTGCTCAAGCAGTACTGCTTTCTACCAACGCTTATCACCAGTCAATTGAGTTAAGCAAAAAAATGACATATTTAGAGCTTTCTGTAGGCAATACTTTTATGGAGGAATTTGTTTCAGCAACATTTATTCCTCACACAGATTTGACCCTATTTCCTTCATTGATAACAAAGGAGTGACATTTATGCCAAAATATATTGCAGTTGCGGGGAAAGGTGGAACAGGTAAAACGACTTTTGCTTCCTTAATAATTAAATATCTGATCCAAAATAAAATGGGTACTGTTTTAGCTGTTGATGCTGACCCTAATGCTAACTTGAGTGAAGTATTGGGTATGGAAGTCAAAACAACTATCAGTGAACTTTTAGAGCAAACTAAAGATCCTAAAAGTGTGCCTGTGGGTATGAGTAAAGAAGTATTTATTGAATATAAGCTTCAACAGTCTCTTGTTGAATCCAAAAAGCTTGATTTATTAGTAATGGGTAACCCTCAAGGTGCAGGATGCTACTGTTACCCTAATGACTTGCTTCGCAAATACCTTGAACGTTTGAGTAATGGTTATGACTATGTAGTAGTGGATAATGAAGCCGGCTTAGAACATATTAGTCGCAAGACTATACCCCATGTTGATTGGTTATTTGTAATAAGCGATGCTTCAGCACGAGGTATTCGTTCTGCGGGCAGAGTTCATGAATTAGTCCGAAGTTTAGGCTCTGCTGTCAAAGAAGAACTGCTTATTGTTACTAAGACCAAGACTGAATCACTAGTTAATTTAGCAGATGAAATTACCGCTACCGGTATCGAGCTAATTGGTGATGTGCCTTATGACGAATCAATAGCAACGTTTGATGAGGAAGGAAAGGCTTTGTTTGACTTACCTGATAATAATGTCGCAGTAAATGCTGCTAAAGAAATTCTTATTAAAGCAGGTATATAGGAGAGGAGTGTTAATATGGCTTTTGCGGTTGTAAAGGAACGCTATTCGTCCAAAGTAAATGAAGTGGTATTGGGTGCAACTTCTGAAAAAGGAGGTACTCGCAGCCATGTAATAAAAGTAGGTGGGCAGACAACCCTTCCTTATCTTCATTTTGAAGGGGAAGTTCCCAATAAGCCTATCATCGCCATGGAAGTAACTGATGTTGAGCCTAATTGGCCAGCACCCTTAAAAGAAATGTTTAAAGACGTATATAATGATCCTACTGCCTGGGCTAAAAAATGTGTGGAAGAATATAAGGCAGATGTTATCTATATTGTATTAAATGGTGCAGACCCTGATGGAGCTAATAAAACTCCAGAAGAATGTACTGAAACGGTTAAAGCAATTTTAAAAGCAGTAGGTGTACCTCTTATTGTTAAAGGTTGTGGTGAAGAGGAAAAAGATAACGAGGTATTAACTAAAATTGCTGAAGAATGTGCTGGTGAAAACCTAATGATAGCCAACGCAGAACAAGAAAACTATAAATCTCTTGCTGCTGCTTGCATGGTTCATAAGCATACGCTTATTGCTTTATCACCTCTTGATATCAATATTTGTAAGCAATTGAATATTCTTATCAATGAAATGGGTCTGCCATTAGATAAAATAGTTATTGACCCCATGATTGGTGGTCTAGGATATGGTATTGAATATGCATATTCAATTATGGAACGGGTAAGAATGGGTGCTCTTCAGGGTGATAAAATGCTTTCCATGCCAATGGTTTGTACTGTTGGTTATGAAGCTTGGCGTGCAAAAGAGGCATATTCTGAAGGTGAAGAATTCCAGAGCTGGGGAGAACAGAGTTTCCGTGGTCCGCTTTGGGAAGCTATGACAGCTGCTACACTTATTCAAACAGGAGCTGATATACTATTAATGCGTCATCCACAGGCAGTTAAGCTTGCACAGAAAAATATTGCTGAGTTGATGGAAAGCAATAAGTACTAAAAAATGGCTGATAGACTATAGAAAATTTTCTGTCATTGCTATATGAAAGCTATTGATAGTAGCTGTGTCATCCTGAGGGAGGAACGACCGAAGGATCTTAAGATTCCTCATTACGCAAGATCCTTCGCTATCGCTCAAAGATGACGGGAATGCTTCGTTTACCTTTGTCTTTAATTAAGTGCCAAGCTCGCAATGATGGCAGTTCGGTATTTCAGGGTTGTCTATAGTCGATTGTGATAGAGAATATCTTAAACTTTAGCGGGTGTGTTCCCGTTCATATTAAAAGGAGGTAAATAAAATGATTATTATTGGTGAAAGAATTAATGGTATGTTTAAGGATATCGGTCAAGCTGTACGCGATATGGATCCAAAGCCATTACAGGAGTGGGCTATAAAACAGCAGGAAGCTGGTGCAAATTACCTTGACATAAATACAGGACCTAATACAGACGACCAAGTTACTGCAATGAAGTGGATGGTTCAAGTAGTTCAGGAAGTTAGTGATTTACCCCTTTGTCTTGATTCGACAAATTATGATGCTATTGAAGCGGGTTTAGAGCTTTGTAAGAAACCCGCAATGATTAATTCCTGCCCGGCTGAAAGACCTAAAATTGAAAGAGTATTTCCAATGGCTGTAAAACACAATGCCAAGATAATCGGTTTAACAATGGACGCCAAAGGTATTCCTAAAAATGCAGATAATCGTATTGCTTTAGCTATGGAATTAGTTGCTGCTGCCGATGAATTTGGTTTACCTATGGAGGACTTGTTTATTGATCCACTAATCCTTCCAGTAAATGTAGCCCAAGATCATGCTCCTGAGGTTATGGAAGCTATTAGGCAAGTTAAACTTCTTTCTAATCCTGCTCCTAAAACAGTATTAGGCTTAAGCAATGTGTCTCAGAAATCGCCAGACCGTCCTCTTATTAACAGAACCTATTTAGCAATGGTGATGGCTTGTGGACTGGATTCCATTATAGCTGACGCTAACGATGATGATTTAATGGCTACAGCTGCAACCGGTGAAATCTTGCTTAACCAAAGTGTTTATTGTGACTCTTACGTTAAGGTGTTCAAAAGCAGATAAATAAATTGGAGACATCCTATTTTAGAGGTTAGAAGTTGGAAGTTGGATTTGAGATAATGCTTCGAAGTATTACAGAATCTAACCTCCAACCTCTAACCTCCAGTATGGTGTGTCCCCATTACTTATATAAAAGTGACATATCCCTTATTTGGAGGTGACTATAATTGGAAAACAAATTTAAGGATTCCTTATTGGACAAAGATACCATGTCAGTAACCTGGGAAGTAGTCCCTGGCAGGGGGGCAAGGGAAAAGGCACAGGAAACTGCTCTTGCTCAAGCAGAGTCTGCTGCAAAAGGTGGCAAAGTCCATGCAGTAACAATTACTGATAATCCAGGGGGAAATCCTGCTATTCTCGCGGATTACCTTGGTGTAGAAATACTCAAAATGGGTATTGAACCTTTGGTGCATTTTACTTGTAAAGATAAAAACCGCAACCAAATGGAAAGTCAGTTATACAGCTTAGATAGGGCCGGGGTTAGAAACTTACTTGTGATGACAGGTGATTATCCTGTTACTGGATATCAGGGCAGACCCAAACCGGTTTTTGATTTAGATCCTACTCATTCACTGGATCTAATTAGAGAAATGAATAAGGGACTCGAAATACAAGGTCCAAAAGGTCCTTCTTATAATCAAAATAGTGATTTTTATCCAGGAGCAGCAGTATCTCCTTTTAAAGCAACTGAAGCAGAATTGGTAATTCAATATTATAAATTAAAGAAAAAAATTAAAAATGGAGCACAGTTTATTGTTACCCAATTAGGCTATGATGCTCGTAAGTTCCATGAGGTATTACAGTTCTTGAAAATAAATAATATTGATATTCCGGTCGTTGGGAATATTTACATTCTTCCTTTTGGTGCAGCAAGAGTAATGAATGGAAATCAAATTCCTGGTTGTGTTGTTCCAAATAAACTACTTGCTGAGATTGATAAAGAGCGTACTGCCGAAGATAAAGGTGTGGGAGCACGGTTATTACGGGCAGCCAAAATGTATGCTTTTATGAAAGGCATGGGTTTTGCAGGAGTTCATATAGGTGGGCACGGTATTAAATATGAGCAGGTAGAATATATTATCGAAAAAGGCGAAGAGTTGAGCAAGAACTGGCAGGAGTTGATTTCTGAATTTGATTATCCACAAGATAACGGGTTTTATTATTTTGAAAAAGACCCAACTACCGGTTTAAATACAGATAAGCCTGTGAACCGTAAAGGACGTCCTTTAGATGCACCTGTATCAATGGCATATTCAATGATGAGAATGGCTCACGCTCTTGCATTTGAGCCAGGGAAGCCGTTTTTTCCGCTAATGCAAAGCATCTATAAAATGCGTAAAGATAATAAAGCTCATGGATTAGAGCATATCATAAAAGTAATTAGCAATGACTGTAAAGATTGTGGAGACTGTGCTCTTCTTGACCTTGCTTATCTTTGCCCGATGTCACAATGCCCTAAAAACCAGAGAAATGGAGCATGTGGCGGAAGTTATGAAGGCTGGTGCGAAGCTTTTCCAAATGAGAAACAATGTGTTTGGGTTAAAGCATACGCCCGCTTGAAAAAGCATGGAGAAGAGGAACAATTAGGAAGCTACTGTATTCCACCGGCAAACTGGAATTTTTACCAAACCTCGTCTTGGTACAATTTCTTCCTTGGTCTTGATCACTCAGCTAAGCGTTTGGGAATAAAAAACCCCCAACCTGATAATCAAGGTCCGAACCATAATACAAAAGCATAATTATGATGCGGCAGGAAGATGCTTGAAACATTTAGTTCTTATTAGATATTCAATTTTGGAATTCCTATATTCAAGTATCTACTGCTGCTTATAAACCTTTAGTCGGCACTATTCAAAATATATGTATAATGACATTAGATAATGTTATAGATAGATTTGCAGAAAACCATACAGGTTTTATTTTTTTTGCGTAAAAATATTGATATATAAAATAAAGGACTCCTAATAAAAAGTGTGGAAAGGGTATAAAAAATTGGCAAAAGTAGAAACTTAAATAGCATATGGCCTATGTTGATCAAGGAAGAAAAGGAGATACGATGGCAAAGGAAAAAGTAATAATAGAAACTGGATGGAACTTAGACAACAGTTATGCCCGGCTGCCGGAAAAATTTTTTTCCAGACTTAACCCAATTCCTGTACGATCACCGAAGTTGATCATTTTAAATTATCCGTTGGCAACATCTCTGGGGTTGAACGTCCAGGCGCTGCAAAGTAAAGATGGTGTAGCGGTGCTTGCAGGCAACCGGATTCCTGAAGGTGCTTTGCCCCTTGCTCAAGCTTATGCGGGGCATCAATTCGGGCATTTTACGATGTTAGGAGACGGACGGGCTATGCTGCTTGGTGAGCAAATCACTCCCCAGGGTGAGAGGTTTGATATTCAACTCAAGGGTTCAGGCAGAACACCATACTCCCGAGGGGGCGATGGCCGAGCGGCACTGGGACCCATGCTCCGAGAATACATCATCAGCGAAGCAATGCACGGACTTGGTATTGCTACTACTCGCAGCCTAGCGGTGGTGACAACCGGTGAGTCAGTAATCCGAGAAACCGACCAGCCTGGAGCAGTTCTGACCCGCGTGGCTGCCAGTCATCTGAGAGTCGGCACCTTTGAATACGTGTCAAAATGGGGAACTCTTGAGGATCTCCGAGTCCTTGCTGATTATGCCTTGCATCGACATTTTCCAGACGTTGAAGCTATTGAGAACCACTATCTTTTCCTACTTCAGGAAGTAGTTAAGGTTCAGGCCATGCTGATTGCCAAATGGCAACTGGTTGGCTTTATTCACGGGGTGATGAACACCGACAACATGACCCTTAGTGGAGAAACCATTGATTATGGTCCGTGCGCATTCATGGATGCCTATGACCCGGCAACGGTATTTAGTTCCATTGACATTCATGGACGCTATGCCTATGCCAATCAGCCGCATATTGCTGGGTGGAATCTCGCGCGATTTGCTGAAACCTTATTGCCGCTGTTACACGAGAATGTTGAACAGGCTGTTAAACTTGCTCAGGACGTGATTTCAAATTTTACTGAGTTGAATCACAGTAATTGGCTCGAGGGAATGAGGGCCAAACTAGGGATTTTTAACGAAGAGATAGAGGATGAAGCCCTTATTGAAGGCCTCCTCAGTATGATGGAGAAGTATAGTGCGGACTATACCAATACCTTCCGCGCATTAACTTTTGATACGGGAGAGAATACTCCCCTGTTTGATTCCATCGAATTTGCTCAGTGGCATGAGCTGTGGCAGGCGAGACTCGGCAGGCAGCAGGAACAGAAAGCCTCCTCCCATCAGTTAATGCAGAATTCCAATCCTGCGCTAATCCCTCGTAACCACCGGGTAGAAGCCGCACTTGAAGCGGCAGTGAAACAAGGAGACTACAGCGTGATGGAGCGGCTTCTTGATGTTCTTTCTAAGCCCTACGCCCATTCCTCCGAACAGGCTGATTACTCCACACTGCCTAAGCAATCAACCCTTCCTTACCGAACCTTTTGCGGTACCTGATATAGGACTTTGGTTGGGGTGATATTAATTCGGGACTTCCCCAGCAGCAGGTAGAAGAATTGACAAAATATTAACCGTAACAAGTGGAATTAATAAAAGCTTGCAGGCCAATAGTAAGCCAAATATATCTGATAGCATGCCAAATACAAAAATGCCCATGCCACCGATGCCGCCGGCAAAGCCCATAATTAACCCTGTTGCCATAGTGACATTACGGGGAAGAAAGCTTTGGGCTAAAAGGATATTTGATGTATTAGGACCGCTTAGGCTAAGTCCTGCTATGATAAATGCTGTAACAATAATTATCAGATTTGAACTGAAGTTAATCATTAGTATGCTGAGGGTAGTTAATAGATTGAAGATTATCATTACTTTTTTACTTCCGACACGATCATTGAAATATCCACCTAAAATAGTTCCGGCAGAATTTAAAAACATATATAGTGACAATAAAATTCCGGCGGTTTTTAAATCTACACTTTTAAGCAGCAAAATTTGAGCACCAAAAGTTATAAGTGATCTACGGACTAACACTTTATTAGTTGCAAAGAAAACTAAAACAGCTACCCATTTATAGTTAAATATACTGAGGGTTGGATTTTCTTGTGCGGTTTTTTCAGGAATATTATTATCAAATTCTAAATGTTGTAATTTAAGTGCATACATTAAACCAGCAATAATTAATCCGGGAAATATAAAAAGCACAAGCGTATTTAACCCGTATTTTAGTACTAGTGGTAGTACAATAATGGGGGGGAGTGACCCAGCAAAACCACCTATAGCCATAAAAATAGCCAAATTTTTGCCCCGGGAATTATTATCTAGTTTAGCGGCAGAAGCAGAACCTAAAGGATGATATAAGGCTGAGGCAACTGAACCCAGACCTACAATAAACAAAAGTAAAAAGTAGTTATTTATTAACCCTGAGATACTAATCCAGAAAGCTATCCAGATTACTGAAACAATAAGGAGCCACGACTTTCCTTTTTTATCTACGAAAAAACCAATAAGAGGCTGTAGAAAAGAGCCGCTGCTTGTAATTACGGTAGCAATAAGACCTTGCTGGGTAAGAGTTAAGGAAAGAGAGGCTGTAAATAAAAATAAAATAGGAGGGAGCATTTCCATATAAAAGTCATTAATAAAATGGCCCAGGGAAACTGCGATAAGTTTTGTAGAATCACCTGTTGATCGTGTTTCAGTTATGGCTTCCAAAAGTAATCACCTTTTTTAAAAAAATCTTAGTATATAGTAAATTATAACATTAAAAAGAGTAAAGGAAAAAGGAATTAAGCATATAGTTTATTCTAGCTAAACCTGTTGTCTTGTTTTTTCGATAAAATTTGTAATTTTCCTTGCAGGTAATATATATACTAAAGGCGAATATTTAAATAATATTTGTAATATTCACAATCTTACAGAATATTCATAATGCTATATGTGGGAAACAGTTTCTATTACGGTACTATTATCATAGGGGGTTGGAGAATGTCCGGAAAAGTAAACATTAAATCCACGATTAAGGAAAACAGAATATTCGAACCATCTAAAGAATTTAGTGAAAAAGCCCATATTCGAAGTATCGAAGAATACAACAGCATTTACAAGAAATCTGTTGAAGATCCTGAGGAGTTTTGGGCCGGCGTTGCAGAAAGTGATATCTCCTGGTTTAAAAAATGGGATCAAGTGCTTGAGTATGACTTTAATAAACCTTTTGTAAAATGGTTTATTGGCGGAAAGCTTAACGTATCTTACAATTGTCTTGACAGGCATATTGTCTCTCCACGCAGAAACAAGGCAGCATTATTATGCGAGTCGGACTCGGAAATCACCAGCAAAACCTATACATACCAGCAGTTATACTACATGGTAAATAGGTTTGCTAATGTTTTGAAAAAATATGGGATTAAAAAAGGAGACATGGTTACAATTTATCTCCCCATGATTCCTGAATTGACTATTTCCATGCTGGCATGTGCAAGAATTGGAGCGGTTCATAGTGTGGTATTCGCGGGGTTCAGCGCCAATGCATTAAAGGATAGAATCCAGGACTCGGAAGCTAAGCTCCTGATTACCGCCGATTGCACAATAAGGGGAGAAAAAACGATACATCTTAAGGCGAATGCCGATGAGGCCATCTATTCATGCCCAAGTATACGAAAAGTGATTGTGGTAAAGACTAGACCGGATGCCGCCTTGAATATCAACATAAAATCCGGAAAAGACACATGGTGGAGCGACGAAATTAATGATACGGCCATTGAAAACTATTGTGAACCCGAATGGATGGATGCCGAGGATCCGCTTTTTATCCTTTATACATCGGGATCCACCGGAAAGCCGAAAGGTGTCCTGCACACAACAGGTGGTTTTTTAGTCTATGCACATTTGACATATAAATGGATTTTTGACTACAGAGAGAAAGATATCCATTTCTGCACTGCCGATATCGGGTGGATTACTGGGCATAGCTATGTTGTATACGGTCCTCTTAGCAATGGTGCGACTAGTCTTATGTTTGAGGGTATTCCGACATATCCAAATCCCGGAAAGTTTTGGCATATTATTGAAAAACATGGAGCAAACATACTGTATACAGCACCTACAGCAATTCGATCCTTGATAAAGGAGGGTGAAAAATGGGTTCAGAATTATAATCTGTCTTCTTTAAGGCTTTTAGGTTCTGTAGGTGAACCAATCAATCCTGAAGCATGGATGTGGTTCCACACCCATGCCGGTGGTTCAAAGCTTCCGATCGTAGATACTTGGTGGCAGACGGAGACAGGTGGAATCATGATTACCCCATTACCGGGTGCCATGCGGTTAAAACCAGGCTCTGCCTGCAAACCCTTCCCGGGTGTGGTGGCTTCGGTATTAAAAGAGGATGGAACACCGGCGGAAGTTAATGAAAGTGGCTATCTTGTCATTGAAAAACCCTGGCCGGGAATGCTAAGAGGAACTTATGGAGACCCAGAGAATGAAAGAGTAAGGGAGACATATTTCACCAGGTTTCCTGGAAAATATTTTACCGGCGATGGCGCAATGATCGACAATGAAGGTGATTTCTGGATAACCGGAAGAATTGACGACGTTGTTAAAGTTTCAGGACACAGACTTGGAACAGCGGAAATCGAATCCGCGCTAGTCAAACATGACGCTGTTGCAGAAGCTGCAGTTGTTGGGTTCCCCCATGATGTAAAAGGTGAAGGGTTGTATGTGTATGTTACTCTCAAAAATAATCATGGGCCAACAGATAATCTTAAAAGAGCACTCGTTTTCCATGTAAGACATGAAATTGGTCCAATTGCCACACCGGATAAATTACAGTTTGTATCAGGAATGCCTAAGACTAGAAGTGGTAAAATTATGAGAAGAATATTAAGGAAAATAGCGGCTGGAGAGCTGGATAATATTGGAGATACAAGTACCCTTGCCGACCCTTCAATACTTGAGGAAATCATAAAAGGGAGATTATAAAATATCAAGAAAGTAATAAACTGTAAAACCGGGAAAAAGCTAAGTCTATGCCACTTTTTAATATTCCTTTCCCTAAGATAACCTTATATTTGAAGCCTAGACAATTGAAGATTAAATAAATATGGTTCGTCTTTTATTTAATTGTAGTTGACAAAGTTAACTTCTAGTGATAACATTTTATTTAATATCATAAACCTATGATCAAGAGGAGTAAGAATGATTAGTTGTACTCAGAGAGCCGCTAGCTGGTGAGAATGCGGTTACAAAGATGATTCTGAATGGACTTGTGAGGGAAGCCCGAAATTGAGAGAAAGTAGGCGCTTACGGGGATCCTGTCCGTTATCAGTGGGATGTATATGATAGTATACAAAACGAGTGGGCGATTTATCGTCAATTTGGGTGGTACCGCAGAAGTTTAAAGCTTTTGTCCCTATTTTTAGGGATGAAGGCTTTTTTATTTGCTCAATATTATTAAAAAGGAGGATGAACATGGCGAAAGGAAGGTTTGGAATCCACGGTGGGCAATATATTCCCGAGACGCTGATGAATGCTGTTATTGAACTTGAAGAGGCGTATGATCGCTTTAAGAATGATCCGGAATTTATTGCGGAACTAGACGACTTGCTAAATAATTATGCTGGGCGACCATCGTTACTCTATTTTGCTCAAAAGATGACGAAAGACCTAAGCGGAGCTAAGATTTATCTTAAACGTGAGGACCTCAATCATACAGGATCCCATAAAATCAACAACGTGCTGGGGCAGGTGCTTCTCGCCAAACGGATGGGTAAAAACCGGGTAATAGCAGAGACTGGCGCAGGACAGCATGGTGTTGCCACAGCAACTGCCGCTGCACTTATGGGAATGAAATGTGAGATATACATGGGCAAGGAGGACACCGACCGTCAGAGACTCAATGTTTTTCGCATGGAGCTGCTAGGCGCAAAGGTGCATACGGTGACCAGTGGCACTCAAACACTGAAAGATGCAGTAAACGAAACTATGCGTGAATGGACACAGCGTGTCAAAGATACCCACTATGTTCTTGGGTCTGTAATGGGTCCACACCCTTTCCCAAGTATTGTCCGTGATTTTCAAAGTATAATTGGACGTGAAGTCAAACAGCAGATGTTGGAAAAAGAAGGCAGACTTCCCGATGTTCTACTTGCTTGCGTTGGAGGAGGTAGTAATGCAATGGGGTTATTTTATGATTTTATCGAAGATACAAAGGTCCGCCTCATTGGCTGCGAGGCGGCTGGTTATGGTGTTGATACAGCAAAAACTGCAGCAACAATGGCCACTGGAACGGTAGGCATTTTTCATGGTATGAAGTCCTACTTCTGTCAAGACCAGTACGGTCAGATTGCCCCGGTCTATTCCATTTCAGCGGGACTTGACTATCCGGGAGTAGGGCCTGAGCATGCTAACCTTCATGATATGGGAAGAGCAGAATATGTACCGGTTACCGATGATGAAGCTGTGGAGGCCTTCGAATACCTCTCACATACCGAGGGAATTATTCCTGCAATCGAGAGCGCCCACGCAGTCGCATATGCAAAAAAAATTGCGCCCAAAATGAGCCAAGATCAAACAATAGTAATCTGTCTTTCCGGTAGAGGCGATAAAGATGTTGCTGCCATAGCACGCCACAGGGGGGTACAAATCTATGAATAAGTTAGAGCAGGTGTTTACCAACGGCAAAGCCTTTATTCCATTTATCACTGCGGGTGATCCTTCGATAGAAATAACTGAGCAATTGGTGCTTGCGATGGCAGATGCTGGTGCAGACTTAATCGAGGTAGGCATCCCGTTTTCTGATCCGGTTGCAGAAGGGCAGGTGATTCAGGAGGCGGATAATCGTGCTCTTTCGGGTGGAGTAACGACAGATAAAATATTTAGCATGATGGGACGCATCCGAAAGTCATGCAATGTCCCTATGGCTTTTATGACTTATGTGAATCCAATCTTTACTTATGGCACTGATAGATTTATGAAAAATTGTCAAGAAATTGGAATTGATGGGATAATTGTCCCTGACTTGCCATATGAAGAAAAGGACGAACTTATGCCTTGCTGCTTAAAATATGGAGTTAAATTAATCTCAATGATTGCTCCAACATCCAATAATCGCATCAGTATGATTGCCAGGGATGCTCAGGGATTTATTTACTGTGTATCATCCTTGGGAGTGACCGGTGTGCGGCAAGAAATTAATACCGATGTGAAGGAAATGATAAAACTTGTGAAAGAGGTTAAGGACATTCCGTGCGCAATTGGTTTTGGTATCTCTACACCTGAACAAGCAGCAAAAATGGTTCAGTTTTCTGACGGCGTGATAGTGGGAAGCGCAATTGTAAAAATTGTGGAGCAATACGGTATGGACTGTGTACCCCATGTTGTGGAATATGTGCGTATGATGAAGAATGCAATTAAATAAGTACAAATTAAGTTTGGGACGAGAGTTAAAAATACCAATATAAAAGGAGAGATTTCAGATGATTAAAAATGTTTTACAAAAACTGACTGCAAAAGAAGACTTAACTGCAAAAGAGGCTTATAGCTTGATTGTTGCAATTAAAAATGACCAGCTAAGTGATGTTCAGATTGCAGGTTTTCAGGTAGCCCTTTTAATGAAAGGTCCAACATTGACAGAAATTTCGGCTATTGCTCAAGCTATGCGTGATAATTGTATTAAAATCTTCCCTCAGGTAACTGGCGAACTCATGGATACCTGTGGTACCGGTGGAGGACTGAGCACCTTTAATATCTCTACTGCAGTAGCCTTTGTTGCAGCTGCTGCCGGTATTCCAGTGGCTAAACACGGAAGCCGGTCCATATCCAGCCTTTCCGGCAGCGCTGATGTTTTGGAAGCCTTGGGTGTAGAAATTAATCAAAGTCCCAAAGGTGTCGAGAAACTTATTGAAGATATAGGCATTGCATTTCTTTATGCACCTTTGTTCCATCCGGTAATGGGTAAGGTACTTCCACCAGAGAAAGATTTGGGTATCAAGACCATCTTTTATACTATTATTGGACCACTAATTAACCCTTCTAATGCTACTAAGCACGTTCTAGGGGTTTATAAGCCGGAGCTATTGGATACAGTTTCCCAAGTTGCTGCGTCTTTAGGCTATAAGAGGGCTTTATTTGTCCATGGTCAAGACGGCTTGGATGAAATATCCCTCTTGGGCAAAACCAAAATTATTGAACTGAGTAATGGAGCCCTAACCAGCTATGAAATTGCTCCTGAGGATTTTGGTTTGTCCCGTTGTACCCTTGCTGAAATCTCAACAGGAACTCCTGAAGAAAATGCCACCATGATCAAGGATGTTTTCACAGGCAAGGACAAAGGCCCCCGCCGTCAAGCTGTGATCCTTAATGCCGCCGGTGCCTTGATGATAGGCGAAAAAGCAAATTCTTTTTCAGAAGGGATAAAACTGGCAGGTGAAATTATTGATAGTGGAGAAGCACATAATAAACTCAATCTGCTCATTACTGCTTCAAATGACTACAGATTGGTGATTTAATATGAAACAGGTAAAAACGGGTAATCTACTAACATCCTGCACCAAATGTACTACAGCACTGTGGAATCAACACCGTTCCGGCAAGGTCCCCGTCATCCCCGACATCAAGAGCAAGTCTCCGGGGGAAGGTGACCTGCTTATGGGGAGAGATCCCGTTGCAATAGCGAGGAGTTTGGCAAAAGCAGGTGCCCCTGTCATTTCGGTTGTGACGGAATCAGAACATTTTGGAGGCTCACCGGAATTGTTGTCCCAAATCGCACAGGCTGCCTCGATTCCAATATTGCGTAAGGATTTTATCACCACTCGGGAACAATTACTTGAGAGTGTGGATATAGGAGCTAGTGGTGTATTGTTGATTGCGTCTATACTAGAAAAAGAACAACTGTTTAAACTTACTGAAGAGGCGTTGGTGCTGGGTTTGGAACCTTTGGTGGAAACCCATAACGAAGCGGAAGTTATTACTGTTAATGAGTTAAAATTAACATTCTTAGGCATTAACAACCGTAACATAGTTGAATGGGAAATGGATGACGGAAACGTAAATACCACTGAAAAGCTAGCCGGTTTAGTGCGTCCAGGTGTTTTAGTGCTGAGCGAAAGTTCTATTGCTTCCCCTATGGATGTGCTGCGTGCAATAGAGGCAGGCGCTCATGGGGTGTTAGTAGGTACCGCTATTCTTCGAGCTCAGGACCCAGTGGAAATGTACTATAGGCTAAGTGACCCTTGGAGGTAACATGACTCGAGTTAAGATGTGTGGATTAATGAATCGGAAAGATGTAGATTTGTGTGTGCAAGCCGGAGTGCATATGGTAGGTTTTGTGGTGGATTATCCCATACCTGTACCCTGGAACCTAACTATGGCCGAAGCTAAGAAACTTATTCAACAGGTTCCACCTTTTGTAAGCACTTGTGTGGTCACAGGTGGATCAGTCGAAAAAATCTTGGCGCTAGTGAAGAAAACTTGCCCTAACGTCGTACAGCTTCATTATAAAGAAACTCTGCAAGAAGTAAAAGAATTAGCTCATCAGCTGAATTTACGAGGAATTAAAACAATTAAAGCTTTGCGTATAGATGATAGCGGAATTTGTGATTTTGAAATTGCAGATCCTACTATGGCTGCCAGGGAGCTTGCCAAAACTGGAATATCGGCTATACTGGTGGATTCCTATACCATATCTAAGCCCGGCGGGACAGGAGTTATGGTTGACTTGCCAACGTTTCGAATCATCCAACATGAGAGTTCTTTGCCGGTTATATTGGCGGGTGGTCTAAACCCAGCCAATATCCTTTCAATAATTAATAAGAACCGGCCCTATGCAGTTGATGTTTTGACAGGTATTGAGAAGAGACCAGGCTATAAGGAACAGGTAAAAATTGACAGATTCATGAAGAATGTTCAATCGATAGAATAGTTGGGGAGGATGGTAGTATGGGGTTATTTACACTGTTTTTTTCTGCAATGTTGATGGGTTTTTCAGGAGCTATGATGCCGGGACCAATGTTGACGGCAACTATTAATGAAAGTTATCACCGGGGTTTTAGTGCAGGACCAAGGATGATTATCGGGCACATTCTACTGGAATTACTGCTTGTTATAGGTTTAATTATGGGCCTTGGGCAAATATTGTTGATAAGTTATGTTAAGTCCGTAATTGCTTTAGTAGGGGGTCTATTCTTAATATGGATGGCATGGGGGATTATTAAAGATGCCGGCTTGCAACGATTGAACCTGGAATTAGCAGCTGCAGGGACTACCCAAAAATTTCAACCGGAGGTTATCGGTGTTTTGACTAGCCTTTCTAATCCATACTGGATATTGTGGTGGGCTACTATCGGTTTGGGTTATCTGGTAGTAGCCTATGAAAAGGGGATAATTGGTTTAACCGCCTTTTTCTTAGGTCATATTAGTGCTGACTTTATTTGGTATGCACTTGTTGCTTATGCTGTTACTTCAGGCAAAAGATTTATTACACAGAAGTTTTATGGCTTAATTTTAATGATATGTGGAGGCTTCTTAGGTATTCTAGCAATTTATTTTATATATTCAGGGATTAGATTTTTAGCTGGATAAGGAAACGGAAGGCGGACACCAAATCATCATTTGCCACATGCCACGTGGCTATAACATAACAGAAGTAGTTTAGAAGACACGGGACCTGCATACCAAAGGAGGTTCCTTTTTTTATCTTTGCTTTCTAAATATTTTTATGACTTGATAGGGGAGATATTCGCTTGTTTCTTTCCTCACCTTTTATATATCCCATAATGCCATATTTGAATATTTCTCAGTAATTTATTACCAAGTAAATTAATCGGTATTATGTGATTTATGTCACGGAGTAAAGTAATTTGTTATGGCATTCTATAACTAACGCAATTGTTTGTAAATTAAAAATATTCATAAAGGAGGGAAAGGAGTTGAGGAAAATATTTATCTTAGAAGATAAATGTTCTGGCTGTTTGAACTGTGTAGTTGCATGTACCTTAGCCCATGAAGAATCACAATTCTATTCAGTCGCATCACAAAAAGAGCCTGGCCGAATTAGCGTTGAGGCAGTATATGGAAGGCCTATTCCACTTGTTTGTCATCACTGCGAAGAGCCGGCTTGTGTAAACGCATGTATGAGTGGGGCTATGCAAAAAGACTTAGAAACTGGAGCGGTTAGTAACGAAGGTAATCTACAAAAATGTGTAGGATGCTGGATGTGTATAATGGCTTGTCCCTTTGGTGTGATTACCCCCAAAAAAAAGGGTTCGCAAAAAGTAGCAGTAAAATGTGATCTTTGTAAGGACAGAAAATCTCCTGCCTGTGTTGAAGCATGTCCAAATGGTGCTATTGTTTTTATGAATGAAGATGATTTTGCTAAGCACAAAAAGAAAATGGCTGCTCTATTAGTTTAAAACAGGGGGGAAAAGTATGAATTATGTCATAATTGGCAATAGTGCAGCTGGAATAACAGCTGCTCAGGAAATTAGAAAATTAGATAAAACTTCGGATATACTGGTTATTTCCAGGGAAAAAGATGATGTCTATTCCCGCTGTTTGTTACCGGACTATGTTTCCGGGGGAATATCCAAAGAACAATTATTTATTAGAGACCCCGGCTTTTATTCAAGCAATAATATAAAAACCTTATATCAATCAAATGTTGTTGGTATTAATTCTGAAAATAAGATGATTTTTTTAGAGGATGGAAGCAGCATCCATTATGATAAGCTTCTCATTGCTACCGGCAGTAAACCCTTTATCCCGCCGATAAAGGGTATTGATAAAGCCCCGGTCTTTACCTTAAATAGTCTTTCTGATGCAGAAGAAATTATTAAAGAAATGCAGAATAAAAACAAAGTTGTAATTGTAGGCGGAGGATTTATAGGCTTAGAGCTAGCCTTTGCTCTCAGAAACAATAATAAAGAAGTGGTTGTTATTGAAAAGGCATCTAGGATATTAAGCATGCAGCTTGATCATACTGCAGCCGCTTTGATTCGAAGTGGTTTGCGAAAAGCTGGCATTAATCTCGAACTGGGAGTAGGTGTTAACGAAATAGTCCCAAACTCTAAAGTACTTAGGTTTTTTGGAGCCAAGGACTTAAAAGGTGTAATTTTAGAAGATGGTTCAATGGTTCACTGTGATATGGTAGTCTTTGCAGCTGGCACGAAACCGAATATCGACCTTATTAAAGATTCCGGACTAACTATTAACAGAGGAATAGTTGTGGGTGAATTTATGAATACCAATATACCGGATATTTATGCCGCGGGCGATGTTGCAGAAACTAGAGATGCAGTAACAGACAATCAGAGTCTTAGCCCTATCTGGCCTAATGCAGTCATTCAAGGGAAATATGCCGGTTGGAACATGGCTGGAATGAGTAAAAAGTTTATTAACCAGGTAAGCATGCAAAACACCTCTGAATTTAGAGAAGTTCCATTCATTTCAGTTGGAATTGTAAATCCGACTAATGAGGATGAATATGAAATATTAACTTATCATAATGAAGAGCAGGGTGTATATCGGAAAATCGTATTGAAAGATAATATCCCCGTTGGGATGATTTTCTTAGGCGATATATCAAATGCAGGAGTAGTTGCCGGATTTATCCGTTCTAATAAAAAGGCTGATAAAGTTAAAGAAGTCTTATTATCAAGTAGATATAACTATGCTAGACAGCTTGTAAATTTTTAGAAAATTAGTAAAAGGAGGAATATTCTAATGACAAAATGCAATTTAGATTGTAATACTTGTACTTCAAGCCATGCTTCAATACAGGAAATGCATAGTAGGGCACAAGAATTAGGAATAAATACTACCTTTGACCGTTATGAGGATCAACAGCCTCAATGTAAATTTGGTACTGAAGGGGTATGCTGTCAGCTATGCTCCCATGGTCCATGTAGAATTACCCCTAAATCACCAAGGGCTATTTGTGGTGCCAGTGCAGACACTATAGTAGCTAGAAATTTATTGCGTTTGGAGTGTCATGGATTATCTGCATACTGTCATCAATTTGAAGAAGCTATTGATACCTTAAGAGCAACTGCTCTAGGAAAAACCCCTTATGAAATTAGAGAAGAAGGAAAGCTAAAAGAGTTAGCTGCTGCTCTGGGCATAGATACCAATAAAGATACTAAAGCTTTAGCAATCAATGTAGCAGATGCCATGCTGCATGAGTTAAGAAAAGAGACAAGAGAACCTCTTAAATTAGTAGAGGCTTTTGCACCAAAATCAAGAATTGCAATTTGGAAGGATCTAGGCATTATTCCTGGTGGTCCACTATCTGAGTTAAGAGATGCAATGACCATGACTATGAGTAATATTAATACAAACCCTGTAAGTCTATTATTAACTACTATGCGCTTATCGATTGCTACAGGCTATATGGGTTTAATTGGTACTACTATTATCCAAGATATCCTTTTAGGTAACCCAGGTATTGGTAAAGCAGAGGCAGATTTGGGCACACTAGACCCTGATACAGTCAATATTGTAGCTCATGGTCACGTACCATATGTAGCAGTGGCTGTTTTAAATGTAATCGCTGAGGATGAAGAACTTAACCGTTTAGCTAAGGAAGCAGGGGCTACAGGTATTAAGCTTTATGGCTCTATGGATACAGGCCAGGAGTTATTACAAAGAATGAATACAGTAGGTAAAGGCTTTGCCGGACAGTTAGGGAATTGGTTAACCCAAGAATTAATGGTGGCTACCGGAGCAGTAGATTTGGTTATGATGGATTTAAACTGTTCAATTCCAGGCCTAAAATTAGCCGCTGATAAGTTCCACACTCAGCTGGTATCAGTATCCCACGTTTTAAGAATGGATGGTGTAGATACAAATTTAGATTATGTACCTGAGAAGGTTTATGAACAGGCAAAAGAGCTAGTGGAGATGGCTATAGAAACTTATAAAAAGCGTGGTACTGTAAATGCGGTGCAAATTCCAAGATATAAATCAGAAATCATTGCCGGTGTGGGAATTGAGTCCCTATTAGGAGTATTAGGTGGAAGCTTAGATCCATTGTTAGATGTAATAAAAAGTGGAAGCATTAAGGGTATTACAGCCGTAGTTGGATGTACGAATAACCGCAATGGACATGACTCTGCTTCTTTAACATTAATAAAAGAATTATTGAAAAAGGATATTTTAGTTATTACTTCTGGCTGCGTATCTAGTGGTGCACAGATTGAGGGATTACAAACATTAGATGCAATTAAATATGCTGGTCCTAAATTACAAGAAGTATGTAAAGTATTACAAGTACCACCAGTATTAAACTTTGGTTCATGTATAGATATTGGTAGAATCACGATGGCTGTTGCAGCTATAGCTAATGCTTTAGGTGTAGATCCAAGTCAGCTGCCGGTAGCAGCTTCTGCTCCGGAGTATTTAGAGCAAAAAGCTGTTGCAGATGGAGTCTTTGCTTTATCTTTCGGCTTATTAACTCATCTTGGACCTATACCCCCTGTAGTAGGAGGACCTACTGTAACAAAAATTCTCACTGAAGATATAGAAGGTTTAGTTGGAGGTAAGGTTAATGTTGAGCAGGATATGGTAAAAGCTGCAGAACAAATTGAAGCTCATATTATGGCAAAGAGAGAAAAATTAGGGATTTAAATCTTACGAAGATTTAAAGTGAAGATAGCAGGATAGGATATAAATAAAGCTGAAGTTATTAGAAGGCTGATAAACCTTTATCATCGTAGAAGAACTTGCTAGTATTCATTAAAGAATTTAAAGAAAGCCCCTCAGTTTTTTCTAAAAAACTGAGGGGCTTTTATAGTGAAACTATCTAAGTGGCAAATTAGCGGATTAAAGTCCGTTGTAGGCGTTTGGCATTTGGTCTAATTTAGTTTTTTTTGTTATGTAATAAAAAAACTTTTATGTAAAGGTCAATGTTATTCAAATCTAAAATCAGAAAAATGAAAAAATAAGAGAAATAAAGAATGGCGGAGTTAACGGTTAACAGTTAACCGTTAACCTCAATATTAATTAAATTTGGCATTAGCTAAATATACTTGTATAGGATACTATTTCTTATGAAAGGGGTAATGACATGTCAAAAGTTGAGCGTTCTCCAAGCTTGAAGGAACAGATTCTAAATATATTAAGAAAAGATTTTATTAAAGGAAAATTTAAGCCCGGTGACCATATAGTTGAATCCGAGATTGCGCGAAAGTTCGGAACTAGCCGTGGACCAGTGAGAGAAGCTTTGGTTATTTTAGAAAATGAAGGTTTTCTAACTAGAAGTGAAAATGGAAATATTTTTGTTACTACGCTAACTAAAAAAGATTTATATGAAATATATTCTCTGAGAAGTCTTATTGAAGGGTTTGCCGCTAAACTGGCTGTTCCTAATTTTTCAGAAGAAGATATAGCATATTTGAACAAATGTCTAAATAATATTGCGGAATTAAAAGGTAGCCTAAACCAAAGTATCGCAGTTCCAAATACATTAGAAATTCATCGGTTTGTCATTGTGAAGTCTGATCATAAACGTTTAATTGATCTTTGGCAAAATCTAGATTTGCAGTTAAAAATGTTAGGATCTGTTGTAATGGTGTTTGATACGGTCGAAGGGACTTTAATCAAGCACTCCCAATTAATAAGAGCTCTAATAACAAAAGATCCAAACATTGCTGAAAAAGCAATTACAGAACATATAATGGAGGCCTGGAAAATAGCTGATCAATATATAAATATGGAGGATGAACTTAAGTAAAATTAGCTATCTGTTGAGTTTGGAGGTAATTCAGTGAAAAAGGCTCTACTTCTAGAAAAAAATGATAATGTTGCTGTTGTATTAGATGATGTCAAAGAAGACGAATTAATTATGATAAAGGGGTTAGATGAGCAAGTAAGAGTTACTAGTTTAAACAATATTGAATTGGCACATAAGATTGCTATAAAGAAAATACCTAAAGGCCAACCAATTCTAAAATATGGTGAAGTTATAGGTTTAGCAGTAACAGATATAGAAGTCGGGAGTCATGTACATATCCATAATATTTGTAGTAGATGAACCGGGGGTAAGAAAATTGAAAAATAACGTATTAATGGGGTATAGGCGTACAGACGATCAAGTTGGTATACGCAATTATTTGGGTATTATTGCTGTAATGGATAATTCTAATCCTGTGGTAAGAAGTTTAGAATCTTTACTTAATGGTGCAGTTGCTATTTGTCCTGGATATGGACGAGGACAAATAGGTGAAGATTTTATTTTGCATCGGAGGACTGTCGTCGGCTTAGGAAGCAATCCAAATGTTGGAGCTTGTTTAGTAATCAGCTTAGAACCTAATTCGGCAAAGGAAATTGCCGATGGTATAGCCAAATCAGGTAAGCCTGTAGAGATACTTACACTTCAGGAAGATGGGGGATTTATCGGTGTCCTTGAAAAAGGGCTCAGAATTGGACAAGAACTTATTTTTAAAATATCTGCCCAGCAGCGGGAACCAATTGGTTTTAATGAATTAGTACTTGGTGTTGAATGTGGTGGTTCAGATGCAACTTCAGGTATTTCTTCTAATCCAGCTGTAGGACTAGTTTCCGATTGGTTAGTTGATAACGAAGGAACTGTAATAATGTCAGAGCCTACGGAATGGATTGGTGCTGAACATATTCTGATGCGTAGAGCTAGAAGCGAAGAAGTCGCTCAAGAAATTAAAAAATGTACTGAAAAATATATAAATATTGCAAAAACACAAGGCTTAGATTTTTTAAAAAACAACCCTACTATGGATAATATTAAGGGAGGGCTTTCAACTATAGAAGATAAGGCACTTGGTGCAATTAGAAAAGGCGGAACTAGAATTATAGAAGGACTTTTATCATATGGTGAAAGCCCCAAAGGTAACGGGCTGTTCCTAATGGATGCACCTGCAGCTGCTGTTGAAAATTTAACTGCCATTGCGGCGGGTGGAGCAAGTTTAATACTTTTTTCAACTGGGCGTTCAAATCCTATTGGGTTTCCAATAGTTCCTATAATTAAGGTTTCTGGCAATAGAAATACGGTCAAGTTTATGAAATCTGATATTGATGTGGATGTTAGTGAAGTTATGGTAGGATCTTCGGATTTAGAGTGGGCTCGTAATCAAATACTTGCAATACTAAATTCTGTTATAAATGGACAAATGACTAAAAATGAAATATTAAAAAATGTTGAAATGTCAGTTAGTAGAATTGGGGAATCTATTTAGTTATTTTAAGAAAGTTCTTTTTGGAGGTGGTTTAAAAACTATATTATTTTAGTTGAAAAAACCAGAAAGGAGATGACCCTTTGGCTAAGAAAAATATTTTTGTTGTTAGCGGTAGCGATAATGTCGCAACTATTCTTCAAAAGGGGCTTGAGAAAGGTGCAACTGTTGAAGTTAATGTCGGCGATAATTCCAAATTTATTGAATTGAAAGATAACATTTTATATGGTCATAAGGTAGCAATAAAGCCTATTTTAAAAGGAGAAAAAATTTTAAAATATGGGCTCGCTATTGGTATTGCTATTACTGATATTTCAGTAGGTGAACATGTTCATATTCATAATGTTGAAAGTACTCGTGGGCGTGGAGATTTAACGAAAAGGAGGTGATTTTCATGGATAAGTTTTGGGGATATGTTAATCCTGATGGTACTGTTGGAACAAGAAACCATCTATTAATTCTTTCGAGTACAATTTATTCTAATGGTTTAGCTGAGAGGGTTGCTAATTCAGTTTACGGGGCAATTCCAATTATTCACCCTTTAGGACGTGCGCAGACTAAATCAGATATACGTTTTACTTTTAAAACCCTAGTAGGGACTGCAAAAAATCCTAATATAGGTGGGGTCGTAGTTCTCGACCACTTTCAGGAAGAAGGTAATACCGCAGAAGAAATAGCGGAGGAAATTGCTAAAACTGGTAAACCTGTAGAAATAGTAAATATTCGTAACAGCGGGGGGACTTTAGAATCAACAACAAAGGCTATTAGGTTAGCAATGGACATAGCTAGAAAAATTACTCTTAGAAGAAGAGATGAGGTGCCTATTTCCAAATTATTATTTGGGTTAAACTGTGGGACATCTGATACTACTTCAGGTTTGAGCTCAAATCCTGCCTTAGGTCATTGTTCCGATATTATAATTAAACAAGGTGGGCGGTCAATTTTGGCCGAATTAACTGAACTTATGGGTGCAGAAGAATGGTTAGCATCACGAGCAGTAAACCAGGATGTATCTGATAAAATTTGGAAGGTTATAGCGGACTTTGAGAATCGCATTCTTGATACGGGTGAAGACATCCGAGGTGCTAATCCTACTGCAGATAATATCACAGGTGGTCTAACGACAATAGAAGAAAAGTCATTAGGTGCCGCTAAGAAAAGCGGGAGTGCCCCAATTCAAGATGTAGTTGATTGGGCAGAAACACCACCGAATAAGCCGGGGGTTTACATAATGGCTACTCCAGGTCATGGAGCTGAATCCATTACAGGAATTGGAGCGGGTGGTTCACAACTACTTGTGTTTTCAACAGGTGGTGGACATACAATTTCTCACCCAATTATGCCTACAATTAAAGTTACCGGTAACCCCTATTCGGCTGATTATATGAAAGATACAGTTGATTTAGATGTTAGTGATGTATTAGAGGGTGATTTAACTATTGAAGAGGCAGGGGAAATTATTCTCAAAGAGGTTATAGAAGTTGCTTCGGGGAAAATAACTAAGTCTGAGTTTCTATTGGAACACAATACTGGTTTTGCTATTCACCGTATTGGGATGAGCACATAAATGATAAATTTATTATTAGAGGAGGTCCTATAATGAGATTAGGAAGAAAGTCAATTTTATCTGCGAGTTTTTTACTAATTGTATTAATGATATTAGTAACTGGTTGTGGTCAATCTAATACCCCTGCACCTGAGAAAAAAAGTGAAGTAAACTACCCAGAGAGACCAATAAATATGATTGTTCCTTATGATCCAGGTGGCGGAAGCGATATGTTAACAAGAATGCTGGATAAACATGCTAAAGAACAATTTGGCAATAACTTTACATTTGTGTATAAACCTGGTGCTGGTGGTGCTATTGGTGCTTCCGACATAGCTAAAGAAAAAACTGATGGATATTCTATTGGAACTGTAAACATACCCAACTATCTATTACAATCAATTAGTGGTTCGGGAGACTTTGATGTCGATAGCTTTGATTATATTTGTCAAACTGCAAGTGATCCACAAATTCTAATTACTCCTAAAGGAAGTAATTACACTACGGTAGAGGAATTTGTGCAAGCTGCTAAAGAAAACCCTAAAAAATTAACAGTTGGAGTACCAGGAGCACTTGGTGATGGCCATGTTGCAACACTTATGTTGATGGAAAAGGCTGGAATAGAGGTGTCTATAGTACCTCTTAAAGGTGGTTCGGATTTATTAAGCGCTATACTTGGAAAACATGTTGATGCGGGTATGGCCAATATAGGTGTTGTTATTTCCGAAAAGGATAACTTTAATATCTTAGGTGTTACTTTTGACCGGAGACATGATTTCGTTCCTGATGTACCAACATTTAAGGAAAAAGGGTACGATGTTCAAAGTTTTGTTGGCAGAATTTATGTGGCTCCAAAAGGATTAGCGCCTGAAGTGTTACAAAAGTTAGAGACTGGACTTAAAAATATTTGGGATAAGAAAGAGTATCAAGACGATATGAAAAATGCTAAGTTTAGCACAGACTGGAAAACAGGTGCTGAAGTAAAAGAGTTTGTTACAAACTATTATACTGAAGCTAAAGAATTAATAGAAAAATATAATAAATAAAGTATTACTGGGGAGTAAATGTAATATTTACCATTTACTCCCCATCCTTATAATTTAACGAAAGGAAGGTAGGTCATGGAACAAAATATTTTTGAACTTATAATTTCCGGTTTTATTAACAGCTTAAGCCCTTATCACATTTTTCTGATGGCATTTGGTGTTACCGCTGGAATTATTGTTGGTACATTACCTGGATTAACTGCGACCATGGCTGTAGCTTTACTTGTTCCTGTTACATTCATAATGGAACCGGCATCCGGACTTGTAATGTTAGGAGCAATCTGGTGTGGTGCTATCTATGGGGGTGCCAATGCAGCTATTTTATTAAATATTCCGGGTACTCCTTCCTCTATTGCTACAACTATGGACGGTTATCCAATGACAAAAAATGGTGAGGCTGATAAAGCTTTACTGACCAGTTTAATCTCCTCTGTCATAGGTGGAATAATAGGGGTAATAATTTTACTAACACTTTTTGCACCTTTAGCTCAAGTTTCTTTAAAGTTTGGAAAACCAGAGTATTTTTGGCTTTGTATATTTGGATTAACCACAATTAGTGCCATGTCAACGGGGAATGTAGTAAAAGGTTTATTAGGGGGATTATTCGGTTTATTATTAGGAACAATAGGTCTTGACCCAATCGCAGGGGTGCCTCGTTTTACTTTTGGTTATAGGCCGTTAGTGCAAGGTATTCAATTAGTTCCAGCTTTAATTGGGTTCTTCGCTTTTTCCCAAATGTTAACTTTAATGGAACGGGATGAAAAGTATATTGCTAGATACAAGCAAACATCTAGTTTATTGAAATCTTTATTATCAGAGATGCTTCAAAAAGGGAAATCAGTACTTCTTCGTTCTTCAATATTGGGAACATTCATAGGGATGCTACCAGGTGCAGGAGGACCGGTTGCTTCAATAATTGCCTATAATGAAGCTAAAAGATGGGATAAGAACCCTGAAAAATACGGAAAAGGTGCAATTGAAGGTCTAATGGCATCTGAATCTTCAAATAATGCTGTTATCGGAGGCGCATTGATTCCAATGATGGGATTAGGAATTCCAGGCTGTCCCGCAGCTGCCGTAATTATGGGAGGATTGCTTGCCCATGGAATAATTCCCGGTTCAAAACTTTTAGTTGAAAGTGGAGATGTGGCATATACTTTTATAACATCTTTAATCATTGCTAATTTAATAATGTTGCCTGTAGGTTACTTTATGCTTAAATTAGTTGCAAATATCCTTAATGTCCCTTTATATTTTGTAGCACCAGTAATTTTAGTGTTATCTAGTATTGGCGCTTATGCCCTGCATAACAGTATGCTTGATGTCTTTGTAATGGTCATATTTGGTACTATCGCTTATATTTTATCTAAGGCTGGTATTGACCCTGGGCCCATGGCTCTTGGAATGGTTCTAGGACCTATTGCCGAGGATGCGTTGGGAGTTTCATTGGTAATTGCACAAGCCAAAGGTTCAATATTACAAACTTTGTTTTTAAGACCTGTAAGTTTGATTTTAATAATATTAAGTATTTTATCGGCTTTTTCGCCTCTAATTCTTGATTACCTTAAGAAAAAGAAAATTTTTGAATCGGAGGTAAAGAGAAATGACTCATCGTGTTGTTAATATTTTTTTGAGCGTTGGTATGTTTGTTCTTTGTGCAGTATTTTTATACCAAACGAATAAATTAAGTTATCCTTCTAATGTTTTTCCGTACATTTTAATTATTGGAATCGCCATATTATCATTAATGGTTTTTTTGCAAAATATATTCTCAAAAGCTGAAGTTATAGAAAAACTTGAAAAAATTAATTATAAGAGGGTTATTAGTATTGTTGCAATTAGCTTTTTGTATATATCTTCAATCTCAGCAATAGGCTTTTACGCAGTAACTTCCATTTATTTAATGGTAATGTGTGTAAGTCTCCAATCACATGAGACTAGTATTAGAATGGCTATGAAGATTCGAAATTCATTTATATTAACAATTATTGTGGTAATTATAGTTTATATAGTTTTTAACATTCTATTAAAGGTACCAACTCCGCGAGGTTTTCTTATTTAGGCTATAATGAGTCATGATAGGAGGATAAAGGTGACCATCAAAGTAGCATGTTTACAATTAGAAGCCTTTGATATCAATCAATCGGATTTGGCTCTTGAAAATGCTTTTCAGATGATTGATCGTGTGGCTGGGAGTAAAGTTGATTTAGTTGTATTGCCTGAATGTGTCTTTCCGGGGTATATTCAAGAGCATGGCACTACAATCTACAAAACTATTGGTATTTCCTGATTTACCATGTTTAGAGAATTGGAGCAATGAAAAACAGCTAATAGAGAGTTTTATAAATAATGCCAAAGAAAACGATCTTTTTATAATATCTGCTGGTACACAAGTTGACGTGGATCATATTTATAAAGGAGCATATTTATTTAGTCCGGACGGAAGTTATCAGTTTTATCGTAAAGTGCATCTAGATGAAAGGGAGAATAAGAAATTTAAACCAGGTGAAGAAATGATAGTATGGGAAACGTCCATTGGCCGAATTGCTATAATGCTAGGCTATGAAGGGCTATTACCTGAAGTTGCTCGTTCTTTAACACTAATGGGTGCGGATATAATTGCGTGGCCTGTTAACTTTTCTATAAATCATCAAAAATCATTTGCAAGAACACGGGCCAGCGAAAATCGTATTTTTGTAATGGTGGCTAATACCTTTGGGCTAGATTCTGGGGGAAATAGTTTAATTACAAATCCGTTGGGATTACTACCAGCTGCAGCCTTTCAAGGAAGAGAACAAGCTGTTGGAACCCAAATGGAAATATTATTAGTACGTTGCAAGGATGTAGTTCCGGGAAGTAATGTTATTAAAGATAGGTTCCCTAGAGCCTATAATTTATTATGGGAAAACAGCGTATAAAACTTTAAGATTATTAATATTATAGAAAAGTTGTCTTTGAGTTAATACTCCTTAAATTAGTAAATCTAATCTATTCTTACTAATTTCATCACGCACAATCTCACGAACGAGATTTTGTAATTCTTCCAAATTCAACATTAAATTTAATGTCTATTCTATCACTCGCAAATTTTCACCTCACAAATAAAATAGGAGGGAAAGCCCTCCTTAAAATGAGAAGACCCCACGTTTTGGTGAGGTCTTTTGATTCGCTCGGGTGTGTCTGGGGACGGTCCTTTGACACAACATAAGGAAAATATTATAGATATTCTAGGGGGTGATCTAAATGGCAAGGACAAGTAGACAAATAAGTCACTTTGGTTTTTATCATGTAATGATGCGAGGGAATGAGAAAAGGGAAATTTTCAAAGATGACAGGATAAGTATATTAACGATAAGATCTATAGTACAATAACAGTTCATCCTTTCGCCATGGCATCAATTTGATCTGAAGAATAAATCGTAATTCTTCCTCTTTTTTCGCGCATTTTTATATATCAGCGCAAAATCTTTAGTATTTTATGGCTTTTCAGATTATTAAGCATAGGATACATTAGAAAAGAATTGGGGGTATTAAAAATGAACACAAACAATTTTTCATGGCAAATTTCCCATATAGCTTATAGACTTAATTATTATCCTAAGGCTTTTTTTCTACCCCTAACCCAGGGGAAAAGATGTACTATGTTAATTTAATTTCGAATGAATTGTTTTGGCTTAATGGTCTAACTCAACAATTAGAGGAGTACCTTACTGGACCAAATAATTATATTGAACAAAGGCAATTTACATTAACAGAACTCGCTAATTATACTGGTGCTAATGGAACACCAGCATATGCTGCGGTTAATGGAATAATATGGGTTAGTTATCTCAAAGTTCCAAAATAAATATTTACGACATCTAAAAACAAGAACAAGATTGTAGTGAAGCAGATTTGGTTCTAGAGTAGTCGACTTAGTATTTGATAACCAGTTAGAAAAGGAAATTGAAAATTTGATTGTTGATGATAATGTAAGTGATATAAGAAAGAACATTAAGTTTACTAAAAGTCAGTTAGCACAGCTAGAACAAATTGCAAAAGATTTTAAATAAAAAAAATTCGTTATCATTAATTAGCAAAGCTGAAGTTATAAGAAGGCTAGTAACCTTATATTTAATATCATATAATTATAATTCATAACTTAAAAGAATATATAATTAAGAGCAAAGATGGGGTTCAAGGAACTCTGTCTTTTTTAGTGCAAAACATTATAATTCTGAGCTGAAATTAGTAGTTTCTTTTTGGGTGAAACCCATAAATATAAAGGATTTATAAATACCCTCATACCATTTTGTGGCATGAGGGTATTATTCTATTTCAAAGGCTCTTTTCTAAAATGTCCTTGACTAGGGTCATTTTACTTGTTAAACATGCAAGGGCTTTAATATCTAATTTGAGCAACAAGTTATAAAAGCAAAAAGCAAAGTATAAGGTAGAAAATGGAAGTAAAGTCTAGCAAAGAAATAATAAATACCAAAAACTGTAATATATGTAAATTTACAGAAGTGCAATGACTATCTTATAATGAATTTAAGGCAGGGTTACCTGGTGGTCAGGCCACTAATATTTAATAGGGAGAAATAAAATGTTTAAGCCAATAAAAAATCAGAAAATGTATATACAGATTGCAGAACAGATTAAAAAGCTTATAAGCGAAGGAACACTAAAGGTTGGGGATCGTCTGCCATCGGAGCGGGAGCTTTCCATTCAATTTAACGTTAGTAGATCCACAGTGAGAGAGTCTTTAACAGCCCTGGAAATTTTAGGATTGATTGAGGTTAGAACAGGGCTGGGAACCTTTGTATGTAAACAAAACCAATTTGATAATATCTTAGGAGAAGAACTTGCGGGAAACATAAGTCCGACAGAACTTTTTGAGGCACGGCTAATAATTGAACCCAAGCTTTCACATCTAGCCGCTCAACGTGCAACCATTGAAGATATAGAGGAGATGGCTAGAATAATTGAGGAGGCAAAGAATCTTGATCTTAACCAAATTTACAAATTTGAGGAACTGGATGGTAAGTTTCATCTTTCAATAGCTAAAGCAGCAAACAACGAAGTCTTGTATAAGTTTGAAAAGAGTATCAATAGTGAGCGGTTAGGGAAACTATGGGGAAAGTTGAAGGTAAAAAGTTTGCAAAAGGAAGGTCGTATCGGGAGGATTAAAGTTGAACACAAGGAAATCCTTGACTCTATTCGGGAACGCAACCCAACTTTGGCAGAAAAGCTTACTAGAAAGCATTTGCTCGATATTAAACGAAATGTTTTTGGTTAACAAAAAACCTGAGAAATATTGTCCGCTTCCTTCATAATAGTAGGCAAAAAAATGATGAGGCAGCGCAACTATTTACTGGTCTCCTGTGACTGTGTGAGCAACAAAGTGAATATTATGAATAAAGTATTCTGGCAGAAATCGAGCAATAGTGAACAACTAAACAATAATATATTGGGATTCAAGTAATGATAAATAATTTTTACAAGGGAGAGAAAACAATGTTTCAATATATTAACTTTACTACACCATCAATTATTTTTGGAATGGACACATTAAATCAGGTGGGTAAGCAAGCTAAAAAACTAGGTGCTAGCCGAGTATTATTGTTGACAGGTCCTAATGTCCAAAAAGCTGGATATGTGGAAAAAGTAGCAGCCTTATTAAAAGCAGAATCAATTGAGGTAGAAGTAAACATTCAAGGTAGAAATACTCCGGAACCAGCTACCCATATACCAGAAGCTGTAGCTGAGGTTGCTAAAAATATGAAAGTAGATGTAATTATTGGTATGGGAGGAGGCAGTGTGCTGGATGTTGCCAAAATGGCCTCTGCACTTTTGACTAATCCCTTAAAGGTTCGCGATTACTTCGGTAGAGAGAAAGTCCCCAACCGTGGAATACCTACAATTATGATTCCTACTACTTCGGGAACTGGAGCTGAGGTAACAAAACATGCTATTTTCCTTGATGAAGAAACCCAGGTAAAAAAAGCAGTAGCTTCTTCAGCTCTTCTGCCTAATGTTTGTATGGAGGAGACAAAATGAGTGAAAAGAAAAGAATTAAGATTAAGGGGAAGTTCAATGACGGCAAAACCAGTTACTAAGGGGAAAATTAAAATTAAGGGGGAGATCAAAGTGTTTAGTAAGAAAGCTAAGATGTTGGTATTAATGTTAACAATGTTAATGGTTTTAAGTGTATTCATCGGATGTAGTAGTCAACCTTCGGGTCAATCAGCTCCACAGGAAAAGCCTAAAGAAGAAGTTAAGGCAGAAGAGCCAAAAGGTGAAGTTAAAAAGCCAATAGAAATCTCTTGGGGTAGCTCATCAGCAGGTGGAGGATATTATTATGCTACAGGCGTACTAGCTCCAATTGTTTCCGAAAAGTATGATTACATAAATGTAACAAATATTGCAACAGGAGCCTCAGCTGATAATGTTAAGAGAATACTGTTAGGGGAATTAGATTTTGGAATGGCTCATGGTTCAAATGCTTGGGAAGGTGCTAATGGAGTTGGGCAATTTAAAGGACTAGAAACTGATAATATTAGAATAGTGTCATATTATATGCCAGGACCTCACTATTTTGTAACACTAACTAAAAACAAAGGTATCAATAGCTTAAAAGATCTAGAGGGTAAGACAATAGCTATGGGGCAACCTGGTTCGGGAGCCCAGTATAATTCTGATGTTATTATTGACACTTTAGGATATAAGGTTAAGCGTGAATATTTACAATTTAGTGATGCAGGTCGTGCACTAGCAGATGGTCAGCTTGAAGCTGTTGGTGGAACTGGTATTCCAGTAGGTGCTATTTCTGAACTTTCGGAGACTCAAGGAGTTAAAATAATTCCATTTACTGATGAAGAAATGGGAAAACTTCTTGCAGCTCATTCTTTCTACTATGATGATAAGATACCTGCGGGAGCATATAAAGGGATAATGGAACCAGTTAGAGTGCCATTTGTACCATTCTTTATAATTGCTCACAAAGATGTTCCGGATTATGTAGTAGAGGATGTTTTAACAACTATATATGATCCTGAGGTATATAAGAAGCTTGGAGATGGATATGGACAATGGAAGTTTACAAGACCTGGTTTAGATATAATGAAAAATTCAGGGGTTAAAATTCATCCTGCAGCTTTAAAATTTTTCGAAGATAATGTAAATAAATATAATTTTGATGATTATGGTAATGAGGGCTGGGTGGACAAGAACAAGTAAATTAGGTCTTCTCATTTGACAAAAACACAAAGTGCATAGGGGAGTTAGCCAATTTGGCTTTCTCCTCTCATTTTTAAGAAAAGAGGTGAAATATGAAACGTGTGCTGCAAGGATTCTGGCTTAAAGCTTTTTATTGGATTTCAGTAGCAATGGGGGCATTTTATTTCTATACAGCAGGTTTTGGATTAGTTTCTACCGAGAGTCATAGAGGAATGTATTTGATGTTTAACTCAATACTTTGTTTTATACTCTATGGTAGTACTAAGAAATCAAAGAAAGTTAATATTTTAGATATATCCTTAATTGGACTTAGTATTCTTACCTTTGGATATTGGATTATGCAATATCCCTCCTATGCTGTTCACCGATTTGCAAGTCCCACTATATTGGATACCCTATTTGGTGTCATTGGTGTAATTGTACTTCTTGCAGCAGTTAAAAGGGTAATGGGGTGGGTACTAGTAATATTATCTGCAGTTTTTCTTGGACAGCTATATTTTGGACCTTTCCTACCGGGAATACTTAGAACCAGAGGGTTTTCAGTCGTTAGAATCATAGAATTTTCATATAGCACTATGGAAGGTATGTTTGGAGTTGTTACAGATACCTTTGCTACATATGTAATACCTTTTATAATTTTCGGGGCTGTTTTAGAGGTTTCAGGTGGTGGAGAATTTTTCATTACACTTGCTAAATCACTTACAAAAAATTGGGTCGGTGGACCCGCTAAAATGTCAATTTTAGCTAGTGGTCTGATTGGCTCAATTACTGGAAGTTCAGCTGCAAATGTTGTAACTACAGGTGTATTCACAATCCCAATGATGAAAAAGGTAGGATTTAAACCAGAAGAAGCTGGGGGTATAGAAGCGGCTGCCTCTACAGGTGGACAGTATCTTCCACCTGTTATGGGAGCGGGAGCATTTTTATTGGCTGTATTCTCCGAAACCAGTTATCTTAAGGTTGCAGCTATAAACGCTGTTCCAGCACTTTTGTATTTTTACTGGGTAGGTTGGTCTGTGCACCATCGGGCCTTGAAGATGGACATAAAAGCTAGTCCGGATGAAGATATTCCGCCTGCAAAGGAAACTCTGAAACAAGGATGGTATTACTTTCTACCTCTTATTACAATATTAGTGCTTTTGTTAATGCACTTTTCCCCACCCTTTGCAGCTTTTTATTCCATATTATTGGCAATAGCACTAAGTTGGTTTAGTCCTAAAAATAGGATAACTCCTAAGAAGTTTGCAGATGCTTTGGCTTCGGCCGCTAAAAATAATTTATCAGTTGGAGCAACTATAGGTGTACTAGGCCTTGTATTATCGGCTATTGTTCTTGCAGGGCTAGGAACTAAGTTTGGGGCCTTAGTAGTAGCATTCTCACAGGGTAATTTATTTATAGCGATAATTTTAATAAGCATTGTTTCAACATTAGTTGGTATGGGGGCTACACAGGTAGGTACCTATATAGTAGTTTCACTAGTTGCTGTACCAGCTTTAACGAGTATGGGAGTAAGTTACCTCGTAGCTCATATTATCTCATTCTGGACAGCAGGTTTATCTAATGTTACACCACCTGTTTGTGTATCAGCTTTTGCAGCGGCAAGTATAGCGGATGCTGACCCAATGAAAACTGGTATTGCTGGGTTAAAATATTCAACTATGTTATACGTAGCTCCTTTTGTATTTGCATATTTTCCACAGATGTTAGCCCAGGGAAATATGTTAGAAACAGTCTATATTTATATCCTGTATCTGTTTGCAACACCTGTTGCAACGGGTGTCCTAAATGGGTACTGGTTCAAGAGATTGAAAGCATTTGAATTAGTTATTTTAATAGTAATAGCATTTTCTTTGCTAATACCAAATATATTGCTAAACCTCGCAGCATTAGCGGCACTTGCAGCATTCCATTACTTTTTTGTTAGTATAAGGAAAAGCAATTATATACCAAACGCATAATACAAAATATTTCTTACGAGGAGGGTATATTTGATGTTCGGATATATGGGAAAAACACTAACTATTGATCTTACAAAGAATGAATTTAAAACGGAACCGTTGAATCCAGAGAGAGCAAAAAAGTATCTTGGAGGTAGAGGGCTAGGAGCCAGAATGCTATTTGACCATGATCTAAATCTTGATCCTTTTGATGAAAGAAATCCAGTAATTTTGGCAACAGGACCTCTTACCGGTGCACTTTTTACAGGTTCAAAATTTGTAATAATTACAAAATCACCTTTAACTGGAATCTTTAATGATTCCTATTGTGGAGGTAACTTTGCCGCTGAGATAAAATTTGCTGGATATGATGTATTAACTGTAGTTGGAAAGGCGGAAAAGCCAAGCTATATATATATTTACAATGAGAAGATTGAAATAAGGGATGCATCTCATATTTGGGGTATGAACTCTGATGATACTGAATTAGCATTATTAGATGAACTCGGAGAAAAATTTAGAGTCATAACAATAGGGCCTGCTGGCGAAAATCTAGTCCCTTATGCATGTGTTTCTACAGATTTTTATCATCAGGCAGGTAGGGCTGGTGCAGGAGCATCCTTAGGGGCAAAAAATATTAAGGCTATCGCTATTAAAGGAACACAAGGAATTAAGGTTGCTGAGCCGGAAAAACTATTCTCATATGTTGTAAATGATCTTCCAGAAATGTTTAGGAATTCATTTTTCGGGGAGAATCGCATAAGATATGGAACTAGCTATACTACAACTTCTAGTAATGCCCTTGGGATTATACCAACACGTAACTTTCAATCAGGGACATTTGAAGAAATCGATAATATTAATGCTTTTGCTATGAAAGAGCGTATAGTTGAAAGGGATAAGGCGTGCTATGGTTGCCAAGTTCCGTGTGCTAAATATAGTATAGTAAAAAAAGGTAAATATGAAGGAACAAAGGTTGTAGGACCTGAATATGAAACAATAGGTCTTTTAGGCTCAAATTGTGGAGTTGGTGAAATAGAAACCATAGCTAAATCTAATTTATTATGTGACCAATTGGGACTAGATACAATGTCAGCTGGTTCAGCAGTAGCCTTCGCTATGGAATGTTTTGAAAGAGGCATTTTATCTAAAGAGGAAGTAGATGGTTTAGATTTACGGTTTGGAAACGATGACGTACAAATGGAGCTATTAAGAAAGATAGCCTTTAGAGAGGGTATAGGAGCTATTTTAGCACAAGGCGTTAAAAAAGCATCAGAAATTATAGGTAGAGGCACAGAGAAATTTGCAATTCATAGTAAAGGTCTTGAACTTGCAGCATATGATCCAAGGGGTGCCTTTGCCATGGGATTAGCTTATGCTACAGCAAGTAGAGGAGGATGTCATAGAAGAGCAAAACCAACTGAAGTTCCTGGATTATCTAAGAATTATTATGATAACTACGGCTGGAAAGGTAATGCCGCTTTAGTTGAAAGATTACAAGACTTTAGAGAAGTTGTACATTCAGCTTTAATATGTGATGCCGCTTTAAGATTTGGATTTGAAATGAAATTAAAAGGATTAACTGAAGTAATTAACTTGGTTACTGGAATGAACTATACTTATGAAGATCTTGAAAAAATGTCTGATCGAATAGCAACTCTCATAAGGGCCTATAATGTAAAACAAGGGGTAACAAGAAAGGAGGATACTCTACCACCTAGAATATTAAATGAGCCATTACCTGCTGGTCCTGGTAAGGACAAAGTGATTGGTCAAGAAATTTTAGACAAAATGTTGAATGAGTATTATGAAATAAGAGGTTGGGATAAAGATAGTGGTATTCCAACAGGAGATACATTAGAAAAATTGGGCCTTGATTTCATAGAGTTTGAAAGTGATTTATCTAAATCTTTCTAAAAGTTAAAATCCTATGGGAGAGGTGGAAATATGGCTATTGGGAAAATAGTAGTAAATGATGATCTTTGTACGGGTTGTAGAATGTGTGAACAGATTTGTTCAATGAACTTCACTAAAAATGAGATTAATCCCCAAAGATCAAATATAAGAGTCAAAACAAATGCGCTGATTGCTTATGATAAGCCCGTTGTATGTGATCAATGTGAAGAAAGATATTGTATTGAAGCATGTCCTTTTGAGGCAATAAATGAGAATGAGAAAACAGGCTCACTTGAGATAAATAAGGAAGATTGCACTGGTTGTTGGCTGTGTGTTGATGCTTGTCCACAAAATGCTGTATTTAAAGATTTAATAAATAATGTGGCTATGAAATGCCAGCTTTGTGGAGGAGAACCACAATGTATTAAGGTATGTACAATGAAAGCAATTACCTTTAAATAGCGTTTAACATATTATTTTAATTTGGTATCCCATTAATAAGGTAATATGTTTTAAATCTATATTTAACACAGGAGGGAATATCATGAAAAAGGCTATTGATGTACACGCACATATATTACCACAGGGCTTTGTGGATCTTATTAAAAGAGATAAAAGATTTTTAGCTGATTTTGTAGAAAAAGATGATGGTACAAAATTCATTAAATTTAATGGTGGCTTTATACATCCCTATAATCCGGCGGCTGTTGATCCACAAGTTAGGTTAGAACATATGGATAATACTAATATTAAATATCAAGCTTTATCTGTTTCACCAAGACTGTTCTATTATTATGCGCCAGCAGAAGTGGCTAATGAAGTAGCTTACACCTGCAATAATGAAATTTTTTCTGCTGTTAATAAGTATAAGGATTTCATTGGAATGGCAACAGTACCACTTCAGGATGTAGACTTAGCAGTAAAAGAATTAAGAAGAGTAAAAAAAGAATTAAATTTTAATTCTATTGAAATTGGAAGTGAAGTTAACGAAAAAAATTTATCAGACCCATATTTCTTCCCCTTTTTTGAAGAAGCTGCTAATAATGATATTTTCATTTTTATACACCCATTAGCGGTTGGAAGTATTCCTCTTATGGAAGATTATGACTTAGGACCAATCTTGGGACATCCTTTTTGTACTACAGCTGCAATAGCAAACCTAATACTTAGTGGAATATTTGATAAAATTCCTAATCTAAAAATTGGGTTGTCCCACGCTGGAGGATATTTACCCTACCAGCTGGGAAGATTAGAGCACGGATTCAAGGTTATGAAAAAGACTAGTAAACATAGTAAAAGAAGTCCGTTGGAATATGTTAAGGAAAATGTCTATTTTGACACTATAACCCACTCTAAAGAATCCTTAGAATTACTAGTAAAAGTTATTGGTATAGATAATCTCATATTAGGAACGGACTATCCCTTATATATGCTGGAAGCTGATCCAGTAACAAGAATTGAAGAACTAGGGCTAGACCAGGAACAGAGAGATAAAGTATTATATAAAAATGCTTGTCAATTATTTAAAATTCAATATTAAAGGTGTTTTCAGTAATAGATAATAATGGCTGTTCTTTGCCTATTATATATATTCTGATAATTATATCATTTCTTCGCTTAAGGTGGAGTTCTATTCAAACTAAAGTCTTGTATTAACACTGGTAGTCACAGATAAAAATATCTTATTGTAATAAATATTTATTTGAGAACAAATGAATTGTAACTAAAATACCTTTGGGAGGAATAGTTTTGAAGGAAGTAAATATAAAATTATGTATACCATTTAAAAGTGAATATACAAATAAAAATATTAAATTTGAAGTAGAAAGTAGTGAAGAATTTGAAAAAAAGTTGATAGAATTTTTTTTCCATAACAATTTGAAAGAAATGATTGACTCTAAAACAGGATTTATTAAAAATATATTTGCTTACGTATGCAATGAAAAAGTTTATCATAATATAAAAGAGATAAAGTTGAATAATAAAAATGATCTTACTATATTTGCATATATATTAGGAGGTTAGATCGCAAACCTTTTGCCCATTTTCAATCAGGCTGGTGGACTATCATGGGAAGGTTCTTGTTTTGCGTGGAAATTTAAGTGGTTTGGGAGTAATGATAATAATAGACTGATTAAATGTTCTCTTGATAGTCCGCACCGAAGGACTGGATAACCTGGCTTTTAGAGTCTCCCACCTTTATGCCGCTTAAAATGGGTTTAAACTCCTCAACTACAGCTTCTCCAGTTTATCGGAGGATGTGTCTGGGGAGTGTGTCTGGGGACGGTCCTTTGACACAACATAAGGAAAATATTAGATGTGTCTGGGGACGGTCCTTTGACACAACATAAGGAAAATATTATAGAATACTCTAGGGGGGTGATCTAATGGCGAGGAATGGCAAGGATAAGTAGACAAATAAGTCAGTCTGGTTTTTATCATGTAATGATTCGGGGGAATGAGAAAAGGGAAATTTTCAAAGATGACAGGGATCGGGAGAAGCTATTAGGTATCATTAGGGAAAAGAAAAAGAAGAAGTTTTGACCTGTATGGATATTGCTTAATGAATAACCATGTTCATTTATTAATTAAAACAGAAAATATTGCCGGTGTAATGAAAAAAATTAATACCAGTTATGCTTGCCCTTTTTGAATAAAAAATATAATCGAGTAGGCCATTTATTTCAGGATAGGTTTAAGAGTGAGACTATTGATGATGAAAAACATCTTATGGCAGTTGTGAGATATATACATAATTATTAATGAAAATTCAAAAAAGTGTGAAATACATAAAATAGTAAGGGATTAAATCCAGAATAGTAACCAGCCAAAAAATTAAAGCTCTAGGTGATGCTAGTTAAGTAGATGCCTAAAATTGATTTGGGGCAATAACCAGAAGGGTTTTAAAGTAAAGTTAAGATAAATGATACTTATGAAAATAAATACTATGGAAATAAGTATACTGTTGAGGGTGTAAAAATGAGTCGCTAAAATACGAGAAAAGACCCCAAGTGAATGAGGCCTTTTCAGATCGCAGACAGATTATTTGGTAGGTTGGCAACCCTACATCTCTTTTAAGACCACCAAAGATAGTGGCGTGGCAGCTGCCCGTTCTGCCCTCAAGTAATCTGTCACTATTATGTTATGTTAATCGTATCAATATTATTAACGAAAGTCAACTCATTTAAACTTCCAACAGGTATTAGATTGAATGTATCTGTTTAATGTGCCTATAAAAGACTTCTTCTGAAGAAAAATCATTCTTATGCTTCTCGATGTATTTATATCTATCATCCCATAAAACAATATTGCATGGTAATATGTTAAGATTTAAAAAATCTATAACTTCTTGTGTAAGGTGACCAATTATTATTCTTTTTTTAGAACCTGACTCAAATGAGTTTATATCTAATTCCCTAGTTCTGCAGTAAGCTCACATAAAAAACACGTCTGAACCCTTTAAAATAGGGGTTTTTTTATGTCAATCTTTATGCATTATATTGTTGTATATCGTCGTGTATTATTGTATAATAAGGAATGGAGGTGTTTTTATATGTATCTAAAAAAAAGTATGAGCAATGGCAAACCCTATCTTTCTTTTGTTCAGGGTTACAGACAAGATGGCAAGGTCAAACAGAAAACTATTGAGAAACTCGG
>LADT01000068.1 GCA_000961765.1 Clostridiaceae bacterium BRH_c20a | reverse complement strand
ACTAAATTGCTTATTTTTCTATTAATATAATTTTGGTGGCTGCTCCATTTATAATTAAGTCCTTCAGTTAACCCGGCTTTCCATGGATTTTCATGTATGTATTTGATTAATGCTAACAGATAATTTTCTTTGTCACACAGAATACTTTTATATCTTTGTTCAAATACATGACCGCTCCGGCTATTCTTTTTATTATATTTCAATGTATATACTTGTTGTATCCCCTGCATGATTTTTGACAATGGAGTATATTCTACTTCGATTAACATATGAGCATGGTTATCCATAATACAGTATGCATACACCCTAAAGTTATATTTATTCTTGTATCGCTTTATAACATCTAGATACTCTTTTTTATCCTCCTCATTCAGGAAAACCCCCTCTTTATTATTACCTCTGCATATAACATGATATAGTGCATTTTCGAAATGTACTCTTGGTTTTCTCGCCATATAATCACCTATAAAGAAACTTTTCTTTATTATATACTACATTACCAAATTATAAAAGCCTGACCCCAGCCTATAAATGGTGCGGTTAAACGTATCATTTATAGGCGTTTTTAAAAATATCAATAAATACGGGTATCAGTTTTGGGTCAAATTGGATCCCGGCTTGTCTTTTTAATTCTTCAATGGCTTTCCCATGACCCATTGCCTTTCGGTAAGGACGATCACTTGTCATGGCATCATAAGCATCGGCAATTGCCAAAACACGGCACTCTATCGGAATATCTTCTCCCTTTATTCCAAGGGGGTACCCTTCACCATTCCACCATTCGTGATGTTTAAGAATCCAGTCAGCAATGGGTATTAAGTCTGGAGCGGATTGTGCAATTCGATGACCAATCTCACAGTGCCGCTGCATCTCGGTAAACTCCTCGCGGGTAAGTGCCACTGGTTTAAAAAGTATTCGGTCAGGAATACCTACTTTGCCAATATCGTGAAATTGAGCTAGTAACCGTAGGTCCACAAGTGCTCTATCTGATATTCCAATTGATTTTCCCATAGCAGCCACCAGGTTTTGGAGACGATCTGCATGACCCTCTGTAATAAAATCTCTCGCTTCCAATGCCTTCATTAAGGCATGTACTAATGCACTGCGCGTACTTTTGCTGCGATGCAGTTTTTCCCTGTACATGTTATTATCCGCTTCTTTAAATATGTCATTAATAGTCCTTTTTCTTGTGTCATCTACAGCAAACCCCACGGAAAGGCTCAAAAGGAGCTCCGAGTTCTTAAGGTTATAATCTTCAACGGCTTTTTTAATTTTACGGCATAACTGTTCCACCGCCACAATATTAGCATTTGGCAGAATTACTGCAAACTCATCGCCTCCAATTCTACAAACTGCATCTTCTTTTCGGAAGCATTTTTTAATTATACTTGACGCAAGTTTAAGCAATTTATCTCCCATACTATGTCCTAGGGTATCGTTGACAAATTTTAAGCCGTCAACATCACACACTATAATACCTACCTGTTCTAAGGGATGTTCTTCTATATGGCGCAATCTTTCTTCGAAATAAGTACGATTAAATAAGCCGGTTAGTGAATCGTGCAAGCTTTGAAATATTAACTTTTCCTCCATTTTTTTTCTTTCAGTTATATTTTCTCCAATACAAGCAAAGCCAATGACATTACCTGACTGGTCAAATAACAAGGTATTATTCCAATTATCTAAGTGACTTTCTCCGTTCTTTGTTTGAATATGGTTGGTCAGAGGAAACCAAAGCTCTCCACTTTCTAGTAGCTTGTTTAACCTGTTTCTATTTTCATTTCGTATTTTAGGAGGAACAAATATATCAAAAAAATCCTGCCCGATTACTTCATCCCTTTGAAACCCGGTTAATTCCAGCATAAAGTCATTACAAAACTTAATACGGTTATCTTTATCAATCATCATAGTGAGCAGCTGTACGTTTTCTAACATCAGCCTAAATCTGGACTCGGATTCTTGTAAAGCTTTTTCATTTACCTTAAGTTTTTCGTAGTTATGCCGCAATTTTTCCTCTGTCATTCCAAGCTCTTCATAGCTTCTACTAAGGTTTGCCTGAATGGCTATTCTTTCTTCTATCTCCGCCTCTAGGTTAGCATTCACAAACTTGAGTTGTTGGAAATTTGTTCTCAGTGCAACCACCATGCTTCGGAAGTTTCCGGTTAAAGATTCAACCTCCAACACTGGACTTTCAATCAAATTATGCTCGTTGTCGTCTTCTAATTTATCAGTAACTTCAGTAGTTATTTTTGCCAGCCGTATGAGGGGAACACCCAGCCATCGCCTAAATAAAAGGGCCATTATAACGCCAAAAAAGACAGTAATTAAAATAAAAAATATCGGTAAGAAATGGAGCTGATTAGTAATATAAGATACCGGAACAGTAAATCCCATGGACCATTTAACACCTGGTACAGGCGCAAATGCCATATATTTATCCTCACCCTGAAAAAGGTACTTCGAGAACCCCGTCTCCCCGTTGATCATTTTTTCTGTAGCATTTTTTAAATCTTGTGGCGAATCCTTTTCCTCAAAGGAATTGTATTTCATTAATAAAGCCTGATCCGGGTGGGAAATAATCAGCCCATCCTCCTGAACCATAAAAGCGTAGCCGTTATCCCCAATTTGGGTCTCTGTTACTTTCTGATTGAGCTCTTTAATATTAACATTACCACCAAGTAAACCAACCACCCGACCATCCTTTTTAATAGGAGCTGCCACTACAATAATTTGGTTTCCACTTCCTCTTGATATCAGCGGATCGGATATGGTCGTATTACCGGTAGCCATTACTGCTTTAAAATACTCTCGATCTGCAACGCTTCCGATACTGCCGGAGTTCAAAACATAATCTCCCTCACTATTAGCAATAAAAAACTGCTCGTACACCCTATTTCTGTGAGTTTCTTTATTAAGATATGTGATAATGTCATAATCGTAAATATCTTCGGATTGAATTAAAGGTATATCGGCCATTAGCTCTACTTCACTCTTACGAGTAACTAGCCACTGACCAACTTCTGAACTGGACGACAAAGCTAAGGAAGAAATTGACTCTTCTAGATGAGCAGTTAAAAGCTTTCTTGTTTCATTGTAGGTGACTAAAGAAATGCCTCCAAGACCGAATATTAGAGTAACAACTATAAGAAGGGTAATACTTATCTTAAACTTTTTCATTATTATCCTCCTGAAATTTGGGAGATGTCTCTATGTAAACAAATGGGCTGGATAAAATCATTAGGATCTGCTATTTAATGCAAACTTTCTTAATTTTACGTAGTTTTATATAATAATTCGACAAAAATATACATATTCCTCCGATATCGCCAGTTTTGTTGCTCCTAATCCCACTATATAATACCCAGTATGCCTTACAAAAAGATCCACCCTTATTTATTATAATAAAGGCGGATCTTTGATCCATAAGCAGTGATCATAAACTTACAGGTATAGTCCTTCTATGACTAGGGTTAATCACTATTATTATATCATTGACCTTAAGGAAAGATTTCCAAGACTATTGGCAGTTCATTAATTATTGAACCGTCATCTGCGCTTTCTTCGAATAAGGAAAGTACTAGCGTACCGTTTACTGGTAGATCCCCTTTAGGAATATTAAACTCAAGGGTAAATGTTCCCCAATCCGGTGCTCCAGCACTGGTAGTTTTAAATCCTTGGAAAAAAACGACATGTCCATCAGATATCTCATAATTAAAAGTGGCTTCGTATACACGGGCTTCCCCCGTAATAGTATAGTTGCCTTGAGTACCACTAACTTCTATATTTCGAAATGCTTGATTCTCTAAAGACTGTTCTCCGTAAGTGATTTCTACTTGCCTTACCTTTTCATCCCATTTAATCCCAGCACCAAGAAGCTCTCCTATAGCTCTTAATGGCACATAAGTATGTCCTTCATAATTTAGAATAGGTCTATCCATGGATTCATATAAATTTTTGTTTACATAGATAGGATATTCAGATTTAACTAAAACATAATCTTTAATCGAACCCGCTAATGAAGCAGTAGAGACCATAAAGAAAACTCCTACCAACAGACCCATAATAAAACCTTTTATTGTTTTGTTCATACTAATAACTCCCCCTCCCTTATTAATATATCACTAAAATACCTACAGTTAATGGACAAATTATGGAAACCCGTCCAATTAAAAGAACCACACATTTAGACCGTGTGGTTCTTTTGTCTAGATTTGATGTTCGAGCCATCTTCCGCAAAGTTCAAAAAATCAATAAGCCCTGCATCCAAGCCAAAATTTACACTGATAGCACTTTTAGGGCAAGTATTAACACAGGTACTACAAATTATACACTCGGTAGATAGAATCCTCTTATTAAGGCCTTTATACTGCAGAAGCTTTACATTCATGGGGCAAACTTTCTCACAGATTCCACAATCATTACATTTATCTTTATTAATTCTTATCTTCATTAAAGAGAACTTAGCCCCAATCTTCTGCAGCGTTGGGATAGGGCAGACATACTTACAGAAAGCTCTATTATCCTGAAGTTTAAAGGCTAACCCAATGCCGATAATATAATAGATTAGATTGCCTGCTAGCAACCAATAAAGCTCCTCAGTTGACTGATAAACTGGTCGACGCTCTAATACAAACCAGATAATCAGTATCAGCCCCAAGGAGAGGGCAAAATGAACATATCTAATAATTCCAAAGTATCTATATCTCCCGCGACTGCATACTTTAAAAGGTAACAGGTCTAAAACCATTGCTGTCCAACATGCATAACCGCACCAGGCACGACCGAATACTAGTGGTCCAATAATCTTTGCTATTACGTAATGCATTGTAGCAGCAGCAAAAATCCCCAGAAATACGAACATAAAAAAACCTTCTATTTGCATGTTCTCCCTACCAAAGAAACCCAAGAAAACAAGCATATAACAACCTATCAGGATTTGTGAAATTCTCCTCCCCCAGGGCTTATGTTTTCTAGGTAATAATATGTCCAGTATCATGGCCACACAAATAGAAATTCCAATATACATAAAATTAAATAAATAAAAAATATATCCTGTAGAAAGCCAGGTCCAAACAGCGATACCGAGAAAAATAATAAAAAAGGTCAAGGGAAGAATAAATTGCTTTAAATGTATTTTTTCTTTTATTTAGACCGCACCCTTTCTAATACCATTCCTACTTCCTCACAAATCTAAAATTGATAACCCATTAATCCCTTATTCTCGTTGTTATAAGTAATAAATGTTCTACCAAAGAGGAAACTTCTAATATTGAGTTAGGTACCCAAGACTCAATACTAGTTACCATAGGATTAATACATTAACTTTTCACCGAACTTCAGGTAATAATTCAATGAATCTTCCCATATTTTCATATGTATATTAAAATTCTCTTCTGTATTTTCTTTATACATATCCTCTACTGCCTCATCACACAAAGGTATGAAAGTATATTGAATATTACAGAAGGTTATTTTTTCACTTTTTTCTTCTAAATCAATATCTATTATAACGATAATATCGTCCTTCATAGTCTTAACAAATTGTATTTCAAAATTATTACTATCATGCTTTGTTATTATCCAGCGATAGCTGCCATAATTGTTATCCGTCTCAAATATGCAGCCTTTTTCTGCATATCCACTTTCTGAATAAACCATAGTGTATTCCCAGCCCTGTAGCCACTCTTTCTCACGAACGGGGCATAACAATGGAAATATTTCTTCTTTACTTCCTACTATTGTTTGTTGATAGTTTTGTATTAATTTTCCCTTATTGTTCAAGCTAACACCTCTCCCTTCTCTTTATTATAAAGCATGAGGTTATAGTCAAGTCAACTTAAAAAACCGCCGTCACTTGTGGTACGGTTCACCCTTAATAATCTTAAAAGCACGATAAATCTGCTCCATTAAAATTAGCCGCATTAGCTGGTGGGGGAAGGTCATTTTAGAGAAGGACAGCTTAAAATCCGCTTTGTGTAATATACTTCTGCTTAAGCCTAATGAGCCGCCGATGACCATTGTTATGTCACTTTTCCCTGCCAGGGCTAATCCTTCAAGCTTTTGTGCCAGCTCCCCGGAAGAAAGCTGCAGTCCATCTATCGCCAATACAATAAGATATGTATCAGGCTTCAGATATTTTAGAATACGCTCTGCTTCTTTTTCCCTCACTGTCTCTTCGTCAGCCGGTGATGCATTAGCAGGCTCTTTTTCATCAGCAACCTCAATGATCTCCATTTTGGCATAGGACTGGAGCCTTTTGAGATATTCATTTATCCCATCTTTTAAATATTTTTCTTTCAGTTTACCTACCGTTAACACCTTAATATTCATGATTTTCTCCTTTTCTTTGCCTATTGGGTTACTTATTGCGTCTGATGTACTTATTGGTCCTTCTCTTGCGTCTGACAGTTACTAAAAAGTAAGCCTATAGGGTCTGACAGTCCTTTTGGGTAAAAATATTGCGTCTGACACAATCATTGTACCAGACGCAAACCTTACAACAAAACATTCTATTTTTCGTAAATGCCCGTGTCAGACGCGTAATGTTCACCCAGAAGTATTGTCGGACTAGCAATTTCAACCCTTAAGTATATGTCAGACGCTCAATCTTAACCTAGAAGCCCATCTCACCCTTAAGCTTAACCAGAAGTTAATCTCTCGGCATTTCACCCAAAGTCAATGGAATCTCCAGTTTTTCACCTTCTCGGTCAATAGCTACACTTATCTGGTCACCAGGCTTGTGCTTCTCTAGGATATTTGTTAAGTCATTAAAATCTTTTACTGTTTTGCCATCAACTGCAGTTATAATATCCATTTCCTTTAACCCTGCCTTGTGGGCCGGACCTGCGGCAACTAGCTGCCTTACCACTATACCTTCAGGCACACCCATTCGTTTTGCTGTTATTTCATCAACTACTGTCCCTGCTATCCCTAAATAAGGTCTAGATACATAGCCTTTAGTAATAAGCTCGTCAATAATGGGTTTGGCATCACTAATAGGAATAGCAAAGCCCATGCCTTCTACGCCGGAAATAACCAATTTAGCACTGTTTATCCCAATAACATGACCTTGACTGTTTACTAAAGCACCTCCGCTGTTGCCGGGGTTAATTGCTGCGTCGGTTTGTATTAGACTAAACTGCCTATCGCCTATAGTTAATGTTCTATCAGTTGCACTGACTACACCTACAGTAACAGACCGAGCAAATTCTATGCCTAAAGGATTGCCAATAGCTACGACTAGTTCACCGGTTTTAATTTTCGTTGAATCACCCAAAACAGCAACCGGAAGGTCTTTAGCATTGACCTTTAATACAGCCAAATCGGTCCGAGGGTCAGAGCCTACTAGCTCAGCTTCTATTTTGCGTCCATCAGCCAAACTTACAATAATTTCGCTGGCCTTTTCAATTACATGAAAGTTAGTAACAATATAGCCTCTATCATCGATTATTACCCCGGAGCCGCTGCCCCTTTCTTCAACACTTGTTCCGCCAAAAAAATCCTGAACTCTTCCTCGGTTACTGACACCTACTACTGTAGGACCAACCTGCTCAGCAATTGTAACCACCGGGGAAACATCAAGACTTCCCCCAGTAATCTCGGGCAGCTTAGGCTGATTTAAACCAGGTGGATTAATACCTAAAAAATTATTGGTTCCTAGTAGTGTTGGGGCAAGGGTTAAGGCAACAATTCCCCCAATTATGGAAGCAACTAAAGCCACGAGAAAGTAGCTAAGCTTACTAGGCCTTCTTCCATACTCTTCATAATCAAAGTAACTCATCATCATACCTCCCATCAAAAATAACAGGTAGTTAATTTAGATCTTTTAATATGTACTTATTTTATTTAAACAATACTAAAGCTTAATACAAGAAGTAGCTTGTGACCGTGGAGCTACTTCTATATCAAAAGAATAAGGAATTTTATTCTCACTTAATATATCCCCTACAGTTCGCAAAGCTAAACTTGGTAAATTATTTTCTTGGCTTAAATGGGCTAAAAAAACAGTTTTAGTTTTATCACCCGCTAAGTCTAATAAGGCCTGTCCGGCAGCAATATTAGATAGATGCCCATGGGAGCTTTGAATTCTTTTTTTTAGATAAGCAGGGTACTTGCCGTTAAAAAGCATCTTTTCATCATGGTTAGCTTCTAATATTAATAAGTTCACATCAAATAAAGCCTTTGCCATCCCTTTGTTTATCATACCCGTATCAGTGGCTATACCAATCCTTTTATTATCATTTTCTACTAAATATCCTACCGGTTCATTGGCATCATGAGAAATGGGAAACCACTCAATATTTACATCATTAATTTCTATTGAGCCTGTTTCAGGTAATACGTGGCAGAGATCTTGGTCAACATTGCCTATTTTATTCTGCATCCCCGCCCAGGTCCCACTAGTGGCATAAAGGGGAGTTTTAAATTTACGCGCTAAAACCCCTACACTCTGAATATGATCTATATGTTCATGGGTGATGAAAATACCATCCAGATCAACACCATTTAGACCCATCTTATCCTCTAGATCATTGCAAACCCTTTTACCGCTTATACCTGCATCTATTAAAATATTGGCCTTTTCCGTACCTAGGTAATAGCAATTACCACTGCTGCCGCTAGCCAGAGAACAAAATTTCATATATTCACACCCATCAGTCAATTTTTAAGATAACTAAGCTACAATATGTTCTTATTATTTAATTTTATAAAGAAAACTCGGCTTGCGTCAAGCTTATTCTTTTTTAAAATAACCCTTTTATAATAGAAGAAGGAGAAACTGGGCAAAAAGCCAGCTCCCCCTCCTTTTATTCTGCCATACTCTTGAGAATTTTTGCCGCCCTTTCAGTATTAAATACACCACAAGCACAGCTTACATATAATTCATCAGCAGCCTTTTCCGGTGTAATGCGGCCCGATTTGATATCTTCAACAGCTTTTTTAATCATACCTACTGTCACCATTTGATGACCGCACATAGTATTAACCTTTAGGACTTCTTCGGTGGGAAGTCTCTCTACTCTTCCCCAGCGTCCTAGGGAATGTTCAACAGTATGCCGACTAATACCTACTTCCTGACAGCATCTGTGAACATGGTCTGCTAAGCCAGAAATCACAGCTGAGATGCCTAGATCTCTTTCCTTAAGCCATTTGAGCATTTCCTTCAATTTTTCCTCATCATTAAATATTGCATGTAATGGTGCAGCCTGATCTGTAATATTCTTCAAAAGATTATCCAACCCTTTTTGTGAGAGAATATTACCATGCAAAGCATCTCCAATTTTAATAGCTCCTAATTCGTGGGCTTTTATTACAAACTCCTGGTATTTTTCTTTGGAGCCTTCTAAGTTATAACCTCGTTCAGCCATAATAAAAATAATATAATCCTTCTTGAGTTCCTCTAATGTACCTACCCTATGTAAAGTATGTGTCATGTCTTAATCCTCCTTTACCAAGGGCTTGCCTAGCCCAAGGTTAGTTTTTGCATTTAAGGAAATCCAGTGACCGGTTTTTGCAATTATCTCTTCATGGGGTACACTTAAATCAGGATTACATCTGCTGGCAATATCAACACTAAATACACAATTCACCTCTTCTTGCACCTCTTCTAAAGTATTGAGCAGAGCCGGAATTTTCTCCGGTTCAACGGCAAATTCTAAAATAGCAGAAAGCACCTTTTCCTTAAGCAGTTCATCTTTGAACTTTCCAACCTTTGCATCCTGCATCATTGCTGTAACAGGGTTTATTTTTTCAAAATCTATCCCATGCTTGCTGATAGCCATTGCAGCCTTCTCTACATCACTAAGCCAGACACCTGTAATTGGCCGACCTAGCTCTACTGCCATACCTATCCATCCCCTCTTAAATCTACCCGTAACATCATTTGTTTTTATTTCCGCAGTACCCCGACCTGGAATGCCTGTATTTGGCGCTACTACATAGGGATCACTCATAACTGCCCGAATAACTCTTGGGTAATCCATTGCCTGGCTATAAATTGCATCGGTTGGGCAATTACTCATACGGAGACAGTTACCACATTCTACGCATTCATTAAAATCAATATCAATAACCCCATCTTCCTCCAAAATTGCATCTACAGGGCAATATATTAGACAATTACCACAACCAATACATAAATCTTTATCAATTTTCACCTTATCTCCCCCTTAATTTCATTTTCTTTTTACTAGTTTTCTACTTTTAACTAGCAGCTACCTTTATAAAAAAATGAAATAAAGGGTAAATATAATTAAAAAAACGAGCAGGGCTCGTTTTTTTAATTGGTTAGTGGCTAGTTAGTGGTAGGCAACAGTAACATCATTAACGATGTCGCTAATCCCCTCAACTTTTCGCGCTACTTCCTCTGCAGCTTTTTTAGCATCAACACTGTAAACTTTACCGCTCAGATAAGCTGTTTCATCAACTACATAGGCTTTTACCTGGGCAGGGCTAACTCTGTCGTCTTTATTTAAGGCCCTTCTTAGAACATTTGTTAGATAGCCGTCACCCTTTTCATTATCATGTCGGGTCGCTAGCTTATTGATTACTTTTCGTACCCCAGGGACAGTTTTGGCAAAAAGCTCTGCAGCCTCTTTTTGTTCATTATTATCTACTATTCCGTCTAGCTTAACGATCCCTTTAGTGCATGTAGTATCTACATCTTCTGCCTCAACCATACCTGAAGCTGCCAAGGCAACCTCTACCCCGTTAACAATTGAGGCATCATCAGCATCTTTTGTTTCCTCACTGAATTTAACCAAGGCTTTTACTTCCCGTACACCATGAACTTGGGTAGCCAATTCCTTAGCCAGCTCAATTTCCCCCAAAGATGATGCCTGCCCCCGTAAAATAACTATACCTTTTTCACAATCAGCACCGATTTTCTTAATGTCTAGCTTTGGTTCATTCATAAATTTTTTCAAGACTAACTCAGTTATTTCATCATCCTCCCGTAGGTTATCCATAGCTACAGTAAGGCCATTATCTACCCCTTTAACAAAAGGAATTCTAGTTGCCAGCTTAGCAGCAAATTCTCCTTCAGCCAAAGTATCAACCATTCCGTGCAGCTTTACATAGCCTTTTTCTACCTGGACATTGATACCTAAGGCAGTATTGTGCATATTATTACTTAAGGTTTCTTCTATATTAGCTTTTAATTGGTCATCCTTTGTCACTTTCGTTCCCCCTCACTACAATTTCTTAAAACTAGTGTTACCCTAATCAGTATTTTGAATACTACAAAACAAATGAACAGCCAAGAAGCTCGGCTGTTCATTTGTTTTTTGCATATTCTCGTATATCGTTTTCAAAGGAACTTAAGTCTTGCCCAACAAGGTTCTTAAATACTTTATTAAAGCTTTGTCCTTGATTAAGTTCTCTTAAAAATTCATTAATAATTATTTCTCCATTTTTATCAATTAGATATTCGATAGCTATCAACGATTGCCAGTAAGCCAATTCCTGATCAGCCTGTTCATCATAGGTTTGATCAAGCTCAATAAATGGGTAAAGATTTCCTTTTGCTTGTTGGGTAGGCTCATCCAATGTAAAGCCGGTAATTTCTTTTTCTACGTATTGAGCAATCCCTTCTGTAAACCAACGGGTATAATTCCCATTAGTCTTATAATCAACTACCAAGTGGGTATACTCATGGGCCATGGGTCCCATATTTTTAAAAATTACCTCTTTATCCTCATCGGCTCCCACCCAGGCTTCAGGAGTAAGTATGCGGATGCTGCCCATCCAATACACACCCATAGGACTTCTATCTCCCTCCCAGCCAAAGCTTTTATTAAGCTCTTCCATGGAAGAATAAACAATTACCGGTATACTCCCCCTGTTAACATAACCTAACGTATTATTAACCTGAGTTAAAATCTCATTACCCGTTTCTAAAATCAACTGAGCGCTTTCTTGATTATCTGATTTATATTTAACAGTAAAGTTACTATCACTCAATGTACTGTATTCTCTAGTAGTTAGAGCTAAATGAACCTTAGAAAAGTTCCGAATCATTTTATAAGCCTGAATCTTCACCTTCGACCAAGTAGTTGGTATTAGTAATGAAATTATTAAAATAACGGCAATTAAGAATAATATGAATTTATTATTGCTTAGGATTTGCATACCCCTCACCCCTCTCTATAAAGATAGTGACTAGTTACTGGTGACTGGTGACTAGTAAACTTAACTAACGGTCTATGGACAACAGTCGATAGACGGTAGTTCTCTACCGTAAAGTGTAGTATAACATGGTTCCCCCATTAAACATATACGCCAAATTATGTTAAAGATGCCTTCTGTGAAATAGTTACTGGTGACTATTGTCTATCCCGTGGACTAACCAAAAAACCCCTAGAGTAAACCCTCTAGAGGCAAATACTTGAAAATGAATCGGATATTTAGAAACTAATAGCTCCAGCTACCAAACAAACTCATAAAAGAAGGCAACAAAAGACCCAAGGCCAGTAAAGACACCAATATTATTAGGGCAATTCTCCTCGCCCCTTCTTTTTTCCTATTCTTTCTCAACTTTCCCCCTCCTTATCGGCAAAATATTTATCTAGCGCAGTTATCACAGCTGCACCATCACCAACGGCGGTAGCAACCTGCCTTAGATTTTTCTGGCGTATATCACCAATACCAAAAATACCCGAAATATTTGTTTGCAGGTAGTCGTCAGTTAAAAGATAGCCCCGTTGGTCTAAGATAATAGATGCTGGAAGATAGTCACTATTTGGTATATATCCCACGAAAATAAAAACGCCGTCAACAGTGAATAATTGCCTTTGCTGGGTCTTAACGTTATGCAAAGATAATGCAGTGAGGCTGTTTTCTCCAATAATATCATCAACAACACTGTCCCATATAAAGTGAATTTTTTCATTTTTTAGAGCCCTATCCTGGACAATTTTTGTCGCTCTAAGCTTATCTCTACGGTGAATAACTGTAACCTTACTGCAGATCTTACTCAAATAAAGTGCTTCTTCAATGGCTGCATCGCCACCACCAACTACTGCAACTTCCCGATTCTTAAAAAAGAATCCGTCACAGGTAGCACAGTAGGAGACGCCTTTGCCGCGAAACTTAGATTCACCATTAACACCTAAGACCCTAGGTCGTGCCCCTGAAGCAATAATAATAGATCGGGCCTCATAGGCAGCATCGCCAATAACCTTTTTTATATTGCCCTCTACTTCGATGGAAGTAACATGCTGAAAAACCGTTTCCACCCCGAAGCTTACTGTCTGTTCGTAAAACTTCATCATTAATTCTGGTCCTGATACTCCACCAGGGAAACCAGGATAATTTTCAATAGTTTCCGTAGTACTGGCCTGCCCGCCTGGCGCCCCTGTTTCCATAATCATAGTTTTATACCCAGCCCGGGCTGCATATATACCAGCAGTCATTCCCGCTGGTCCCGCTCCTATTATTATAACATCGTACATGAACTTCCTCCTATTCCCTTATTCCTTTACTATTTCTTAGTATACCATCTGAATAAATGTTTATAAAGGAAACTTTCTTTTCTAGATACTGTCGATAGACTATGGACTATAGTCTATCTTCTATCGTCATAAGTGTTTATCTGTAGCTAAAAAAGGCACAGGCATTTACGCCTGTGCTTTAAAATTAATCTAAATATTTTATAGGGTTAGTATGGACACCATTAACCCTTACCTCGAAATGCAGATGGGAACCTGTACTACGGCCTGTATTACCGACCCTGCCAATAAGGTCACCCCGGTTTACCTTTTGACTAATTTTTACATCCATCTTAGATAGGTGAGCATACCTTGTTAATAAACCATCCCCATGGTCAATATCAACACAGTAACCGTAATTACCGGCCCAACCAGCACTAATTACCGTTCCACTTCCTGCAGCAAATATAGGATCTCCAGTAACACCATCAATATCCATACCCGTATGATAGCCTAAACTACGCCAGCCGTAACCTGAAGTAATCCTCCCCCGTAAAGGCCAAGCTAACGCTCCACTACCTCCACCACCCCGGGATGCGACCATTACCTTAGTTCCTTGATAAACTACCTTGGTTTTGGGTTCTTCTAGGACTTCTTTCTCAAGAATTTCCCTATCTATTTCAACACCATTTTTTTCTACAATTTTATATGTAACCCGCTGCTTTCCACTTTTCCCAGTTTCTTTAACACTATTTTGTCCCCGCCATAAATCGGAGCTGCTTATATATTTGGTGTTAAAGGGGATATTCTCTTCCTTTGTCAGCTGAACAGCTGTAACTACATTAACCATGGGCTCAGTTTTCACGAGCTTTAATTCCTGACCAATAGAAAGTACATCTCTCTTTAAGTCCAGATTAGCTTCCTTAAGCTCATTTACTGTCATATTATTAGCATAGGCAATATCCCACAAAGTGTCACCTTTTTTAACCTTATATGTTTCAATTTTATCAGTTCCATTTAAGATTAAGGTAACTGCCAGAGCAGGGTCAACCAACTCTTCTAATTTAACATCAACAGTGTTTAAGATAATCTCCTCTTCAAAATCTAATGCTAATAACTCTTTATCTTCAGTATCTACTGTAAATTCTTCTTTTAATTTATTAAGAATTTCTTCGGCTTGTTCCGGTGTAGCCACATTCAATTTAGGACTTCCGTTAATAGTAAGAGCAGTAGCTTGAACTACCCAGTCTAGATTTAGAGCTAACGTCTTAATAAGCTCTTCTTTGCCAACAGGCTCTTCATCTAAACCGCGAACAGTTTCTACCGTTACTTTATTGGTTACCTCTTTATATAAAAGACCTTCTTCTTGTGATTTCTGAGCTTTAAGCTCGTCTAGAGCTTCAATAACTATTGCCTCATTTTCAACAACAGCTAATCTTTTATTATCAACTGTTAGAACAAAACCTTCTTTAGGGGTTAATAGCTGAGAAATGCCTGTTATCATTAAGACGGCAATAATACCAAATATGAAAAACAGTATTAACTTACTCCTTCTAATCTCCAACCAATCAGTTATCTGTGACATATCTTCCTGCAGGCCAATTTCACACCACCTGCAGAGATCTTCACCTCCCTTTTTGACCATGCTCACTTGGACAAACCCAAGAAACATAATCATTATATCACAATTCTTAAATTGTGTAATGAACATTTTGCCATTTATTATGAAATTATTCCCCTCTAATATACATTATATGCATTTTTATCCATTAATGGTCACCCTTAGCAGATCATAAATAAATTATCCTACATTTCTTTTCTAAACATTTGCAGCAAATAAGTGTTTTTTTACCTGAAGATATAGAGCACATTCTAATCTTTTTCTCTGCAGTTCACAGACAAAAATATAAGGTTTTAGTAAGGAGCCCCCATAGACAAGATTATTGGCATGACAACCACCGCTGCAGTAGTAACGAGCCCAGCACCCTCTACATTCTTCTTTATTTAAAACATGGCTCTTCTGAAATTCTAAGGCTATAGCCTTTTGGGCAGTACCTGAATAGACACTGCCAATTTTAAAGTTCCCCTGACCCACAAACTGATGGCAGGGATATAAGTCCCCTTCTGGGCTAACAGCCAAATATTCATGGCCTGCACCACAGCCTGATAAGCGTTTAGGCAGGCAGGGCCCATGGTTTAAATCTATGTTGAAGTGAAAAAAGTTAAAGCCTTTACCATTTACATAGGACTGCCAGTAATATCTAGTCAAAACTTCATACTGCTCCTCTAAAAAAGGTAAATCTTCTTTCTTAAAAGCATAATCACAGGTAGGATCAGCAACAACAGGTTCAATGGAAATTTCTCTAAAGCCCTGCCCGGCTAAATGTTTCACATCAGCTGCAAAATCCAAATTATGGTGGGTGTAGGTACCCCGGACGTAGTAGTCCTTCTGCTTGCGTCCTTTTACAAAATCAAGTATTTTATCTTTAATGATTGAATATGAACCTGAGCCATTAGGAAAAGGCCTCATTTTATCATTAATCTCTTCTCGTCCATCTAAGCTTAAAACAACACTCATATTGTTATTATTTAAAAAGTCCTGCACCTCATCAGATAAAAGAACACCATTAGTAGTTATGGTGAATTTTATTATTTTGCCTAGCTTTTCAGCCCGCTCGTTACCATAAGCCACTAGTTCCTTGACAACATTAAAATTTAAAAGCGGCTCTCCTCCAAAAAAGTCTATTTCTACATGCTTACGGTTTTGGGAGTTAGCCAAAAGGAAATCAATGGCTTTTTCACCAACTTCCCGGTCCATTAGGAGCCGCTGACCACCAAAAGCACCTGTTCCAGCAAAGCAATAGCCACAACGGAGGTTGCAGTCATGGGCAACATGTAAACATAGAGCCTTAACAACCGGATGAGGGCTGGGCTGGTATTCTAGAAGATCAATATCCGGAGAAAATAGGAGATTACTTTCAATAAGCTGATTAAGCTCCTTAGCAACACCTTGTAAGATGGAATCACCGTACCTATCTATAAGAGCAGCCTGGGCCTTTTCCCAATCCCCTTGTTCTATTTTTAGCTGGTCAAGGAAATCCCAGGTAGTATCATCAATGATATGTACAGATCCACTATTTATATCCAACAGTACTTTCAACTCTTCAAAGCAAAATTTATGAATATTATTGAAATTCAATTCCTTCATTATTACCACCCTTATCAATTCAAAAAAAACTAGACCCATTAAGGGTCTATTCTTTAGTTATTTTTACAAACTTGATTTCCTACTGTACAGGATGTTTTACAAGCAGACTGGCAGGAAGTCTGACATTCTCCGCACCCGCCTGTTTTTAGTGTATTAGCCAACTGGTTACTAGAAATTGTTTTAATATGTACTCGCTTTTCCATCGTCTAAACCTCCTCCATAAATACCTTAAACAGTAAAATTATATCATGCTAAACTTCATTGCACAATAAGGGTATGTTGGGAATATATATGTTTGCATACTACAGGCTTCTTTTTGGTATCTCTTGCCAAAAAGTTTTTTTTGGTTGAAATCCCTGTCATATTAGATGAAAATAGGAATATGGCATAAAAAAATTGACAGCTGAAATATTCGAATATTCTTATTTTAACTTCAAAATACAGTTTGGGAGGGGACATGCATTGAGAATTGTAAATCATCCAATTTTAGGGGATGGTACCGACAGTCAATGGGTAACTATCAATGTTGATGGGAAAACACTTCAGGCCAAAAAGGGTGAGCCCATTGCCGCAGCTTTATTAGCAGCAGGTATCAGGAAATTTAGAATAACCGCAAAAGAAGGCAACCCACGGGGTATTTTTTGTGGAATTGGCCGCTGCACTGACTGTATCATGACCGTAAATGGACAACCAAATATCCGAACCTGTATTACACTAGTGGAAGAGGGCATGATTATTGAAAATCAACAAGGTTTAGGAAAATGGAGTGATAGTAAATGAAATATAGTGATGCAGTAATTATAGGGGCAGGGCCTGCCGGATTAGCAGCCGCTGTGGAAATTGCTAAAGCCGGCGGTCAAGTTACCCTCCTTGATGAAAATAACAAACCGGGCGGCCAGCTTTTTAAACAAATTCATAAATTTTTTGGTTCAAGTGAGCATTTAGCAGGAACCCGGGGCTACAATATTGGGCAGCAATTATTGGAAACTACCAAAGATCTAGGTGTAGAAGTAATATTAGATGCGCCGGTCCATGGCATATATCATGATAGGGTAGTTAGCTTTTCCCACAAAGGAAAAGAGCAATCTATTGCTGCCCAAAAAATTATTTTAGCAACCGGCGCATCAGAAAATACTTTAGCTTTTCCCGGCAGTACCCTACCGGGGGTAATGGGTGCCGGAGCGGCTCAAACAATGATAAACGTTCACCAGGTTCTGCCAGGCAAAAAGATATTAATGGTGGGCACTGGTAACGTGGGCCTTATCGTTACCTATCAGCTTCTGCAGGCAGGTGCCGATGTCTTGGCCCTGATTGAAGCCGCACCGCAAATAGGTGGTTATGGAGTACATGCCGCCAAGATTCGGCGAGCAGGAGTTCCTATTCTTATCTCCCATACTATCAAAGAAGTCTGGGGAAATGACGAAGTAGAAGGAGCTATGGTTACCCAGATTGATAAGGACTGGCAGCCCGTTCCCCACACAGAGAAGCACTTCGATATTGATACAATATGTATTGCTGTGGGATTATCTCCCCTTACTGAATTAGCTTGGCTTGCGGGCTGCAGGTTTACCTATATCCCCCGTCTCGGGGGCCATGTACCCATCCATAACAGTGATATGGAAACAACGGTACCAGGCATCTACGTTGCCGGGGATATTACTGGTGTAGAAGAGGCAAGTTCTGCTATGGAGGAAGGTCGCTTAGCCGGCATCGCCTGCGCTCAAGCCCTAGGTTTATATGATGCTGAAAGAGCCCTGATTTTAAAGGATCAGGTTTGGGATCGTTTAAATGCCTTAAGAACCGGGCCCTTTGGCGAAGGAAGAAGACAAGCAAAGGAAGAGCTTTTAAATGTGTTGTAAACCAAACTATGGAGGTAAAATATGAACGAGGGTGTAAAATATACTGGTGTACCGGCACAAGCCGAGTTAGAAGCGGTCCCGGGCACGCCAAGCTTAGAAAGGCTGGAAAAAGGTTCTGTTGCTTTTATAGAATGCGTCCAGGAAATACCCTGTAATCCCTGTGAGAAGGCCTGCCCCTTCGGTGGGATTACAATAGGAGAGTCTATTACAAATCTACCGAGACTAAACGAAGAAAAGTGTACAGGCTGTGGAGTATGCATATCCGCTTGCCCCGGTCTGGCAATTTTTATTATAGATTTGTCCTATTCCAAAGAAACTGGACTTGTAGAATTTCCTTACGAATATTGCCCGCTGCCTAAAATAGGGGATATTATCCCCTGTGGCGATAGGTCAGGAAAATATTTAATTGAAGGAAAAGTATTAAAAGTAAAAAATAATAAAAAGATGGACCATACAGCTGCTATCACAGTAGAAATTCCCAAAAACTACTGCCTCGAGGTTCGAACCATATGCCGAATAAAGGAGGGGCTAAAGGATGTCTAATACTGCTGATAAAATATATATCTGCCGCTGCGAAGAGGTTACCAAGGAAGAAATTGAAAAGGCAATAGCCGAAGGTGCTCAAACCTTATCCGGCATAAAAAAAAGAACCCATGCCGGTATGGGACTCTGCCAAGGGAGAACCTGCGGTAAGCTTATTTCTGGCATGCTTTCACGGCAGCAGGACCCAGCCCAGCTACTTCCTCCGACTGCTCGCCCACCGGTTAGAGCAGCCAAAATCAAGGAATATCTCGAGGAGGACCAGTATGAATAAAACCACAGATATTATAGTAATAGGCGGCGGAGTAATCGGTTCTGCCTGTGCCTATTATTTAGCCAAAGAAGGTCAAAAGGTTATTCTTATAGAGAAAAACGACCTGGCTTCCGGGGCTTCAGGGGCTTGTGACCAAGATATTATCCTCCAGTCCAAAAATCCCGGGGTTCACTTGGAGCTAGCTCTTGCTAGTGCTAAGATGTACACGGATTTGGCTTTGGAACTGGATTATGATATTGAATACGAGAATTATGGTGGTATGATTCTTATTGAAACACCTGATGAACTCGAAATAATGGAGGAGTTCGTTGCTAGACAGAAGGCTCTAGGATTGGAAGTAAGTATATTAGACTATAAGGAAGCCTTAAAGCTTCAGAGGGATCTTGCTCCTCATATTCTAGGCTCTACCTACAGCCCCCAGGATGCCCATGTAAACCCTATCCGCCTAAATTTAGGGTTTGCCCTGGGAGCCCAAAGATATGGCGCTGAGATACTCCTAGCTACCGAAGTAACAGATATCTTAGTGAAGAATGACCGCATTGAAGGTGTGAATACATCAAAAGGAATCATTTATGCCCCCGTAGTTATTAATGCCGCCGGAGCCTGGGCACCGCTAATCGCTAAAATGGTTGGACAAGAGCTGCCTATAGAGCCCCGCAGAGGGCAGATTGTGGTTACTGAGGCAGTACCTCCCCTTGTTATGGGTGATGTCCTCTCAGCTCAATATATAGCAGCCAAGTACAATCCTGAGCTAACACAGAATGAAACAAGTCTAGCCAAAAAACTAGGAGTAGGCTTATCCTTGAGTCAAACTAAAAAAGGCAATATTTTAATAGGTGCTACCCGGGAATTTGTGGGCTATGACACTAGAAATACCCGGGAAGGGATACGGGAAGTTTTGAAAAATGCCGTTCGGCTTATTCCTGCCTTAAAGGACATCAATATCATTCGCACTATCGCCGGACTCCGTCCCTATACACCTGATGGTCTGCCTCTCCTTGGCCCCATCGTTCAACCGGAAGGCTTTTATTTGGCTTCTGGCCACGAAGGTGACGGAATTGCTCTAGCCCCTCTTACCGGTAAAATTATATCCCAATTGATTATTGATGGAAAAAGTCCCATTGATATAAATGCTTTAAGCCCCCACCGCTTTTCATTAAATTGTGCCGCAAAATAAATAAAGCCTCCCGCTTCTCAGCGGGAGGCCTTTTATTCGTTGGGGACATTTCTCATTCAAGAAGCATGAAACAAGAAGTAAGAGGCAAGAACTGGAATTTCCTGCTTCCTGTCTCCTGCATCCTGCCTCCTGTTACGAGGTGTGTCCCCTATATTCGTTGGGGACATTCCTCAGCATGAAGTGAATCCCAAGATGAGGTGTGTCCCCTATCCAATTCAGTTACCCATTAGCAATCTTACATATGGTGAGCCTATCGGCAGGACAATAACAGGTTCTCCTTTAAGGGTTACCTTATAGGATTCCAGAGTTCGATAGAAGTTATAGAATTCCGGATCCTTACCATAGGCATTATTATAAGTTCTAGCTGCTTCCTGTTCCCCTTCTGCGATAATTATTTTTGCCCTCTCACCAGCTTCTGCTCTCATTTCTCTTACTGTCTTATCAGCTTCTGATGTTATCTTGTTTGCTTCAGCATCACCCTGAGATAAATACTCCTGGGCTTTACTCTGCCTTTCAGATATCATCCTTCTAAAAACAGCTTGCTCATTTTCTTGAGGCAAATCTGCCCGTTTCATCTCAATTGATACAACTTCAATTCCGTTTCCGTTTGTCTCTAGTATTTTATTGACAACATCCTGTACTGTATTGTTTACATCACCCCGAGAAGATGTATCCTGATTAATTATATCTTCAAAATTAAGCTTGCCTAATTCCGTTCTGATGTTGGAATAAATAATATCACCTAATCTACCTTCAGCTCCCTGAACAGTTCTTAGGGATTCAATCATTTCTCGAGGATTAGAAATACGCCATATTGCAAAATGATCAACTGTAATCCTCTTTTTATCAAGAGTGTTGATTTCCGCAGGAACTACATCATAAAATAAGAGATGTTTTGGCAAAGTAGTAACAGTTTGGATAAAAGGTATTTTTACATGGAGCCCAGGTTTGTCTAGAATATTTACAACTTCTCCAAATTGCCTTATTATTCTATATTCATTTGTTTTGACAATAACTATATTTGAAGAGAGGGCAACCAGTAAAATAACTATAATAGGCAGAAAATAAAAGAAGCGGGGAATTTGCATTTTTGTATTTTTCCCTTTGCCAAATGGTGGTTCATTTCCATCACTAGACTGATTGTTTTTCTTGCCAAAAGGCAAATTATTAATATCGAATTGCATCGAGTTATTCCCCCTTCCTTAGCGTATTAAGTGGCAAGTATTTAACTGTCCCTGAACTATCATCCATAATATAAATTTGAGCACTAGGTAATATAGCCTCTAAGGTTTCAATTGTTAAACGATTCCTAGTTATATTTTTGCTTTTAGCATATTCTTCATAGATTGCGTTAAATTTTGCAACATCACCGTTTGCTGTTTTAATTCTTTCTGCCTTCTGACCCAAAGCATCATTTGTTATAGCTTCAATTTCCCCTAAAATATCATTTGTAACTTTATTTTTATGCTGATTAGCTGCGTTAATCTTGGTCATTCGTTCTTCCCGAGCATCATTTACCTGTTTAAAGGCTTGACTGACTTCCTCGTTAGGAAGATCTACATCCTGCAGGTTTACTCCTACTACGGTAACTCCCAAATTATACTTGTTAATTCCTTCTGCCACATAGTCCCTGATATCATTAGTAATTTGACCTCTGCCATCAGTAAGGGCATCATCTACTTTATAGCTTCCAATTATACCCCTTAAGGCTGCTGACGAAATATTATAGAGAATTGTTTTAGGATCTTCGGTATTAAAGGTATAGGCAATAGGATCTGTTATCCTGTATTGCACCTCCAAATCTACTTGAATAATATTTTCATCACCGGTAATCATTTTAGATTCTCTTACATTCGTAGTTATCTTTCCATCTTTGTCTTCCGCATAACCTATGGTGAGAGAGAATGTCTCTCTGCTCATTACCACCAATCTCTGAATGGGGTAAGGAAGCTTAAAGTTCAAGCCAGGTTTTAATAAATCAGCCTGGGGTACACCGAGAGTTACCAAAAATGCCTGTTCTGTCTGGTCAACTGTAAAAACAAAGCTTCCTGCTGTAAATAGCAGTAGGGCAATAATAGCAACACCTACAATTACTCCTTTTTTCATTTAATTTCTCCCTTCGTCTATATTACTTGTTTACATTATCATATGTTTCAGGTATATTCAATTAGTAACACATATAAGATATAGCTGAAAATACATAATTCTCCTGGTAATTTAAACCGCAACGACAAAATCCAGTTTGGAATAAAATGTTTTGGTAATCTATTTTAAATGTGTGAATTTTATATTTTTGTGGAACACTACAAAAGACATACTAAAAAAATTTTGGAGGTAATACAATGCAAACAGGTACAGTTAAATGGTTTAATGCAGAAAAAGGTTTCGGTTTTATCGAAGTTGAAGGCGGCGGCGCTGATGTATTTGCACACTTTAGTGCAATTCAAGGCGATGGTTTCAAATCCCTTGACGAAGGTCAGCGGGTTTCATTCAATGTGGTGCAAGGCAGTCGTGGCCCACAAGCAGAAAATATAGTTAAGTTATAATATATAACAACTACTAAAAAGGCTTTAACCCAAGAAAAGGGTTAAAGCCTTTTTTAGTTCAAATTAGAATGGGAAAAGGCCTCCCTTTTCTCAGGAGGCCTTTATTTATAATATATTCTATGTTACAGCAATTCATTTTGCAACTTACCATTAAATTAATTTGATGTAATTGGGCAACAAGCTGCTATACAGCGGCCGAGACCTGTTCTGCTGCGGAAGACTATTCCTACTTACCGCACTCAACTCCTGTATTTCACTACCTATAGAATTACTATGAGAATCCTTCCTCTTTCAAAACATATTATGTTATTAGGTAGATGAAAGGAGGATTATTAAATGTATGATGAAATGATGGGCAATCCCTATAATCAATACACAGTAGGGCCAAATCCCATGTATGATCAATACCAAATGGGTCAAAATTATGGCAATCCCAATGGTCAATTCCAAATGACCCAGTTTGGAGGTCCGTTTTATGGTAGACCACGACCACCATTTTTTCCATTTTTTCCATTCTTCCCGTTCTTTCCGTTTTTTCCGTTTTTCCCATTTTTCTGGAGGTAAAAATAATAAAGGCATTCAACCTTGGTTGGATGCCTTTATATATTGAGTCTGGACAGTTCAACAATAACAATTCATCAACAAACAAAGGAAAGTTGTATTGGATGTGTTATCTGGAGGTCGGCACCCCAAATATATACTAATGAAACTATTTTTATATTTGCAATGTTACGTAATTACGCTTATACTGTAATTAAGAACGAAATCTTATAAGCTTACCCAAAGATATCAGAAAACAACTTTATATTAATGAAGGTGATGTGCTTGATGTTCGGATGGATAACAATAAAATTATTATTGAACCGATGAAACTTGTTCCTTCTAGTCAAGCATACTTTTGGTCCGACACCGCCCAAAATGATATGCTTGAAGCAAAAAAGGATGTTAATTCCGGAGATGTTCGTGAGTTTAAAACCATTAGTGAATTTCTCAATGGCATTAAACAATGACGAGCCGATTTAAATCTACTCGAAAATTCGATAAGCAGTTTAAACAGCTAAAGGCAAAAGCTTCGAAACAAGCAGCAAAAGCTATTGAATTATTCATCTCCGATCCCAGCCACCCCTCCCTACGATTCAAGAAAATACAAGGAACAAACAACTTCTATGAAATCAGTGTTAATATGTCTATAAGAATTATTGTAGAAGTAACTACCGAAGGAAACGACCAGATTAACACTCGCTATATTATTGGAACCCATGATGATGTTTTTCCACCAAAGTAGCCTAAGAGCTACTTTTTCTTCTTTTCTGCCGACTTTTAGATAACGTTTAGGCACTCGCGACGCCGAGAGCCTTAGCTAGCTCTTAGCTTAGGCTCGCAGGTGTGGTACTGAATTGCCCAATACTAATGTATACCAAATCAAATCTATTGTTATATTTCTCATCTATGTCATATACATCTGTTCTAATAAAGTCACAGTTTAATCCAGATATCTCTTTAAGTTCATTTGCTTCCTTTATAGCCTCATCCGATATGTCGAATCCAACTCCCGATTCTGCACCTATATTTATCAAAGACAATAATTCTCGCCCATTATTACAATATATATGAACAACTTCCTTGCCTTTAACACCAATATCTTTCGGAATTTTTTGCAGGTTATTGATTTAACACCTTCGAATCAAACTCAGGGTTTAATTTATTATGAGAAATTATTTTCATATCAAAATAACCAGATTAATTTAGTGTCTTTTAAGGTAAGTTTAGTTTCATAGAAAACTATGAATACCATCTATTCACTAGTATAGTTATTCGTTGTACTGTTCAGTAAACAGCTAGTATTTCAACTTGCATTTTCAAGTGTAATATTCCACATTTAATACCTTAAAGTTATACCAGTTAAAATCCCCTTCGGCTAATTTCCATATTATCTCACCTTTAGTTGGAATTTTAATACCGCTAAAATCTTTATAAGCTGAAACATCGATACTCCAAGTCTCTAAACTATACTCACCATCAAGTTCTTTGTACCTTTGAGCAGCAAAATTCTTAACTTCACCATTATCACCAAAGGTAAATATTCCTGATGCCTTTACATTCCCGTAAGTCATAGTGGCTTTTGCAGAATTATCATTAATTTCTTCCCATTTAATATAATCTTCTAAAGCAGCAGTAGGAAACCACACAGTTTCGGCTAGAAAACGAAGCAATGTTCCTTGGTCTACTTCCTTACCTTTACCGTCAGCCACCGTTACTAGAGACATAATTTTTATTAGCATATTACCTTTACCATCGACATACTTATCCTTACCAACAATATGAATTAGTGGTGCGGCTTTTATTTTAGCAATCCAAATAAAACCAGGTTCATTAGTGGTAAAGTATTGCCTCGCTGTTAAAGGCATCCATGCCTGTTCTTTTTTAAGCCTCATTTCTGCTTTCTGATCAACTTTAATTGTAATAATTCCCTCTTTACCTAATACTTGGGAAAATTCAAGCCATTTCTGAACACTACTAGGTAAGCTTTTAATGTCGGCTTCTTTAATTATTTTCTCATCAGCACTTTCACTCTTACTAAGTAAGTTTTCAACCTCTTTATTTGCTGAACGATTAAAATAATAGTTTGCTATAGAAGATATAGCTATAACTATAATTATAATAGCAAAAATAATTAAAATATATGGTATAAACTTTGACAACAAAAACAACCTCCTTGTTAAAATAATATTTTGAATTAATAGAATCTTCCCATTATGTTCTGCTCACTTGTCTTCTAAAAAAAGTTCCTAAATATTTTCCTTTAGTATTGATTACCAAAATAACACTAACAACCATGTTAGCACAACAAAATTTGTGCCGCAATTTTTACATGGGGTCCATTATCAAAGCCGAGGGGTATCCCTAGGCTTTGATAATGGACCTCTTGGTTGTTTACGACATAACTTTATATAGATAAAAGTTGATGATGTCTAACTTAATTATTACAATGATACTAAATATCAAATAGAAGTAGTTATGGGGGTAGTTAAGTCTGAAAAATAACCTTAAAAGATTTCAAGGCACTGAAAAAGTTAAGTAATAAGGCAAATAGCCAAGCTTGTCATCCTGAGCGATAGCGAAGGATCTGAGCATTTACGAGGCTTTCAAGATTCTTCATTACACTTCGTTTCATTCAGAATGACACGGAACTGGACTTTTTCAGTGCTCTCAAAGATTTACAGGTATATTTTTATATACATTACTTGTTGTTTTGTTACTTTTTTATGGGGAAATGTTTAATACATCTAATTTTCTTTTCCGTTTAATTTTCATCTCAACATTTCCTGTAATTATTGGTGCATAACTACTGTGCCTAATTTTTTTTGTAAATTTCACAAAAATGGTTTATGGAAATATGATTGGATTAAATTCATAGCTGTTGGACTTCCGACATTATATATAACACTTTCTGTGCTTACAACTTCAATGTTACCTCATACAGTTAGTGAAGTAGTTTTTGGTCTCATAATTTTATCTTCTTTTTATAAAATTAATAAATAAATTTGATTAGCAAATATAGAACCTGAAGAATCGATGGTATAAATTTTGATTTTAGCTTTATTTGGCTATAAATGGCCCTTACTCTTTAAACGAATAGAGCAGTGCTGAAGAGCAATCCGGCTAATAGGTTCTTGGCTTGGTAATTTGAAGCTACTGGTACTATTACCCTTATTTTATTTTCAACTGATTTTACATTGTTAGTATATAGTATGTAAGCGAGGCTTTATAAAATTTTCTATACCAGATAAGTACTGTTAGCAAAATGTTTGCAAAAAGGCCTCCCATCACTCGGGAGGCCTTGATTTACAATATAATTTTGGAGCGGACGACGGGGCTCGAACCCGCAACCCTCGGCTTGGGAAGCCGATACTCTACCATTGAGCTACATCCGCTTATTTTATAAGGGTTTTTTATTGAAAACAATTTTAGGAACTTCGGACTAAGTAATTTCTATAATACATATTATACTCAATTTTTGAACTTAAGCAAATAAAATAAGGAGTCAGATGCAACGCTACCATCGACCCTGGCAAAGACGTCTTTCTAGAACTGCAACAATTATCGTGGTAATTACATTTACAGCTATTATTATAAGTAATAATATTTTCTTATTTTTGCTTCGGTTATTAAGTAGAAAATATACCAGGGGAACTTCAATACACAAAGTTAGCACTAAATATATAAGCCTAATTATATATATTGAATGCTCTTTCCCATGCATAACCCCAGCCTGAATAATAAAACCCATTTAAGAAGTATGTGCTATAAATATAAGGTGCTGTAAAAGAAGTAATATTTGCAAAAGTAACAATAAAAAAGACCCTTACTTTTTCCTCAACTTTCCCATATACTATTACTCCCCAAGTCTCAATAGCAAGTGTTAATATTATTGCTATTGGCAAAATCCTCATAGGGCTTACTGTTACCCAATGCCATGACGAGTTTGCTAAAACTCCTACTGGATAAATGGCAAATAGCAAAATGCAGCACAACAAAGCCTGTTTTACTAATTTATACTTCTTAAAAATTTTCACTTCTACCTCCTCCTTTTTTCTTTGCTTTTATTGGCTTTAAATACTAATAACCAACCAATAACCCAGGGTAACCCTACTTTTTTATAAGCAAATTCTCTAAAGCTAAATTAAGTGTCGGAAATAAAAATTCAAATCCTGCTTCCATTAAAACTTTAGGTATGACCCGTTGGCCTTCAAGAACGAGTTTACTTTTTTTCCCTAGTGCCACCTTCATAACAAATGAAGGTGCAGGAAACCAATGTGGCCTTTTTAATACAGACCCAATTGTTTTACCGAAATCTTTCATCTTTAAAGGGGATGGTGATGTGACATTAACAGGTCCATACAAAATTTCATTTTCAATAACAAATTCTATAGCTCGTATAGCATCAATAATATGAACCCAAGAGACCCACTGTTCCCCCGAACCAACTGTTCCACCAAGGTATACTTTATACGGAAGTGCCATTAGAGGAAAGGCACCGCCTTCATTACCAAGTACAAGGCCAAATCTCATAAAAGCAGTACGCACCCCATACTTTTCCACTTTATTTGCTTTATTTTCCCAGTCCTTTACAGTATTACCTAGAAAATCATTTGATGTTGCTAAAGAGTCTTCTGCATAAGCAGTTTCTAATGATGTCGGATAAATACCGATAGCACTCGCGTTAATAAATGCAGACGGTTTTTGAGGCAATATGGAGATTATTCTTAATAACTCCTCTGTAGCTACCATCCGACTATAATATATTTCTTTTTGGTGTTTAGCATCCCATCTTCCATCATTTATCGAAACACCTGCTAAGTTAATAAAAACATCAACCTTTCCTAACTCCTTTTCTGGAGCAGCACCTTCTTTGAGCCAATTCACATATGATACGGCCTTCGCTGGAATCTTTCCTTTTCTAGTTAATATAACAACTTCATGCCCGTGCTCAACAAGGTTGTCAGTCAATCGCTTTCCAATAAACCCTGAACCACCAGCTATTACGATTTTCATATTTTCACCCCAGTCGTAAAATTAACACTTTTATATTAATTTAAATATATTGTACCATATTATTTCATATTAAATAAATTTAAGGTTGATGATTGGTTGATAAACAATGCTAGTTTTCGCTGCGCTAAGTTAAAAAAGTTTAAACCTTAAAAATGTAATCTTAGTTATCAAGTTTCTTTTTAACCTTAACCTAGCGAAGCGAAACCTACCTGCGTCTTTTATGACGCAATGCACATACTGTTCAATATCAAAACCCATTGGCACCCCTATGGGCAATTAGTTTCGCTTTGCCTCAGTCATACCATGTAGAGGCTATTCTTAAAAAAAGAATAAATGAATAGTCTTCACCTGAAACGGCAAACTAATTTGGATAATGTTTTTTCTATGGGGGCTAGATAATGTTTTTCGATAAATTTCTTAAATCACCTAAAAAAAAGCCTATCCCAATAAAAATAGGCTCCTCTGTACTAAAACACGGGGAAATCAAGGGAAGTATTGATGACATCATCCAGGTTATTCTCCAGTCTACGGGAAGCCCTGGTGACTTAGTAATTCGTCGCTTTGAAGATAATGGGGATACTGCAGCAGCTGTAATTTACCTGGAAACACTAGTAGACGGAAATTTGCTGGGGCAGCACGTTATTGAACCAATTAATAAGTTTATCCAAGAAAAAACAGCCGTACTTGGTGCTAGTCAACTAAAATTAATTATCTCGGCATCAAAGTCTGTTGAAGTCGATAACCTTCATAATGGTATTGAAAAACTATTATCCGGATACGCTTTAGTTATTATTGGTGATGTTAGCATAATTTTGGCCGTACCTCTACTAAGTTTCGCTAAACGTCCCATAGAAGAAGCAGTTACAGAAAAAACTATCAAGGGACCACGGGAAGGTTTTAACGAGACCTTAAGCGACAACATCAGCATGATCAGACGATCTATCAAAGACCCTAACCTGAAACTGGAAAAAAAAATTGTGGGAGAACGTACAAAAACGGAAATTGCGATCATATATCTTAATGATGTGGCCAATCCCGATATCGTTCAGGAGGTTCATAAACGGCTTGAGCAGATAAAGATTGACGGCATATTAGAAACCGGCTATATCGCCGAGTTTATTAGTGATAGAAGGCTAACCCCCTTCCCTCTTGTTCAAGAAACAGAGAGATCCGATAAAGTTATGTCAGCTATCTTGGAAGGAAGGGTAGCCATCCTAGTGGACAGGTCATCCTTTAATATTATAGTTCCGGCAACGTCAAACGAGTTTTATCAAACCGCCGAGGATTTCTACTTCAACTGGATTACAGGTACAGCCCTCAGACTGATTCGAGCCATAGGTACAATTATTGCTGTTACTTTACCGGGATTTTACCTTTCCATGGTTACTATTAATCCCGAATTACTCCCCCCTTCAGTGGTACAGTTGGAAGCATCTGTTCGCACTCAAGTGCCTTTTCCAGCCATCTTAGAAATGGGTATTACCTTTTTTGCCTTTGAGGTCTTGCGGGAGGCAAGCGCACGCTCCCCGGTAAATATCAACATGATACTTGGTGTAGGCGGAGGCATTGTGATGGGTCTTGCTGCTATTAACGCCGGTTTAGTCTCCGGTATTACTGTAACTGTAGTAGTATTTTGCGTTTTGGCCACCTTTTGTACGTCAAACCTGGCTAAAGAACAGGCCTGGCGATGGATAAGATACGTTTTGTTTGCTGCGGGGGCGGTTTTTGGCTTTATAGGTGTGATTTGCGCAGGTGTTTTGATTTTAGCCCACATGGCAAGCTTGAAGTCCTTCGGGGTATCTTATCTAGCCCCATGGGGACCACCCATAATAGTTGATATGGCAGATTCCCCTATCCGGTTGCCCTGGTGGCTAAGTTACAGGCGACCTCCAACTTATCGTCCCCAACAGGAGGATAGGTTGGGCAAAAATGAAGGGGAGGATGAGGCTTAATGTTAAAAGAAAAAACAGGAATTGGCCCAGGACTCTTATTTATGATTTTGTATGCTACCTTGTTCAGCCTTGGTGTAATGCAGTCACCTTATGTAGCTGCTGAGTATATTGGAAACAATGGTTACTGGGGCTTAGTACTAGCCTTTGTCCTGACAGTTGGACTGATTATATTACTAAACTCCTTAGGACGTAAGTTCCCAAAGAAATCCATCATCCAATACCTCCCCGTTGTTTGCGGCACTTTCTTGGGGAAAATATTAGGGCTTATTTATCTAACGTTTATCTTTGCCATCTTAATCTTATCCAGTAACATGACTGCTCTACAGAGCGGAACCTATTTTCTCTTTAGGACGCCTTCCTGGGCAATTTTTCTGCTTTATCTTGGTGTTTTAACTTATATCGCCCACCAGGGAATAGAAGGGATAACCCGCCTGGCTGCTTTTATCTTCCCCGTTACCTTTATTTTAAGCCTAATGGCTATAGGTTTCTCTTTTCAGAGCTTTGAACTTGATAATATTCGTCCCATCTTTTTTATAGACGGACTAAAGATTCCTCTAGGCGCGGTGCAATTGTTTTACCCTTTTTTCCCCCTGATCACAGTATTGATGATATACCCCTATTTAACAGAAAAAAGAAAAGGGTTTAAAACTATTTTAGGAGCTACAACACTTGCTTTTTTTATGATCTTAGCAACTATTATAAGCGGAATAGGAAATTACAGTGCACCAGGTGTCCTCCGTTACAGCTGGCCGGTTATAGAGGTAACGCGCAAGGCTAACCTGCCTTTTATCCTGCAATCCTTCGGCCTGTTTTTTACCGTCTCTTGGCTAACCCTGACATTAACAGGGTTAGGGTTTCTCTATTATATACTTGCCGAAGGCATTGCTCAGCTCTTAGGGGTACTTAATTATAAATGGTTTACCCTTATTTTGTTCCCGATTATCTATTCAGGAATGATATTACTTACTGAAATAATTGAAGTTAGGTATATTTTTTCTTTCTTTCGCGTCAGTGGCTTTGTCTTTACCATAGGTTTCCTTTTGTTCGTATGGTTATTGGCAGTTATCAGAAGACGGGGTGGGAAAAAGGATGCTGCGTAAAACTTTAATTATACTACTGTTATTTATTATAATGTCCTTTACCTCCGGCTGCTGGGATGTGCAGGAGATAAGTAGGCGGGGGATTGCTTCTACAGTATTTTTTGATAGTGGAAAAACCTCCTCAGTGAAAATTGGTATCGTTATACCAGTCCCGGGTACCCAAATTCCGCCAGTCCAGGGAACCACCCAGCAGTTCCAAAAACGTCATTTTATTATTTTAGGAGAGGGAAAGTCTGCATTGGAGGCCTGGACAAAAGTCCACAGTAATGTGGCCACCGATATTTTTTTCGGTCAAATTAGAGCAATCATCCTTTCTGAAGAAGTAGCCCGAGGTAATATTAATGATGTTCTGGACTTTGTCGGGCGATTTCCCTTAATTCCTCCCAACACTAATGTTCTATTGACCAAAAATGACCCGGAAAAGCTCTTAGATCTGAAAAATGAGGCCAACCTACTACCGGGGAATTATATTGACTTTTATTTTCAGATTCCTGGCAAAAGAACCCTAGCTTTGCCCCTTGACCTTTGGCGGGTTAACTCTATTGTAGATAAAAAGTGGCAAGATTCTTATCTGCCCATCATAGAACAATCCCAGGACAATTACAGAATTGCTGGAACAGCGGTCTTTTCTGAAAACTCGATGGTTGGGGAGCTTGATATGGATGAAACTCAGACTCTGGCTTTAATTATGGGGTCTGACCTTGGTTATTTAACTCTACCACTAAATGATGTTAAGTTAGTCGCTTTTCATAAGATCAAATCACAAACAAAGACAGAAATCACCGTTTCCGACACTGGCATTGTGACTTTTGACGTGAAGTTAAAAATCACAGGTGGAGTGGTGGAAAGCAAACCTCAACGGATAATTTCCAAAGATGAAACGGAAAGGATAGAAAATGAAGCCGAAACCCTGACCAAGAGGAAGATCGAAGCCCTGCTAACCAAACTCCAGGGCTTGAATTCAGATCCAGTAGGTTTTGGCGGAAAGTATCGTATTAAATATCCTAGACAGTGGGCGAATATTGACTGGCATCAGGTATATCCAGTCGCCATTATTAATGTGCATACCAAATTTTCCATTAAATCAACGGGGTTGTTCAAATGAGAACTCAATCACTACTTTATGATCCTCTATTTTTTTGTGAAATCTTCTAATTCCTTAATGTCACCTATTTGTTGAGACTAAATAAAAAAGCTACCTCCCACTCTTTCAGGGTAAGGTAGCTTAATTGCGTGTCTTTTTTATTTCTATGATATTATTCAACAAAAATACCGTTAACCCGTTGATGAGAAAAGGCGTAATATATCGAATAAAGGTTTTATCTGATTATAAATAGCATCAAATTCCTGTGCATCTTTAACAGCTTCTTTATCGATTCCGTGAATCCTTACATTAAATGGGTCGAAATAAAAATACCTGTGGTGTGGCTTAACTAGCCAATATTTGGTATCAACTACACTGCCGCCCTCAATTATTGCCAGCCCCACAGAACAAATGCTCCCAACAAAGCTATTAGCTGTTTCAAAATCAATGCATACTGCTCTCATTTAGCCAGCTCACTTTCATTCTATAAACTTCTTCATCATCATCCAATATCTTCATTGAACATTATTTATTATCCCATTCGACAAAGCAAAAAGTATTTCCTACTTTTATCTTTAAATTTCACATTTATGCTTACTTCCCATTTCCAAAGGTTAACAAAGGTGCCTGAGGACCTTCCTTAAATTATTGGGTGCATATTCCCATAAAATAATATAAAATATTTTTTAAAGAGGGCATTTGATAAATAGGGAGGGATTCATCTGATTGGGTATATCTCAAATATCTTACTTTTCTTTGGGGCATCATTTTTTGTTATCTTTTTATATTCATTGTCCAAACAGAGGAACGCTCTCTCCGCTCCCTTTTCTATCATGTGCTTAGCAATTGCTATTTACATTACAGGTTACAGCTTTGAGCTGAAGGCTGATAATATTGAGCAGATAAAATTTTTCCTAAAAATGGAGTATTTTGGTGCGCCATTTATGTCTGCTTTTTGGATGATTTTTGCTTATAAGTTTCATTTTAAAAAGGCAGCCTCTTTAAAGATAACTATAATGATAATGGTTATCCCCTTCTTGACACTTTTTTTCAATGTTACAAACGAATACCATAAATTAATTTATACTAATGTTTCAGCTTTTGAATTTGAAGGCTATTTATTAGCTAAGCTATCAGGAGGACCCTGGTATTTCGTAAATATTGCTTACGCTTATTTAGTACAGTTATTTGGGATGTCTGTTTTTTTCGGAGCTTGGCGTAAAAACGGATATAAATTTGGTACCCAGGCTTATTGGATGTTTTTTGGCTCAATTTGGCCAATGTCAGTAAATATGATCTATATTGCAGGTTTGTCGCCTTTGAATCTAGATCTTACACCTTTTGGTCTGAGCTTATCTGCCATATTCTTTTATGTTGCCTTATTCCGTTATGATTTTCTTGAACTGAAAGAAATAGTAAGGGATGTTACTTTTTCAGAAATTAATGAAGGTATTATTGTAATAGATGATAAGAATAGATTAATTGATTTTAATAAGTCCGCTAAAAATATATTTGCGTGGCTGGATTTAAAACGTATTGGAACTGATGTTTCCATTTTTAAAGAGTGTCAGTATATTCTAAAGCAAAAGACCGATCAGTTTGAAATGGAAATCTTAAATAAGGGTACACAGAAGTATTATGAAATTCGCACCTCTGTGCTCAATGAAAATAATAATAATGTTGGCCGTGTTTACTTTATTCAAGATATTTCAAGGCAGAAGGAAATGATCCAGGCTCTGAACAATATGGCCAGCTATGATTTCCAAACCCAAATTTATAACAGGCGAGGGCTTATGGAAGAAGCCGAAAAAGAACTGCAAAGATCCAGAAGACTTGGCCACTATATATCTATTCTAATGATTGATATTGACCACTTCAAGCTGATTAATGATAAGCATGGACATCTGGCAGGAGATGAAGTATTGAAGGTGTTAGCAAAAGCATGCAAGGACAGGATTAGGCGTACTGATATCCTTGGGAGATATGGTGGTGAAGAGTTTTTAATCATATTGCCTGAGGCCAATAAAGAAGATGCCTTTAGGGTTGCTAAAGACATCCAAGAATACATAGCTAATACGGAGCTTGTTTTTAAAGATGAGATTATAAAGATTACCATAAGTATTGGTATCGAAACAGTTATAATCAATGACGAAAACTTTAGTGTTAATGAATTAATTAATAATGCAGACATGGCTTTATATCAAGCAAAAAATAATGGGAGAAACCAAATAAGTTTTAGTGCATAATTAATAACTATTGACCGTGTCAAAGGACCGTCCCCAGACATACCCACCGTCCCCAGACACACCCCATCGCTTTTTAGAGTAGGGTCTTGTACCATACATTCATACTTTCTAGCCTTCCACAGATATTTGTATTATTTATTAGGGTACCTCCATACTTATAGTTCAATCCCGCAAAGGTTAAATTCATTCCCCAGGAATATGCTCTGGCTATTGTATAGGCTGTTTTAATTTTCCGCTCCTTCATTTCCGCTTCCATATGCTTCAGCAAATAAGAAGCTAGGCTCTTGCCCCGGTATTGGGGTAGGGTAGCAAAATCCGTCATTTCCGCATTTTGTGATTCTATATCCATTTCTGACGAGGATAATGCCGCTAGCTCCCCATTATGCCAGATTCCAAAATAGATCACATGGCTTTGCATTGTTTTTTTAAGATATTCCGGATCAAATATGGGAAAGGGATAAGACTCAAATACTTCTTGATAAAGTGATGCCATTTCCACAGCATCCCTATCTGCACAAACTCTAAAACCCAATTCCTCAGGCAGCTCAATTTTTTTTGCATTTTTTTGTCTTTCTTTACATGCTTCCAAAATAGTTGTTATCTCCTCTTGATTTGTTTCTAGGGCTCTTTTTTCAGAAAAATATTTAGCCAAGAAACAAACATCCTCTAAACCATGGGAAAAAAGCGGAATAACCGCTTCCTCTACATAGCCCCGCTTGCTAAATATATCTTTTTCAGATGCCGGTACTTTGGCAAATATCTTCGTATAACCATTTTCCTGGGCTAGCCTATCCAATTTATCTATTATCTGCGGTGAATCCCCAGATGCCAGCTTCATTAAATATATCCTACTATTATATTTGCCATGCTGAACTATGGATGAACCAATACTTTCAATCTTATCACTCTGCAAGACGTCTCCCCAGCCTTTCGTTATTTTCCGGAGTAAGAGAAATTATTTTTTCTGAATCAGCCATCAAACGAGCAATCCCGATATATTCACATTCCCCTGTTTCGTATGGCTTCAACTGTAAATCGCACTGCTCACAATTATTATTACACCTTATAGATTTATAATTCTCCGGCTCCTCGTAAGTTGTAATAACACCTTCATAATTTCTTAGTATTACCTTGTTAGACGACCAGGAAACCAGATAGTTTGGCATAACCGGTATTTTACCGCCACCTCCTGGTGCATCTATTACATATGTAGGTACCGCAAAGCCGCTGGTATGACCTATTAAGTTTTCCATTATTTCAATACCCTTACCAATGGACGTCCGAAAGTGGTTAAGCCCCTCTGATAAGTCGCACTGATATAAGTAGTATGGCCGCACTCTATTTTCTACAAGCTTATGGACCAATCTTTTCATTATCTGGGGACAATCATTAATTCCTGATAATAAAACCGATTGATTACCCAAAGGTATCCCTGCATCAGCTAATTTTCTTAATGCCTCTCTGGAAGAGGGTGTTATTTCCCGGGGATGATTAAAATGAGTATTTAGCCAGATAGGATGATGTTTTTTAAAGATAGCTACCAATTCATCAGTAATTCGGTAGGGTAAAACAACGGGCATCCTTGAACCAAACCTTATTACCTGTACATGGGGAATTTTCCTCAATTCAGTCAAGATCCAGTCTAAGTAGTCATCTGATAGCATCAAAGGATCACCACCTGAGAGAAGAACATCACGTATTTCCGGGTGACTCTGAATATATTTAATACCCCTAATAATCTCTTTTTTGTTGGGGATGGAGTCTTTATCACCAACTTTTCTTTTCCTTGTACAGTGGCGACAATACATTGAGCAGACATGACTGATATAAAACAAGACTCTATCGGGGTATCTATGGGTTATTCCAGGAACTGGACTATCTTTATCTTCAGATAGAGGGTCCTCCATTTCCCAGGTACCAACCTGCAATTCAGCCGGGGAGGGGAAAGCCTGCTTAAATACTGGGTCTTTTCTGAAGTTTTCAGGATTAATTAAGGATAAGTAATATGGTGTAATTGATAGAGGAAACTTGGCAAGGGTCTTTTCTAGCTTTTTTCTTTCCACCTCATCAAAGCTAATATTTAAAAGTGTTTCTAGGGTAGCAATATCCTTAATAGTATGCTTAATTTGCCATTTCCAATCGGTCCAATTGCTTTTAATGACATCGGGGCTAAATTTCTTCGCGATTTTTTGCTGACGTTCATTATAGTAAACCATCTTTGGTTCACACTCCTTTACAATTAATGAGTAGAAAATATGTAATAATATTCCAATGATCCCACAACCTATTTACTATTATAAGGTTGTTTGTTTATTATGTAAACCCCCTTTTACAATAAAAGGGAGGTTATTAATAAAAAAGGGCTTGCCCTCCTTGAGATAGCAAGCTTAAAAAGTCAAACCCTTATTTCTTCTTGTCGAACATACCCATTCTCAAAATAGATATAGATTGTCCCCGTTATATTCCCCTTGGTCTGGCCATTTAATTGCCAATTAGTAATATGCTCCGGTATATCTATATTTTCACCCTTTACAAAAGCCTTCTTGCCTATGAACTTATCCCCTTCATAAAGTTCTGCTTGGACATCCTTTATTATAAAAGATTCTAGACCCGGTTCTCTATAACCATTAAACTCAACCAAATTAATATCCCAACTGAGTTCTCCATTGTTTTGTGAAGAAGAACGGAAGCTACCAAAGTTCAGATCATAAACTCCTTGAAATAAGTTTTCCGCCCTAACAAATGTTAACTGTTGGCTTTTTTCTCCAGAAGAGCTTTCCACTAGAACCTGGGTATCATAATTTTCCTCAGAAGTTAGTTCAAAAACCGCAGCATAATTGAGACCCCCGGTATTCTTAGCTTCAACCTTTTCCCAGCCTGCTTCATTAACTTTTTTATATAATAGAAAAACCTTGGCATTATCCTTGGCTAACTCTCTAAATGTCCAGTAAACATCAGTAGTAAATACTTGGGTAGTTGGATCTAAGTTTAATTTACTGTAGCTACCAGCAATCCACTGCTCGTCTCTAACAAAGTTAGAAATATTACTGCTAGCGGACCGCACTTCACTTGCCACCGAATCCATCCGGCTATTTATGTAATTTCTTTGGTTATTAAGCTCATTTTCAATACTACTTAATTTAGCAATTGAAAAAATATTTAAAACTAATAAAAAGATAATACCGTATTTAAATAATTTTTCCTTCTGCATAATAATCCTCCTCAATAATTAGTGGCTAGTGGCTAGGAATGATATGATATGTGATCATGAACGTCTAGCTTTCCTGATGTGCGATCGTGCTACCGACTAAGGGAATAAATATTGGGTCGGGGGATCACCACGCTACGCTCGCGATGACAAAATAGTATAAATTTTTATAGATTATTTGTAGTAAAAACAAAAAAATCAGCTACAGAGTGCAGCTGATTTTTGTTGGTGCCTCGAGCCGGAATCGAACCAGCGACACGAGGATTTTCAGTCCTCTGCTCTACCGACTGAGCTATCGAGGCATATGGCGGAGCTGACGGGAATCGAACCCGCGATCTTCGGCGTGACAGGCCGACATGTTAACCGCTACACTACAGCTCCATACTGGATGCTAGAGGCTTGACGCTAGAAGCTAGATTGAATTTTAAATCCTTTGGGATTGTTATCCTATCTAGCTTCTAGTTTCCAGCTTCTAGTTACTAGTTTGGTGACCCATGGGGGAATCGAACCCCCGTTACCGCCGTGAAAGGGCGATGTCTTGACCGCTTGACCAATGGGCCATATTTCAGAGGTCAGTGGTCAGATGTTAGAGGTCGGATTTTCTCCGACTCCAGACTTCCGATTACCGACTTCCGTTATTGGTGGGCGATGACGGGATCGAACCGCCGACCCCCTGCTTGTAAGGCAGGTGCTCTCCCAGCTGAGCTAATCGCCCATATCGGAGGTCAGAGGTCCGAAATCAGAGGTCAGACTTTTTCCCACTTCTGATTTCAGACTTCCAACTTCTGTTTTGGTGACCCATGGGGGAATCGAACCCCCGTTACCGCCGTGAAAGGGCGATGTCTTGACCGCTTGACCAATGGGCCATGGTGAGCCATCCGCGACTCGAACGCGGGACACCCTGATTAAAAGTCAGGTGCTCTACCAACTGAGCTAATGGCTCTTTTTTTGCGTCTCACATTTGTATATTTTACTAGGCTCAGACCTTAAAGTCAAGGGTAATATTTGGCTATTTAGTTATCCTCACCTGTAAAGGCGTTGTATGCCTTCTGCCATACTTCCTTTAGAGGAATCCCATGCTGTAGAGCCAGTGCCTTGCAATCTTGGTATTCTGGTTTAATATTATAAATTTTGTTATCAAATTTGCCTAACTTAATTCTTACCTTTCCCCAAGGTGTCATCACTTCCTGATACTCTTTGGCAAGTTTAACCCTATCTACAGGGTACATCCTCAAGCCTAGTGTAGTTGACTCTTTTAGAATAATATCAATTATTGGACTGTGGTCCTTTAGATTGCTAGTGACGGAGATCAATGCGCCTAGCCGGTTTTTCTTCATGTGTACCGGAGTGAAATATACATCTACTGCCCCGGCGTCAAAGAGCTTTTCCATTAAATATTCATAAAACTCGGGATTCATGTCATCGATGTTTGTTTCAATTACCATCGCTTTCTCATTTTCAGATGGAATATCTTTTTGAACCTCTTCCCCTAAAGTCAAGCGTAATACATTAGGAATGGGTAAATCCCAAGTACCGGCACCATAGGCTGTCTGCTGAATTTTCATAAGGGGCTGACTGCCAAAATGGGATGTGAGGCAGATTATGATAGCAGCACCTGTCGGGGTTACTAACTCACCTTTGACCTCATTAGAGTACGTCACAGCACCCTTTAAAAGCTCCGCAGTTGCCGGTGCAGGTATCGGCATAAGTCCATGGGCACATTTCACTGTACCTTGTCCAACATTTAATGGCGAAGAATATACTTTCTTAATACCCATTTTATAAATACCCCAAGCCGCACCAACAATATCAACAACCGCATCGACCGCCCCTACCTCATGAAAATGCACCTTTTCTATACTGGTCCCGTGAACCTTGGCTTCTGTCTCTGCTAATTTATTAAATATTTTTAATGCCAGGTCCCTGACCCCAATGGGGAGTTGTCCGTCTTTAATTATCTTTTCAACATGCCATAAATGCCTATGGGGCTGCTGTTCTGTTAGTTTAACATCTAAATGCTTTGCACTTATGCCTTTTTTTACTACGTCCTGCACCATAATTTCATAACCCGAGATGGGTAATGTTGCTAAGACAGTTTTAAATTCATCTAAATCCAATCCAGCAGCCACAAATGACCCTAAAATCATGTTACCGCTGATTCCCGAGGAACAATTAAAATATGCTGTGGTCAAACTATCTCAATCCTTTCTCTACTATTGGGATATTCTGCGTATCCTTCAGGACAGACACACGGGTCTGCCCCTACTGTTTGCGGTGCGGCATGGAAACCGCCCCCTACCGCACCTCGGTCTCCCTACAAAGAATTAATCACACTAGCCAGGCGGGCGGCACCAAAGCCATTATCAATATTTACCACCCCAACTCCGGCGGCACAACTGTTTAACATTGTCAGTAAAGCACTTAGTCCATTAAAACTGGCACCATAGCCAACACTTGTAGGGACGGCAACTACAGGCACATTAACTAAACCACCTACGACACTGGCCAAAGCGCCTTCCATTCCTGCTACAACAATTATAACCCGAGCCTCATTCAATTTATCAATATTTGTCAAAAGCCGATGTAAGCCCGCTACTCCAACATCATAAAGGCGTTCCACCTTATTGCCAAAGGCTTCTGCAGTTATAACGGCCTCTTCAGCTACAGGAATATCTGCTGTACCGGCACTGACTACTAGGATCGTCCCTTTACCGGTTATTACTTTTTCCTCATTTACCTTTACTATCCTCGCTGCTTTGAAATACTGAGCCTCAGGCAGTACCTCGAGAACCGCCTCATATGCTGCTTCATCTGCTCTGGTTGCCAGGATATTTTTACTTCTATCGGCCAGAACCTTTACAATTTCCTTAACTTGTTCCGGAGTCTTACCTTGGCAGAAAACAACCTCTGGATGCCCCTGCCGCAGCTCTCGATGAAAATCAACTTTGGCAAAGCCTAAATCTTTAAAGGGTAAAAGCTTTAATTCATTTACAGCTCCATTGATATCTATATTTCCCTTTTGTAACTGTTCTAAAAGCTTTCTTAATTCTTTTTCCTGCATACTAAATTTCCCCTCCAACCTTGTTCATACTTCCAGTACGATAACCTTCTAAATCTAAGGTAACATAATAAAAGCCTTCTTCAAGTAAAAGCTTTGTTACCTCATCACGCCGAGTTAGGATTTTCTCTAAGTCCTTTTTTTCTACCTCAATCCGAGCCAAACCATTATGATCTCTGACTCTTACTTGACTTAGCCCTAGGGTATATTTCAAGTATCGTTCAGCCTTAATTACCCTGACAAGCTTTTCTTTAGTAATTTCCGTGTCAAAGGGTATACGAGTTGCTAAACAAGGCTCTGAGGGCTTATCCCAAACGGAAAGTCCGAGTTCCTTGGCAACACCTCTAATTTCCTCTTTATTAAAGCCTACCTCCTCTAAGGGACTTGCTATTCCCAACTCCTTAACCGCCTTTAATCCAGGACGGTAATCATTTAGGTCATCAATATTTGAACCATCTACAACTACTTCTAAACCCTTTTCCTCAGCAAGCTTAAGCATAGCCTCAAAGCGAGCCTTTTTACAATAGTAGCAACGATCTGGTGGATTAGAACTTACTTGGGGGTTTTCTAAGTCATTCAATTCTACTACCAAGTGCTCTGCACCTATCTCTCGGGCTACGCTAACCGCTCCCTCTTTTTCCTCAGGAGTATTTAAAGGCGAATTAGCTGTTACGGCCAAGACCTTATTCCCTAGTACGTCTTGGGCAACTTTTAAAAGCAGTGCACTATCAACACCACCAGAAAATGCTACCAAAACACCTTCTTTATTTGCAAACCATTTCTTTAGTTTATTAAGTTTATCCTCCACATATAGCCCACCTTTATTAAAGAAATAAAGACCAAAAAGGCATTGGTAAATACCAAACCTTCATGGTCATAAATGTGCAAACCTTCATGGTTTAATTATATCCTAATTTTAAATAGTATTAATCTTTAAGTCAACTTAATTAATGTAAAACTACATTCTACATTAAATACGTTCTTGTCAATAAAAAAGTGCGCCCTAAACAAGAATAGGGTAACACTTTTTAAAATTAAATATAATTTAGCGGTCTTCAAATATTGTATCAATGACTATAGTTTGCTCCCGCTTAGGTCCTACAGCAATAATTGCCGATTTTACTCCAATTAATTCAGTTACCTCTTCAATGTATTTTTGGGCATTTACAGGAAGATCCTCATAGCTTCTAGCATTGGAAGTATCCTCCATCCAGCCATCTACTTCTACGTAAATTGGTTGGCACTGGGCTAAAACCTTCAAGCTAGAAGGAAAATCCTTTAGCTCGCTGCCATTATATTTATAGCCAACACAAATTTTAATCTTTTCAATCTGATCTAAAACATCTAGCTTTGTAATGGCTATGCTGTCTAGACCGCTTACCCGGGCTGCATATCTTAGGATAACACAGTCCAACCAACCACAACGCCGAGGTCTTCCGGTAGTTGTACCAAATTCATGACCTACTGTACGAATTAGTTCACCCATTTCACCTGTTAACTCAGTAGGGAAAGGTCCTTCACCTACACGGGTAGTATATGCCTTAACTACTCCAATGGCCTTACTGATATCAGTAGGTCCTACCCCTGCTCCGATACAAGCAGCCCCTGCAACAGGATGAGAGGATGTTACATAGGGATAAGTTCCATGGTCTAGATCTAGCAGCGTTCCTTGGGCACCTTCAAAGAGGACATTTCTTCCTGCATCTAATGCATCATGAATTATTACTGAAGTATCGGCTACCAGATGTTTTATCTTTTCTGCATAACCCAAATACTCATTATAGATTTCTTCAAAATCAAAGCCTTTGACTTCATAAACCCGCTCCAGCAGGTTATTTTTACTTTGCAAATTGTTTTTAAGTTTTTCTGCAAACTCTTCCTTGTCCAATAGGTCAACTATTCTAATTCCCACCCGAGCAGATTTATCCATATAGGCTGGACCAATACCCTTCCGGGTTGTTCCAATTTTATTGGCGCCTTTGCGTTCTTCCTCTAGTTCGTCCAAGCGGACATGATAGGGCATGATTAGATGGGCTCGGTCACTTATCCGAAAATTATTAGTGTCAATATTTCTAGCCTTTAAGTACTCTAGCTCCTTGACTAATACTTTTGGGTCTACAACAACACCATTACCGATTACACAGGTTGTACCTGGATAAAGTATTCCAGAAGGGATCAAATGAAGCTTGAATTCCTGATCCCCTACTACTACAGTATGACCTGCATTATTTCCACCCTGATATCTAACAACCACGTCTGCCCTCTGTGCCAAATAATCAGTTATTTTCCCCTTGCCTTCATCGCCCCATTGAGCACCAATTAATACTACTGCCGGCATATCAATCACTCCTAACATAAGTGGCTAGTTACTAGTTACTAGTGGCTAGCATATTATTCATAAGTCTATGGACTATCGACTATAGTCTATTGTTAATACTGCTCCTTCTGCAGCTACTGTAATATTGAGAAAAAACATTGATCGCCACGCTGCGGCTCGCGGTGACATAGATCTCCATATTGGTTAATCTAGCGAAGCGGAATCTTAATCTAATAAAGTGAAATCTTACTTTCCATATCTTTTCTCAACCTCAACCTAGCGAAACGAAGTGCAGCGAAACCTTAACCTTGTTTTCCTAGTATATCCCTAGCAACTACTATTCCTGTAACTGATGCCTGCATAAGACCACGGGTTATTCCTGCACCATCACCAATTGCATAGAGATTATCAATTTGCGTTCTAAAATCATTATTAACCTTAACCTTTGATGAATAGAACTTTACTTCAACACCATATAGTAGGGTATTTCTACTATAAAGACCAGGAGCAATTTTATCAAAGGCTTTCAAGGTTTCTGTTATTGATGTCAGGTATCTTTCTGGCAACACATAACTCAAATCACCAGGCACTGCGCCCTGCATAGTTGGTACTGTAGTAGATTTTTTTAAACGGTCATAATCAGTTCTTCTACCCTTTAATAAATCTCCCAACCGTTGGACCATTATGCCGCCACCAGTAAGCATATTAGCCAGCCTGGCTACATATTTCCCATATTCAATAGGTTGGTTAAAAGGCTCTGTAAAACGGGTGGAGACCAATAGGGCAAAGTTAGTATTCTTAGTTTTTAAGCTAGGATCAGCATAGCTATGACCATTTACCACTGCCACATCTCCATCATAATGTTCACCGGATACCACACCGCCAGGATTCATGCAAAAAGATCTGACCTTATTATCAAAGCTATCGGAATAATATACTAGTTTAGCCTCATATAAATCTTTTGTAAGATGATCCATTACTGAATTGGGTACTTCCACCCTTACTCCGATATCTACTTCATTATTTTCTGTAATTATACCTAATTTATCCGTTTGTTCTTTTAACCATTCAGCCCCGCCTCGTCCTGGTGCCGCCACAACATATTGGGCCTTAAGCTCTATTCTCTCGCCCTTCGAAACTAAAGTTGCCCCGGTAATTTTATTGCCTTCAATTATTAAATCTTCCGCTTTTGTTAACTCCCAAAAATCAATGTTAGGCTGGTTGATGAGGAAATCGTGCATTTCCTTTAACACTTTATACGCATGCTCCGTACCCAGATGTCTAACAGGACAGGCAATAAGCTGAATGGCGTGCTTAGAAGCTTCATAAGCAATATCCTCAACACGCTGATTATTTAAGCCAAAAACGACATCACGGGCTCCAAAACCCAAGTAATATTTGTCGGCATAATCAATTAATTCTTGGGCTTCTCCCTCTGACATATACTCAGTTAATCTGCCACCTACTTCCGGTGATAATGACAGCTTACCGTCGGAAAAAGCTCCGGCACCACTCCATCCGGAAGTAATTCCACAGACCGCACATTTACTGCAATATCCTTGTGTTCTTTCTGGGCACTTTCTTTTTTCAATAGTTCTTCCTTTATCAACAATCAAAATTTTTAAATTATTATTTGTTTTATTAAGCTCTAATGCTGTGAATATTCCCGCAGGTCCAGCACCGATAATTAAAACATCATATTTATTGTGCATAATGGTCTTCCTCCCTATGTTTCTATTAACAACACACAAAAATACCCAAATAGATAGCTTACAATAATCTACTTGAGTTTATTCTTAACCACGCCTCCAATTACTTGGGATGCTATTTATATCAAACCAATGCTATTTTACCAGTAACCTTAATGGAGGTCAAGTAAAACACGAATTATTTATACATTTTTTTGGTTAATATTCGGGTTTAAGAGGGAAGGGGATATTCCTCAGCCCATGAGGCAGGATGCATGAGACAGGAAGCAGGATAATCTTCTAAAAAATAAAAAGAGGATAGTAAAAAACTACTATCCTCCAAAAAACCGTTTAAATATGAATTTTTAGCTTACTTAGATGTTTGGATAGCCATATCTTGGTTAACTTTAGGTTGCATAGAGTTAAATATATTAATTCCATTGAATTGTAAGTATCCTGATAATCCTAAAAGTTCAGTTTGTTTTACGAAATTCATAACCGCAATGTTGGTCCATATATAGCCGAAGTTGTTGAATGAGCCACCTGCTATGAACTGTGTATTCATGAATAAAGCGACTAAAGCAGCCCAAAATACCTTAAATCCCAAAATCATTGCCAATCCTACTCCAATCTCAAAAACAACGACTAAAGCATCAGTAAGTCCTGGCATACCCAGAAAGATATTCTCGGAAATAGCAGCAAATATTTTGTTAATCATAAGGGGATCAAATCGAGAAACCTCAGGACCTGCAATGTTAGTAATCATAGTTTGAATCTTTCCGACAGAGTTAAGCTTTCCATCACTCAACCACGCTAGTTTGCCTATCCCGGATTTCATCCATGCCCATCCATAAACCACTCTTGCTATAGTAAAGACGAGTACTAAGGTGGCAAGTTTCCAATCTTTCAGTTGATCCTTTACTTCATTGACATAGGAATTCATTCTTATCTCCTCCTCAAGTATGAATATTAAGAATATTCGTTGTAGCGTGAAAATAATAGCAATCTCATCTAAAAATATATCGAATATTCTATGTGTTATTATTATCCTCTATTATCCTTTTCTTCATAAGTGTATATACTCACATATTCATAAGGAGGAATGTCACTAATAAAAGGAGGACATCCTCCTGAAAAAACCAGGAAAATGTCCCAATATAATTAAGTAATTTTGTTATAAAGGCTTCTGTCTCTGTACTATTACTTGCTTTATCTTAATAGCCCTCTTCCCTCTTGGCGGCATCTCCAAATTTAGTGAATTCTTTTCTAAAGGTTAGTTCCACACTTCCCACTGGCCCGTTTCTGTGTTTAGCAATAATTATTTCAGCAATACCTAATTTCTCTGATTCAGGATTATAGTATTCATCACGATAAATAAACATAACTATATCAGCATCCTGCTCTAAGGCCCCAGATTCCCGCAGATGACTTAGGCTAGGACGCTTATCTTGGCTTTGTTCAACTGCCCTGCTAAGCTGAGATAGGGCAATAACGGGAACATCGAGCTCTCGAGCTAATGCCTTTAAGGATCTGGAAATTTCCGATATTTCCTGCTGTCTGCTTTCAATACGTTTTCCACCGGACATTAGCTGCAAATAGTCAATAACAATAAGACCTAGACCTTTTTCCGCCTTTAGCCTTCTAGTTTTTGCTCTAATCTCACGAGGTGAGATAGCTGGAGTATCATCTATATAGATATTCGCCTCTGCTAAAGGTCCAATAGCATCTGTTAGGGCAATCCACTCTTTATCATAAAGTCTGCCTGTTCTCAGCTTTTGCTGATCAATCTCAGCTGTTGAGGAAATCATTCTCTGTACTAGCTGTTCACGGGACATTTCTAGACTAAATACCGCAACGGGTATATCACTTTTTACAGCTGCATTTTGGGCAATATTAAGACAAAATGCAGTTTTACCCATAGCAGGTCGAGCAGCAACAATAATAAGGTCGGATCTCTGCCAACCGGAAGTAAAACCGTCTAAGTCCCTAAAGCCGGAAGTAAGACCAGTAATTTCACTTTTTTTCTTATGCAAATATTCTAGCTTTTCAATAGTACTTTCTATGACTTCACTAATAGGGATTAAGCCACCACGAATTCGACCCTGAGAAATCTCTAAAATCATCCGTTCAGCATCATCTAAAAGCAGCTCTGGCTCTTCACCTGCTTCATAACCGCGATTAACAATATTACTGGAAATTGTTATTAAATTCCTCATTAAGGACTTTTCTTTAACCATCTGAGCATAATGCCCTACACTAACGGCAGTACCAATAGAATTTGCTACCTCAGCAATATAACCTACACCACCGACTTTCTCTAAATTTCCACCTTTTCTTAATTTTTCGGTTATAGTAATTAAATCTACCGGGTTACCCTTGTCAACCAACTCCACAATAGTTTGAAAAAGAATACCATGGGATTCCCGATAAAAATCCTTATCTTTAATAATCTGCACCGCTTCATAGATGGCATCTCTATCAAGCATCATAGCTGCCAAGACCGCCTGTTCTGCCTCCTGGCTTTGTGGAGGTATACGATCAAAAGCCGAAATTTCCATTGCTCTTTCTCCTTTGGGACGATATTTCGTAACGGTAAACACGTGGGCGAGTGAGCGCGTGGGCGAGAAAACATTTAAAACTATCAGCGTTTAGATAATATTTAGATGTTTCTGCCAACTTGCTCTATTGCAAAAATTAATAATTTTTGACTCGCCCACGCGCTCACTTTAAGACGCGCTCACTGACCCTAAAAACTGACCCAGAAGTATTATTCTGCCAGAACTTTTACCTTTAGCTCAGCAGTTACTTGGGGGTGAAGTTTTATCTTGATATCATACTCCCCTACCGACTTTATATTTTCGCTTAATTCAATTTTACGCTTATCAATATTAATTTTATGGTGTTTAACTAGGTTTTCAGCAATATCCTTACTGGTAACCGCACCAAAAAGCTTACCATTTTCGCCACTTTTAACTTTAAGCGTTACTGTGACAGCATTAATTTGAGTCGCCAGTTTTTCTGCTGCCTGCTGTTCTTTTTCAGCCTTCTGCTCTTCATTCTTCTTCTGACGATCTAGTTCCTTTACATTTCCTTGAGTAGCTTCCACTGCCAGTTTTTTAGGCAGCAGGTAATTACGAGCATAGCCTTCCTTTACCTCAATTATCTGACCTTTTTTACCCAGTGTTTTTATATCCTCTTGTAAAATAACCTTCACTTTTATTACCTCCCATAATAATTTTCATCTATTAATTTCAACAATGTTTCCAAAGCAGTATTAATATTGTTCTCTTTTAACTGTGCAGCAGCAACAGTTAAATGTCCTCCTCCGCCTAGCTTTTCCATTAATGCGTGCACATTTGTTTCTCCGGTAGAGCGGGCACTAATAGTTATCCCACCATCTAGTAGAGGGCATAATACAAAAGATGCAGTAATTCCATTAATATTTAGCAGTGCGTCTGCCCCTTGGGCTGCTAAAACTTGGGCATCATCAACTGGGCCAGGGTAATAGCCAAGAGCAATATGTCCTTTAATAACTTGGGAATTTTCAACTATAATAGCCTTTTTGGTTACTTTGTCAAAATCATCCCTTAGTAGTTTTTGCACAAGTACTGGGTCAGCACCAATTCTCCTTAAATACGATGCAGCTTCAAAGGTTCTGACGCCCGTTTGAAAAACAAAGTACTTAGTGTCCACAGTAATACCGGCTAACAAGGCTGTAGCTGCCCAGCTGTCTATCTCCAACTGGTCACCGAAGTACTGGATCAATTCAGTAACTAATTCTGATGCTGAAGATGCATATGTCTCTATATAGACAAGATTGGCATTATTTATAAACTCTTCCGAGCGACGGTGATGGTCAATGACAGCAATTCTCTGTACTATTTTCAAAAGACTTGGTTCTATAACCATACTAGGCTTGTGGGTATCAACCACAATCAAAAGGGAGCCATCAGTTTCTATCCGCCTGATATCAGTTGGACGGATGAAAGTACCTGCAAATTTATCCTTACCACAAACCGCAATAAGTTTATCGAAGGGTTCATTACGCTGATCAATCATTATATAGGGTATCTTCCCTAATTTCCTGATAGCTGAGGCTAACCCCAAGGAAGAGCCCAAACTGTCAAAATCAGAATACTCATGCCCCATAATAATAACACTGGTTGCATCCAAAATCATATCTCGTAGAGAATGGGCAATGACTCTTGCCTTCACCTTAGTTCTTTTCTCTAAAGCTTGAGTCTTACCACCGTAAAACCAAACTTTTTCCGGACTTTTTACCACCACCTGGTCACCCCCCCTACCCAAAGCCAATTCCAAGGAGAGATGGGCCAGTCGACCTAACTCAATTAAGCTTTCATCTTGTATTCCAAACCCCATGCTAATGGTAACTGGTATTTTCCCAAAATCCAGAGTTCGCATTTTATCGAGAACCTCAAACTTGTTTTCTTCACCTTGTTTTAAGGATTCCTCAGTTAAGAACAAAAGATATTTATTATCTGCAAATTTCCTTATATATGCATCATTTTCCATTGCCCAGTCACTTATTAATTTGTCTATTTCTGCATATAGAAGAGGCTTCGTTTCTTCTTCAAGCCCTTCTAATACTTCAGAATAATTATCTATTTGAATAATGCCAATAACAGGTTTAGTTACCTGGTTTTTCTGAATATAAATAGTATGTTCTGTAATATCCATCAATAATATCAACCTCAAAGTATCGTTAAGGGGTAATACATTTACCTGATAAAGCTTGTCTTTTAGAGCAATTTGCTGTGTCACTATTTCCTGAAAACGGGAGTTCTTTTTAAATTGTAAATTTGGTAAGTATTGATTCAACCTACCTGCAAAAAAACCTTTTCTGCCTATTATCTCTTTAAATTTATTATTATACCAAGAAATATCACTATTCAAGTCGATGGCTACTATTCCTACCGGCATTTTTTCTAAAATACTCTTTTCTAGATTTTCTTTACTTTGTTTCCCCTTTTCAGTTCGATATAAATAATAGCTGTAAATGCCCGCAGTTATAATGAGACCCCAAATAAGAACTCCTTCCCAGCTCAAAACATTATTAAACTGGAGAGCTACTAATAAGGAAAAAGGAATAATCAGACTTAACAAAACCTTTAAACTGCTCATCCTGGCTTCCCCTTTAAGTTTCTTCTTGTCTTGTGTTTAATTTGCGGTGGTCTACTACTAGGTCAAACATGCCGATGAAAATTGTAGATATAATAAAGCCGTTTAGCATAATAACTGCCATCAAGATTATTATTAAGCGGACTATCCTAGAGATCTGATGCTTTCTTATATAATAAGCAATTACTGCAAGACCTAAGACAAATAATATTAGGCCATAGGTTATCATTATATTTTGCCCTAATATTCTCCAAATATCTTGATTATAAATATCTCCTAATAGATAGCTTGCCAAGCCTACTATTAATCCCCAAATAGCATACCAAGGCAAATGCCACTCACTAAAGAGGGGAAATTTGGGAATCTCATGCCCCAAACGTTTTAAGGCTATTCTAGCTACAATAAAATGAGTTATAGCGGTAAACACACTACCCATTATTAATAGAGCCGGTAAAACGCGGATAAATAACTGTACCATATCAGCAAGCATAGTCCGTAATTCTTCTCGGTCAATCCCTTTATCTTCAAACTGTTTCATCATTCCGTAATCTTCATATATATTTATGGTTCTATCTACAGTTTCAAATAAAGCCTGCTTTTGCTGCTCTAAGCCAACTTGCCCCACAAGCATGGTTATAGCAATAATTAAAACTGTAGAAAAAGCTGCCACAAAAGTACCAACTGCTAGGATACGGCCTGAATTGTATTTGTATTTAAACAAATGACCATATGCTATTGCCATTAACATAAACTGAAGATAGAAAAATAAGGCTACAAGAGGTCCTGCCAAAACACCTACCAAAAAAGCTGCTACAATAGATGCTATAATTCCGGTAGACAAATTATTCCTAACAATAACAATAATTATAGGTATGGCCACTACTAAAAAAGTCACAAAACTCGCTAAAGGGATATATGCTCCCGCTAGAGCTATAATTGCTGTAATAATTGCCAACAAAGCACCTTCGGCTAAAGCCTTAGTAGAAACTGTATTATGCAACTGCTGTCACCTCATTATTTCATATCATCCCAATATTGTTTAAGGGATGTAATATCATTAAACCATTTTTCCACTTCATGATCACTACCTATTGAGTTGCGCAGCTGAATACGTACAGCTTCATCAATTTGGTAGAATTTTATACCTAAGCGTCGTCCCATTATGTATATGGTAATTATCAAGGAGGCTAAGGAGCCGACAATAGCTTCCTGGGAACCCTTAATTATGTTTTTGTATAGAGCCCCCATTGTTCCAATTAAATCAGCTTTTAATTCATCAAGGACTTTGGCATTTTTGGCTATATCAAACTGATGCTCAGTCATCATTAGAACCTCCTATATTTAGTTTGAAATTAAATACTTCGCTAAAATAAGAGGCTGTTCCTTTATTTTATTTTAAATTACTTATGTAAGGTATGCAAAAAAAAATTTGTAGGGGCGGGTTTCCATGCCCGCCCGACTGTACCGATATTTCCCGGGGCGGCATAGGAACTGCCCCCTACATCGAGTAGCTAGAAAACAGGATAATTAATCCTGTTTTCTTTGCTCTCACAGAACCGGACTTACGTTTGCCGTATCCGGCTCCTGAAATCTCTCACCAAATTAATAATAATTTGACAACAATCCAACTTGATATTTCTGCATGTCTATAAGACCTAGACTCTCAAATAGTTTATTTGGGAGTAGCATATGTACAATATGGACATTGGAGTTTTTCCACTTTGTAATCGCCATTTTCTCCCCATTGCCTTTGATGCCTTGTTTTCTCATTTCTTTGTGCATAGCCTTATAGGATTTCCATTGTCTTATTTTAATCATTCTCAGCCGTCTTCTTATCCATCCCATTAAGTCTCTTAAAAAGGATTTAATGTTAGCTACTCGGTAGTAGTTAATCCATCCTCGCAGTACTGGATTGAGGTCTTTGATGATATCTTCTATTTTCCTACCTGTACCTCTTACAGTCTTTCTGCGAATTTTGTCTTTGAATCTTTTAATTCTTTTTGGATTAA
>LADT01000073.1 GCA_000961765.1 Clostridiaceae bacterium BRH_c20a | reverse complement strand
ATAGAGATCTTATGGTATTGAGCATAAAAGAAGAAATGCCTCATTACGATATTCATTTCAACCTTTGCTTCACCTACAAGCTTATTTTCGTTAAGAATGTCCACCACTAAATGTGCAGTTTCATCAGAAATCTTATATTTTTTTCTGCTGTTATCTGCCGAGAAATCCACATATCCAGTAGATATCAGTGACTTTAACATCCTGACTACCCTTTTTTGAAACCTCAGGTATTCGGGGCAAATATCACCTTCGTCGCAACGCCTTTCTGCCGTTCTGGTAAATTCATTCATCAACGCATCTGAATAAACCTCAACTGCTTTCCTGGTGGCAAACTTTAAAATTCCGTTACACACAACTTGGTACTGTTCCATACTCACTTCTAAGATCCCATGCTTTCTTATTTCAGAAAGTAGTGTTTCGATAACATGATCAATCTTTGCTGATTCTTCCAATTGAATATCCTCCTTATCATGATGTTTTACAACTACATGATAAAGAATAATGCCGATGTTTTCATTAAAAAAATTAGTAAATATAAGATTTGTAGCAAAAAGTCGGCATTAAAAAAATATCGGCATAAGGGATATTATGCCGATATCAGCATTATATCCCAGCGCATCCCGTAAATACGGATAATTTCCTGGTCACTCAGTGTTAGGTCTGTACTCAATATTGCTAACCAGTCACTTTTTTTATTACGGTTTCGGACAAAAACAATTTTAACCCTAATACCGTTAGCTTGTTTTGTATAAATAGAGCGGAGAATGTCCCTTTTTCCTGTTGTTGGCTTAGCTAGGTGGTAAAGTTGATTTAAACTCACCCGTTCACCGTCAGCAAGATAGCGTTGTTTCAAATTCTTGACCATACCTATTACATCAAGACCGTCTTCTTTGATTGCCTTAATAAGAGGCTGATAGGTAAACCAGCTATCCATCAACACATAAGAGGCATCTATCCCGACATCCATAGCTCTTTTGATCATGTTAGGAATTTGTTCTGGTGCTGTTTGTAATGCTTCTACTCTACGCTGATAGCCTGAACTGCGCTTATCAATTTTAGGAGATATTCCATTAATCTGGCTTTTAGTGGAGCTTAGTAAAGAAAAATCCACTGGCATAAAGGTGGCACCATCAGACCAACCAAGAGTAAGCATGCGAAATCCCTTATAAAACCGCGTCTTTTGGGAGGTATGATCAAAGCAACGGGCTAATAACTCTACGGACTTGCTACGGTTTCTCTCATAAGAAGAATCATCTAAAATCAATACTTTGGGGCGCTTATGATTTGTAAGTTTAGTGACTTTGCCAACAGTATATGAGCTAAATAATAGTAAAAACTTTCTCCATGCAAAGGTCGGTTGGTTTAAAAAACGATAGACAGCATCTTTTGCTGGAAAATTAGCAGACTTCTTGCTTTCTAAAATATCATATAGGGGACACCTCTTCTGTATGGTATTTGTGGATCTTTGACAAATCAACTATACCAAACGTTGAGGTGTTTTTCATATTTATTTTTAAAAATCAACTGCCATACTTAAATGGACATAAGCACTAATAGGAATTGAATTTGTTCAATTTATTTAGGTGCGAAAGTTGAGTTAGTAATAATTAAATAATTTCAGATAAATATTTCTTTAAATTGTTAAGTTATACATCATAGTAAACGTTTACAAAAGGAGAAAGTATATGTTGGAGCAATTAGGAATAACCATAAAAGGTATTAGGGAAAGTAAAGGTTTAACATTAAAAAATGTATCCGAAATGTCGGGTCTTTCAATAGGCTTTTTAAGCCAGATTGAACGCAGCAAAACAGATCCGTCGATAGCTTCATTAAAGAAAATTGCTGAAGCTTTTAAAGTTAAGATTAATGACTTTTTTGAAAAGGTTTCCATAGAAGAAAATATCATAATTAAAAAATCGGAAAGAAGCAAACTTTTTCTCGACAATTCTAAAGTGGTTTATGAACTTCTATCACCAATAAGAGACCGGAAAATGGAGCCAATTCTTAAAACAATAGGACCAAATGCTACTTCGGGGAGGGTTGATGGCCACGAGGGTGAAGAATTTGCTTTTGTTTTAGCTGGAAAGTTAGAGATTAGCTTAGGTGAGAAAACATATGACTTAGAAGAAGGCGATAGTGTTTATTTTGATGCTAGTCAACCCCATTCTTATAGGAATAGGGAAAAAGAAAATTGTGTTTGTATTTGGGTTGTAACGCCACCCACTCTAAGCTAATTTAATGGATAAATACAAACATCTCTGTAAAAATATTACTGCTCATTAAATTAAGAATATTTTATATATGCATAATATTCTAAATAATACAAACTAACTGATTTATTAGAAATTTAAACTTAGGGGGGTTGACTATGAAAAATCATTTTAGAATAAAACTACTTAAAGAGAATTTAGCAAATTCGACTCCTAATTTATGTAGTGAGAGAGCAAAAATTACAACCGAAGCCTATCAAGCTTTTGAAAAAGATTCTATGATGATAAAGAGAGCAAAAACATTATACAATATTTTAAATGAAATGACGGTATATATAAAGAATGGTGAGTTGATTGTAGGTAATCAAGCAAGCAGACCGGGAGGTATTCCAGTTTTTCCCGAAACACAGGCAACCTGGTTATCTAGTCAATTAGATTTACTATCTACTAGAAAGAATCATCGTATTCAGATGGAAAAAGAGATTAAAGAAACACTAAAAAAGATTTTACCTTATTGGAAAGGAAAAACACCTTTAGATAAAGGGTTAGAATTGTTATCTGATAACACAAAGGATATTTTAAAAATGGAATATCCAGTAATATCTCCTAATTTATCAATAAAAAATACTTTGGGACATGTAGTCCCTAATTATGAGAAAGTTCTCAATATTGGATTTTTAGGAATAAAGGAGCAGGCCCAAAATATATTATTCAGTCTAGATACTACTGCTCCCGAATCGATAGCAAAAATTCAGTTCTATAGATCGATAATTATTTCATGTGATGCTGTAATTAACTTCGCAAAACGGTTTGCATTAAAAGTAGCTGAGTTGGCGAAACATGAAAATGATGTGGATAGAGTAGAGGAACTGAAAAAAATTTCTGAAATTTGTGAAAGAGTACCGGCGCTACCGGCTAGAAGTTTCCACGAGGCGTTACAATCTTTTTGGTTTATTCATTTGGTTTTAGAACTTGAAGGTGATGGTTTGGCTATTTCACCTGGGAGAATGGATCAATACCTCTATCCATTTTATCAACAAGATATCCAAAAAGGTAAAATTACAAAAGATGATGCTCAAGAATTACTAGATTGCCTATGGATAAAGTTCAATGAAATTAAACAGTTGCCTGATGTTCCACCAGGAGCGCAATATACTGCTGCGTTTACAATGTCTCAAAATATAGTTTTAGGAGGATTATCCAAAACAGATCAGGATTCTACTAATGACCTTTCTTACCTTATGTTAAAGGCTGAAGAACATATCAGGTATCCTCAACCTGCACTTTCCATTCGTGTTCACAATAATACACCCAAAAAATTCCTTAAAGAGAGTGTTAATCTTATTAAATTGGGTGGGGGAAAACCAGCAATCTTTAATGATGAAATAATAATAGCTTCAATGCTAGAGTATGGAGTTAGTTTAGAAGATGCAAAAAATTATGCAATAGTTGGGTGTGTTGAGCCTACCCCAAGTAATAACTGCTTTGCCTGGACAAATGCTGCTATGTTAAACTTAGCAAAATGTTTTGAATTGGCTTTATTTAATGGCACTTGTGTTTTAAGTGAGAAGCAGATAAATGATAATTTTGGAGTTTCTTCTGAAAATTGTTCTTTTGATGAATTTCTGAACGTTGTAAAAAACCAAATAAGTTATTTTATTAAACATCTTGTTACAATTCTAAATTCCTGGGATTTTATCCAGGCCGAGGTTATCCCACAGCCATATCTCTCTTGCTTGATTGATGGGTGTATTGATAAAGGGCAAGATGTAGTCAATGGCGGTGCAAAATATAATTTTACTGGTCCTCAAGGTGTTGGTTTAGCAAATGTTGCCGACTCTTTAGCAGTTATTAAAAAAGTTGTCTTTAAAGAAGGATTGGTTTCTTTTGAAGAACTAAAACAGACCTTGAAAAATAATTTTCCTGATGAAAGTTTTAGACAGCTAGTCTTAAATCGAGTTCCTAAGTACGGTAATGATGATGATTATGTAGACCTCTTAGCAAAAGAAATAGCAGATCACTATTGTTCCGAATTAAAATCATACCAAAACCTACGTGGTGGATCTTTTAGGCCAGGACTCTATTCCGTAGCAGGTCATGTTCCCTTAGGAAGGGCAGTAGGGGCTCTGCCAAATGGAAAAAGAAAAGGAGAGGGCCTAGCAGATGGAATTTCACCAGTACATGGCTGTGATAGGAAGGGTTTAACATCTGTAGTAAAGTCAGCAAGTAAGCTTCAACATTTATTAGCCGCAAATGGTACAAATTTAAACCCCAGAATTCATCCCAGTATTCTAAAAAGTGATGAAGATATAAATAAGTTTTTGACGTTTTTATACTCTGTTATTGAGTTGAAGAATATGCATATTCAACTTAACGTAGTAACTAGTGATACGCTAACAGCTGCTATTAAAAACCCGGGAAAATACCAGGACCTTTTAGTAAGAGTATCTGGCTACAGTGCATTTTTTGTAGAGTTAGATTCTGCTCTGCAAGAGGATATTTTGCTAAGGACTGTGCATAATTTTTAGAAAAGTATAAAGAGTGTTTCCTATATGGCTATATCCCTACTAAGGGTTAGCATAAAATTAATTTGGAGGTGTTTTGATGAGTAGAAAGTTTTTATTAGTTTTATTAGTCTTTATAATGGTTGTATCTCTTTTTGCCGGATGTAGCTCAAAGCCAGACAGCAGCCAGCCTAAACAAGAAGCTCAAAAAGAAGAACCCAAGGTCGAAGAAAAGGTTTATAAGTGGCGGCTCTCTCATGTTAATACTGAAACAACATTGATTCATGAAACATCCGTAGAGTTTGCAAAAATGGTTAAAGAGAAATCCAATGGTAGATTAATAATTGATATTTTTGCAAATGGTCAGTTAGGTAATGAAGGAGAAGCTATTGAACAGGTAAATGCCGGTGCTCTTGAATTGACTTATGCTACAGCAATGGGGGTAGGACCACTAGTTTCGGAGCTTTCCGTACTTGATGCAGCTTTTGTAATTAGAGATATTGATCACCAAGTGAGTGTAGTAACTAGTGCGCTTGGCAAAGAATTAAAGAGTAAGGTTGAAGAGAAAACAAATATGAAAATTGTAGCGATGCCTACCTATGGTGTTCGTCACCTCACAACCAGGGATACAGAAGTGCATAGTCCTAAAGATGCAGCTAAATTAAAAGTGCGTGCAATGGATTTTGAGCAAGCAATAGAAAATGTTAAGTCATTAGGTGCTACTCCTATACCAGTTCCATTTCCTGAACTTTATACATCCCTACAACAGAAAATTGTTGACGGTCAAGAGAACCCTTTAAACACTATTCTTGCTACTAAATTTTATGAAGTTCAAAAATATGCAATTAAGACTGGTCACGTAGTAACTAGTGGACAGATAATCTTAAGTAAGCAGTCGTGGGACGCTCTTCCTGAAGATCTACAGAAAATAGTGGCTGAAGCAGGAGATTCAACAGTTAAATGGGCTGCAGAGCGAGTAAAAACGATGGAATCCCAATGGGGAGCAGAATTAGAGAAAAATGGAATGACTATTGTTGAGCTTACTCCTGAAGAAAAGGCTGTATTCCAAGAAAATGCTATGAAAAATATGGTTCCTCTATTTAAAGATAGATGGGTAGATTATTACGAAAGAATAGCTGCATGGAAATAAAGCTTTTTTGCTAGTTTATTTAGTACAGGCTGCCTTTTATGGGCAGCTTGGAACATTAAAGGGAGTGCAAATATGCCAAATTTTCGGAAGATATTAAATTTTTATTATAGAATTGAGGAAATCTTGCCTATAGTATTATTTGTACTAATTTTGCTTATTACTGGTGCACAAGTAGTGGCGAGGTATGTATTTGTCAAACCTTTTAGCTGGGCAGAAGAAATATCTCGCTTATTTTTTATATGGATGATATTTATTGGAGCTGCAACTGCTGTACGGGAGAATACGCATATAAGACTAGAAGCTTTAGATAATATTTTGCCAAGAAAAGGGAGAGTATTAGTTAATATCGTAATTGGTCTCCTTGGTCTAGCTTTTGCTTTAGTAACAATTACTCAAGGCTATATATGGTTAATTCAGGTAAAAGGTTATAGCCCGGCACTACACATTGATATTAAATTCAAATATGTCATCGTTCCAATTTCAATGTTCTTGATAATCATCTATTTAATTAGAAAAATGATCATAGCACTTAAAGATTGGAAAGGGGTATAAATAATGCTTCTAGGTTTATTGCTTCTATTTGTTTTCTTGCTAATAATTGGAGTACCTGTTTTTTACATTCTTTCTTCGTTAGCTGTATATTATATTTATATTCTTGATTTACCGTTAAAAATGATACCTCAGCGCTTTGTTGCTGGTGCTGATTCATTCGTTTTGTTAGCAGTTCCCTTTTTTATTCTTGCGGGAGAACTAATGAATAATTCTGGTATTACTACAAGGATTTTTGATTTTTGTTCAAAGCTGGTTGGCCATATTAAAGGTGGGTTGGGACACGTAAATATTTTGGCAAGTATAATCTTTTCAGGGATGTCTGGCTCAGCTCTAGCAGATGCTGCAGGTTTAGGACTTGTTGAAGTAAAGGCTATGGTAGATGCAGGATGGCACAAGGAAGATGCTGCCGCTGTTACGGTTGCATCAGCTACAATAGGACCGATAATACCACCTAGCATACCTTTGGTAATCTATGGAGTAGTTGCTGAACAATCTATTGGCCGTTTATTCTTAGGCGGAGTAATACCCGGACTGCTACTCGGTATTACAATGATGGTATTGGTATATATTATTGCCGGCCGCAAAAATTTTCCGGTTCAAACACGGGCATCCTTAAAAAGCATTTTTAGCTCTTTTATCAGTGCCTCTCCAGCATTATTAATGCCAGTTTTTATTCTAGGTTTTATTGCATTGGGAATTACTAGTCCCACAGAGGCGGGATTAGTTGCGGTAGCATATAGTCTTATCTTAGGATTCTTTATTTATAAAGAATTAACATTAGCAAATTTTATGAAGGCACTAAATAATACTGTCAAGACAACAACTACTATCATGATAATAGTTTGTGCTGCCAATCTTTTAGGGTGGGTTATTACCATCCAAAGGGCTGCTGATGTCTTGGCTACTTATACTTTATCGATCACAGAAAACCCAGTCTTAATCTTATTAGCAGTTAATCTTCTGTTAATAGTTGTGGGCTGTTTTATGGAATCAATAAGTGCTTTGTTAATTTTCGTACCATTACTACTACCAGTTTTAACCTCTATTGGTATAGACCCTATTCATTTTGGGGTTGTCATGGTATTGAATTTAATGATTGGTTTGGTTACCCCTCCTTTTGGAATGAGTGTATTTGTGATGGGAAAGGTTGCTAATTTATCTCCTGAGATAATTTTTAGAAGCACACTGATTTATTATATTCCTTTATTTGGGACTTTATTGCTAGTTACCCTATTTCCGTCACTGGTTACCTGGATTCCAAACCTATTATTTTAAATTTTTTAAAATTGGAGGTTGGTAGGTATTAAAGAAGGATTAGTTTTTAATATACAACGTTATTCAATACATGATGGACCTGGGATTAGAACTGTTGTATTTTTAAAAGGGTGCCCATTAAGGTGCGTGTGGTGTTCAAATCCCGAATCACAGAATCTATTTCGAGAAAAGCGTTTTATTGAAAAGCGCTGCATTAATTGTAAAAAATGCATTTCTATTTGTCCTGTGAATGCAATGAATCAACAAAGAGTTATCAATTTAGATAAATGTTTAGATTGTGGAGCATGCATAGATACCTGTTATTCGGAAGCCCTTCAGTATGTGGGGAATATATTAAGTGATGAGGAAATTCTGGAGGAAGTAAAAAAAGACTTAGTTTTTTACAAGGATAAGGGTGGAATTACCTTATCTGGTGGAGAACCATTACTTCAAAATGAGTTTGTTTCATCTTTACTTAGGTTATGTAAAAAAAGTTCGATTAATACGGTAGTGGAAACAAGCGGTTTTGTGAAATGGGATACTCTAAATGAATTGGCAGAATTAATAGATCTTTTTTATTATGATATAAAACATATCAATTCTAAAATACATAATGAGCTTACTGGGAAGCCAAATGAATTAATAGTAGAAAATCTAGAAAAGTTATTAGATAAAAAAAGGAATAATGTAATAGTTCGTATACCCTTAATAAAGGGTATGAATTGTGATTTTGAAAACATTTCTGGAATAGGAGTATTCTTGAAAAAAATTAATTATCATAATGAAGTACATTTATTACCATATCATAGATTTGGAACAGGTAAATACAAGCAGTTGGACCGAGAGTATTTAGCTCAATCAGCAGAGATTCCTACTGAAAATGATATAAGAAATTATAGTTCAATATTAGAGCAATACCACTTAACGACTAAGGTTTATTAAAACTAGATTCACTGGATAATCTCGTTATAGGATTATCATACTTTTAGGAGGTATATATATGCAAAAAAAGAAACTGGGAAAAACAAATTTGGATGTATCTGTGATTGGATTTGGCGGTATACCTGTCCAAAGAATAAGTCATGAAGAAGCAAAGCTTGTGGTAAGAGCAGCAGTTGATAAAGGCCTTAATTTCTTTGATACTGCACGAAATTATACAGATAGTGAAGAAAAAATTGGCTCTGCTTTAAAGGGGCTTCGCCATAAGATTGTTATAGCCACTAAGGCTTTAGGGCGTGACAAGGATACAATGGAAAAAGAAATTGAATTGAGTTTAAAAAACTTTCAGACTGATTATATCGATTTATATCAATTTCATAACGTTAAAACAGAACAAGATTTGGAGAAAATTTTGGGTCCTGGTGGTGCTTTAGAAGCCTTGGTCCAAGCAAAAGAACAAGGAAAAATCAGATATATAGGTATTACAGGGCATGTTGAAAAAACTTTAATTAAGGCGTTGGATGCTTTTGAATTCAGTACTGTTCAATTTCCTAGGAACTATATTGAAGATACAGCGGAAAAGGAATTGTTTCCACTTGCGCGCAAAAAAAACATGGGTATTATCATAATGAAGCCTCTCGCTGGTGGTGCATTTAGTAATACCAATTTAGCCTTACGGTATTTGTTGGGGCAAGATTATTCTACAGTAATTCCAGGAATGGATACTATAGAACAAATTAATGCAAATCTTGATTTAGGAATAAACTTCATACCCTTATCCAAAGAAGAAGTTATTAAATTAGAGCAAGAAGCTCAAGAATTAGGGCCGAAATTCTGTAGAAGATGTGAATACTGTAAACCTTGTCCTCAAGGTTTAGACATAACTGAATTCTTTATTATTCATACCTATTTCAAACGTTATGGCTTAAAAGACAGAATAATAACAAGATATAATAATATGAGTATCATGGCAGACCAATGTATCGAATGTGGAATTTGCGAAACCAAATGTCCATATGAGTTACCAATTAAAAAAATGTTAAAAGAAATCCATGCAGATTTAAAAATATAGTTATTGAATGACTCGGTATAAAAAGATAGTTTAGCACATTCTCGGAAAGTAAATACTTAAATAAAAACTTTTTAGCAATTATCATATTCAGAATAGGTAGAAAAAAACAGTGTATTTTATTAAATTAAAACTATTATGAATATTAATTGTTGATTAAAAGGTTTTTTAAAAAAAAACGTAGAATTTTCAATATTATGAATACCCAGAATTATTTATATTGTTGAATAACATTAAATTTCAAAAAAACATTGCGTGTTTTCTTTGTATACAAAAACTCTAAAATACAAAAATTCAAGAATATAAATATGTAATTTGAGCTATTGCAGGGTGGAGTTGTAATAATGAAAAACTTACAAGGAAGAATTCTGCTAAATGAACAAGTTTATAAATATTTAAAAAGTGCAATCATTAATGGAGAATTTCTGCCAGGGGAAAGGCTAAAAGAAGAGGAACTCTCAGCTTTGATAGGGGTAAGCAGGACTCCTATTAGGGAGGCTATAAATAAGCTGAAGTTAGAGGGATTATTAACTTCTCTTTTTGGTGGGGGAGTTAAAGTCAGCATAAACTCAGCTGATGAGATAAGTGAAATATTTGATATGCGATTGATTCTTGAAACGTATGCAATTAGAAAGACTATTGATAATATTTCGGAGGAAGGGCTAAAAAAAATAGAAGAAAATATTCATTTGGCACGTATTGCTAGAAGATATAGTAATATTGAAAAAATAATTAAGTTGAATGACGATTTTCATAAGCAAATCATTATTCTAAGTGGAAACAATAAGTTGTTCGAAGTAATTAATAATATGAATGAAAGTTTAACCATGTATAGAAAAATAAGTATGCAACACCCCTTGGAGCCCGATGCATCACTAGTAGGACATGAAAAAATATTTGAATGTATATCTAGTAAAAATAAAAAACTGGCTATTTATTTAATGAGAGAACACATTAAGTTAGCTCAAAAATTAATGATAGAACAATTAGAATTGTTTAATCAAAAGAACAAATTTCTATAAAATATTTTATAAAGGAGCTGGAAAAATGCTAATTAACAAAGATAGTTGTATTGATTGTGGAATTTGTGTATCAAGATGTCCAGTATCTGCCATTAAAGAAGATACTACTGAAGGAATACAGATTGACTTAGAGGTTTGTTTAGAGTGTGGAGTATGTAAGCGCTGGAATATCTGCCCAACAGAATCCTTTTACCAGCAGGAATTAGTATATCCCCGGACAGTTCGTCATTTAATGAGTGATGTTTTAACAATAGCCCCAGAATCTGGTATTTCAGGTCGGGGTACAGAAGAAATGAAGACAAATGAGGTTACTGGTCGGTTTAAGCCTGGATTTATTGGTATTGCTATAGAAATGGGTCGTCCTGGTATTGGTACCCGTTTAGGAGATGTGGAAAAGATAGCTCAAGCAGTCATTAGTGAGGGTGTTGAATTTGAGAAGGATAATCCCATTACTACTATGATGGCTGATACTAAGACCGGAAAGTTTAAGGATGAATTATTAAATGAACGGTGCCTGTCAGCAATCATTGAGTTTGGTATTGCTGAAGAAAAAGCACCTAATGTTTTAAAGATAATACAGGATGTTTCTACTCAAATTGAGACTGTTTTCAGTTTGTGTATTGCTTCTAAAGCTAGACCTGATGGAACTATCCCCCATGTAAAAGTAGTAGAGGATATGGGCTTATGGATATCTCCTAATGGGAAACACAACCTTGGCTTAGGCAAACCTGTTTATAAATTTGATTAAAGGAGGAAATAAAAATGACACATACACTGCATAGAGTAGGTAATCTTGAAAATCTAGATGGAGATTATGTTTTTCTCTGTATGCCCAGTAAAGATATTAACCACGTTGGCTCAGGACCAAAACTGCGCCGCTTCTTTGAGATAGCTTTAAAGCATAATCCGGTAAAAATCGGTGATGCCCGTTTAGGTAATGAATATCACCAAGGCGGAATAGATAAAATTTTGGAAAATGTTGAAGATAGAGCAGTTACCCAAGCGGTTTTCAACAACAAAGAAGCAGTAGTTGCTATGATGAAGGATTTAAAAGAAGAAGACTTGGGACTTTCCGTAGTGCTTTCCGGCTTAGGTGATCATGTACGGGAGTGCTGTTCCAAAGCAGATCTTAAAGTTCACACTGTCAATCAGTCCTTGGGAAGATGGGGTAAAACAGAATTACTGCCACCACAGCATCTCTTAGAAATTGCTACTATGTGTGGTCATGCTATGGTTGCAGTTAACTTTATTCAGGAAATGATAGATGATGTTAAAAAGGGTAGAAAAACTGCTGAACAGGCTGCTGAGGAAATGTTTAAGCCATGTATGTGCGGTATATTTAATACTGATCGGGCAGTGAGATTAATAAAAGAAATTATAGCAGAAAATATGGATTAATAGCTATATAAAATATTAAGTTAGGGGGGTGCTAGTAGAGGAAGAAAGTCGCTTTAATGTATGATTATTGAGGTCTATTTAAAAAAGGGAGGAATAAAGAGTGAATTTTAGGAAAAGTATTGCTATCTTACTGTGTTTTGTCATGTTTTTCAGTATTTTATTAGTTGCTGGCTGTGGGCAGCAGGCTGCAAAAGAACCAGAGCCAACTCCAAAGGAGGAGCCTAAGAAAGAACCAGCAAAAAAAATGGAGCTTGCCTTTGCAATGCATACTGCTCCTGGTGGTCCTGACCAAAAAGCAGTGCAAAAATTTAAAGAGTTAGTAGAATCTAGAACTGATGAAATTGTTGTGAATATTTTTGAAGGCGGAACACTTGGCGGAGAACGAGACAATATTGAGCAATTACAGACTGGTGAAATCGCCATGACAATGGTTGGGGAAATGCCTATGAATTTATATGCCGCGGAGCTATTCCCCATGGGTGTACCCTATGTTTTCCCCTCTATTGAAACAGTAAAAGAAGCTTATAATACTGAAATAGGTAATCGCATAAAAGAAAAACTGGAAGAAAATAAAATAAAATTAATAGCTTGGCAGCGTCGGGGAGCGAGAATGTTAACGATGAACAAAGCAATTAATACTCCCGATGATCTTAAAGGATCAAAAATGAGAGTTCCAGAAATTCCTGATTGGGTTGAAGTTTGGAAAGAGCTAGGTGCGTTACCTACACCTATTGCCTTCCCGGAGGTTTTTGGGGCATTACAAACAGGTGTAGTTAGCGGTCAAGAAAACCCACTTTATTTAATAGAATCTTCAAAATTTGCTGAAGTACAAAGCCATGTAATGATAACGGAGCATGTTCATGCAATATTTAACTGGATGATTTCAAAACCTTTTTGGGACAGCTTAACTGCTGAACAACAAAAAGTGGTTGAACAAAGCGCAAAAGAAGCTGCAGACTTTGGTGATAAATTAACAGCTGAACTTGAAGAGGGATATAAGAAGAAACTTACGGAACAAGGAATGACAGTAATTGAGGTTGATAAGAATCTGTTTAAGGAAAAAGCAATGCCAGCAATAAATAGAATAAAAAATAAGTGGGCACCTGGTATTTATGAAGAAGTTCAACGTATTACTGGTTAATTTATCTAGCAACATATAATAAATTGGGGAGTATAGTATATACTCCCCGCACCTATCAATGGAGGTGAAATAATGGATGTTGAAGTGAATAAAGTAAGCAATAGAGCACAAACTACTTTTCCCAAATTAAAAGAAAATATGGATAAATTTGTTGAATATGTAGCTATTACTGCTTTTGTTGCTATTTTAGTTATAATCTCTTTACAGGTGATATTTAGATATGTGCTAGTAATTCCTGTATCTTGGACAGAAGAATTAGCAAGGTGGATAACTGTTTGGTTAACATTTTTAGGTGCAGCAATAGTAACCCGAAAAAAGCTGAATGTTCGGATGGAGTACATCGTTTCCAAACTACCCGAAAGTTTACAAGTTATTTCAATAATTATTGCTGATATTGCGGGACTTATGTTTATGATACCTGTTCTTATCGGTTCGGTCAAAATGATGATTATTACCTGGACTGTTTATGCAGCATCTATGCCTTGGTTAAAAATGGCTTATGTCTATTTAGGTGTAACTACAGGTTCGACGTTAATGATATTATATCTTTTAATTTCTATGATCGAAAATAGTGTCTTATTAATTAAGCGAAGGGCGAGGTGAGGATAATTGTTGGCTATATTTCTTCTCTTATTAATAGCACTGATCTTAATTGGTATACCAGTAGCAACAGCAACTGGATTAACATCCCTTGCAGTACTGGCCGTTGGAAGGGGAATTTTTGATATACCGACGGAAATGGTTGCTCAACGAGTCCTATATGGTGTAAGTAGTTTTCCGCTACTGGCAATACCCTTTTTCTTGCTTGCGGGCAGATTAATGAATACTGCTGGAATTACTGATAGGATTTTCGGGTTTGCAAATACCTTAGTTGGTCACGTTACAGGTGGGCTTGGTCATGTTAATATTGTCGCAAGCATGCTTTTTGCTGGCATGTCCGGGTCAGCTGTGTCTGATGCAGTAGGCTTAGGCACAATTGAAATGAAGGCTATGCTGAAGGAAGGTTATGATAGAGATTTTAGTGCTTCAATTACTGCTGCATCCTCTTGTATTGGGCCAATTATCCCTCCAAGTATTCCTATGGTCCTTTATGGTGTGTTAGGAGGAGTTTCTGTTGGGGGTCTGTTCATTGGGGCTTTTATTCCTGGTATTTTAATGGGATTATCTTTAATGGTTATAGTTTATTTTTTTGCTCGAAGAAGGGGTTACCCCCGCCGCCAAAGACCTCCCATCAAAGAATTCTTTATTTCTGCAAAAGGTGCTTTTCTTCCATTAATGACACCAACAATTTTAATAGGTGGTATTTGGTCGGGTATTTTTACCCCAACTGAAGCGGCTGTTGTCGCAGTTTTGTACTCTTTATTCTTAGGTCTAGTTGTTTATCGGGAAGTAAAGCTAAAGGATCTACCAGAGATATTTTATAAAGCTATGGAAGATACAGCAATAATAATGTTTATTGTTGCAGCGGCCTCTCTTTACGGATGGCTTCTCATAAGATATAGGATACCAATAATTTTAGCTGAAGATTTAACAACATTAACAACTAATCCACTTTTAATTCTGCTCTTATTAAACGGATTTTTATTGATAGTAGGTTGTTTTATGGAAACAACTGCCGCGATAAATATACTAACTCCTATTCTTGTACCTTTAGTAGTTAGTGTTGGTATTGACCCACTGCATTTTGGTGTAGTTATGGTCCTTAATCTAATGATTGGTTTATTAACACCTCCAGTTGGGATGGTTCTTTATTCAATGACTCGTGTAGCGGAACTTCCTTATGAAAGATTGCAAAGAGCTATACTTCCATTTTTAATACCTTTATTTGTTGTGCTTTTTTTGATTACAGTTTTCCCGCAAATAGTATTATTTCTTCCTAATCTTGTTTTTAATTAAGGAAATGACCCCATACCGGAGAGGCCTACTAAAGGCAAATATATACCTAAAGAAACCCTAGATGATTTATTAGACGAATATTGTGAAAAACGAGAGTGGGCTAAGGAAACAGGCTTCCCCAAGAGGAAACCTTATTAAAGCTAGGCTTTACTGATTTGCAAAGGAGTTATATTATGCTGTTTAAATTAATCTAATTATTTATAATTATTCTAATTATTTTTAAATTACGAGGAGGAGTAATAATGGAAAAAAGAATTGGTTTTATAGGTTTAGGGGCAATGGGTTTATATATGGCAAAAAACCTGCTAAAGGGCGGAGTTAATCTTACAGTGTATGATATTAATCAGGATGTGGTTAACGATGCAGTAATTTCCGGAGCTAAAGCAGGGGCATCAAATAAAGATGTCAGTGAAAAGTCTGATATTGTAATTACAATGCTGCCACAGGATGAACATGTAAGAACAGTTTTGGCAGGTGAAAAAGGTGTTTTTGAGGGTTGCCAACCGGGTCAAATAATAGTTGACATGAGTACAATTTCACCTGGAACATCTAAAGATATGGCTAAGGAATGTGATAAGAGAGGAATAAAATATATTGATGCTCCTGTCTCTGGTGGTACTAAAGGGGCCGAAACAGGTACTTTAACAATAATGGTTGGCGGACAAAAGGAAGTTTATGATGAATGTATGCCTTTATTTGAAATAATGGGTAAAAATATTTTCCATTTAGGTGATGTTGGAACCGGGCAGACAGTAAAAATGGTTAATCAAATTTTATGTGCTGTTAACATGTTAGGTATTTCTGAGGCATTTGTTCTCGGAGTGAAAAGTGGAGCTGATCCAGAGGTAATTTACAATATTATCCGAAATAGTGCAGGTAATTCCTGGCAGATAGATGGCAGAATGCCTAACTATGTATTAACGGGGGAATTTACAAAACCGGGTTTTGCCTTAGATTTGCAGTTAAAGGATATAGGTATTGCAGTCAATACTGGAAAAGAATTAAAAGTGCCAATTCCTGTTACCGCTCTTGCTTATCAGTTATATACCGCTGCAAGTAATAGTGGTTGCGGTAAAATGGATATGTCATCTATCATAACTTTATTTGAAGAAATGGCTGGAGTGCAGGTAAGAAAAGTGTATTCTGATGAAAAAGAAGTAGCAGCAGGAGTTAATTAACGGTTCTTAATATTGATTTCCACCCCCTTTATTTTTGGGTTATCAACATGGTAACCCAATCCTTTTTTAAAAATTTTAAGCTAATATATCTGATCGGAAAGTCATGTTACAATATTGTAGATGTTTACAAAAAAACAAGGAAAAGTAAGTATTTGCAGGTTAAGATAGTAATTTAGTTTAATATATTTTACAGTTAAAGATTTTTAAACAAAGGAGGCAAAATTTTGAAAAAATTAAAAATTGATTACAGTAAATGCACAGGTTGCCGCTTGTGCGAGCTAACCTGTTCTTTTGAGTTAGCCAGCGTGTTTAATCCTGAAAAATCTGCAATTAGAACTATAAGACATGGTATTCCCGAACAAACAATTGTTGCCTTTTGTAAGCATTGTGCCAAACCTGCCTGTTTTGAGGCTTGTCCCACTGCTGCTTTAATGCACAATAAGGAAACTAGGGTAGTAATGGTAAATAAGGAAGAATGTATAGGCTGTGGCTTATGTGTTGAAGCATGTCCTATTCCAGGTTCAATTCATTTAGGGGATGACTCTGTCCCAATCAAATGCAACCTATGTAATGGTGATCCTGCCTGTGTTAGAGTCTGTGCATCAGGGGCATTAGCTTATGAGGAACAAGGAACAGCAAAGAAATTTCAGAATCATTCTGAAAAGGTTTTAGAAAATGTATTGAGAAGTAAAAATTTAACAAAGCAAGATATTGTTATTTCTTAGGATTTAGAATATGAAAATAAAAGTTGTAGTAAAAGGGGAGGGTTTTACTTCTCCACAAGGTGAAACTGTTGAAATCGAAATAGGCACGAGTATCAAGGAATTATTAATCCAGCTTACGGAGGATGAAAAATTTCGGAAGCATCTAATTA
>LADT01000083.1 GCA_000961765.1 Clostridiaceae bacterium BRH_c20a | reverse complement strand
TTTTCAAGTTTTACCTGACCTTCAGTTAAAACTTGGAGTTGTTGCAGTACTAATTCTTGAAACTTTTCAGTATCCATACTTTTTCACCTTAACCTTAAAATCGAGATTGCTTTGTCGCTGTTGCTCCTCGCAATGACAAGCTTCAATGACAAGCTTTTAGTGCAACGACAAGCTTTTTTCTTTGGATAAATAAACTTCTATGTGCTTGTACCTTTTTCCTGCTTTTTATGTGGAATTTTTTGTTTTTGCCGACAACCTGTAACTTTATGTATGTTGGCACTTTTATCCAATAGAGGCAAGGTACCCCAGTCTACATTGTAATTATAACATACAAGCTTTAGCCGTCAATAGTATGATACTGGAAAATTCGGAATTGGTGATGAATATGGCTATGATAATATTCTATGCGTTTATTTGAAATCCTTCTTTCAGTCAGAAAAAAAATATTTTTTTCTGAAGGTTAAGGTTTCGCTACATTTCATTTCGCTAGGTTAAGGTTGAGTAGCAATGCTAACGCATTACTAAGGTTAAGGTTTCACTCACATAGTTCGCTAGGTTGAGGTTGAGAAAAATCTTTAAAAAAATCTTGCTTAACCTTAGCCTCAACCTTAATTATCCCCTTTGGGGTTCCCTTTCACCTTTTGTCCTACAACTGCTAGGACGAAGCGGGGGAGGGATAGCATGCGGCGCCAGCGTTTGGGTTCTTTGTAGAGGCGGAAGAGCCATTCTAGGTTCTTTTTCTGCATCCACTCCGGGGCTCGCTGGGCATTGCCGGCGAGGACGTCGAAGCTGCCTCCTACTCCTATGCAAACGGGAACATTTAGTTCCTGCAGGTGCTCTCTAATCCAAAATTCCTGCTTGGGGGCACCCATGGCTACGAAAAGAATATCTGGCTTTATACTATTTATATTCGCTATGACCTTGGACTCCTCCTCTTGTGAAAAAAATCCATTTTCATAGCCAACTATATGGCAATTGGGGTATAATTCCAATACTTTTAGAACCGCTTTTCCGGCTACCCCCGGGGCAGCCCCTAGGAAATAAAGCTTCCAGTTTTTTTGCTGTGCCTGATTGCAGATAGCATGTAATAGATCGATACCCGTAACCCTTTCAGTAACAGGGTCATTAAGATAACGGGTTGCCCATACTACACCCGCTCCATCGGCTGTAACCAAATGGGCTTTATTTAAGGTGCGGCTCAGCTTTTTGTCCTGGCGCCCATGAAATATAATTTCAGCATTTGCTGTGATTATATGGTGGGGGGTGGCTTCTTGTATGAAATCGTTTATTCGCTCTAGTGCTTGTTTTGTGTTTACTTTGTCTATTAAAGAGCCTAATATGTAGATTCGGTTTCTTTGCATATATAGACGCTCACTTTCGGTAAAAAGTTCCCGTTATAGGATAACTTCTCGGGCAGGAACTTTTTAAGGTTAAGGCTAAGGTTTCGCTCACTTCGTTTCGCTAGGTTGAGTAAAACTACATAAAAATTGAGGTTTCGTTCGCTTTAGCTCACTAGGTTAAGGTTAAGTTTTTTAGGTTAAGCCTTAGTAGCAAGAACTAAAGTAAATTAAAAACAATATTAATGAATTAAATAGAATAATAAACAATATTTTTATTAATGTCTATGGTAATGCTTGTATGTCGTGTAAAAAGTTCCCGCTATAGAATACCTTCTTGGGTAGGAACTTTTTAAGGTTAAGGCTAAGGTTTCGCTCACTTCGTTTCACTAGGTTAATTAAAAATCCAGTGTAAAATTTATAATTAAGAAGCTTATTTATCTCTATGGTAGTGCTTGTCTAATTATGCCTATATTTAACCGCTTTTTTAATTAGTACCTAGTATTAATAACTGGTAGTGATTTCGCTATATTATATTAGGAAGTAATTCGAAAGTCACAATGATTTTGACTTAGTTTTTAGGGATTTTATAATACTGTTTATATCTCTGTAAATAGCTTCAATTATTTGTTGATCAGTATTATATTGTTCATCTGTTATAAAACCTCTTTTTAGGGCAAAAAGCAAATGACTTTTAGTTTCGGTTAATGAACCCCTAGCAAACTAATAAAAATTAATTTTATCAGAAGTATGCTGTCTGCCAAAAGATTCTGCTACATTGGCACTAACAGATACTGCAGACCGCTTTAATTGGTCGCACAGAGAATACATTTCAGCTTTTGGAAATTCCTCTGTGAAATCATATATCTTATCAGCTAAATCAAAGGCCTTTTGCCATACCGGCATTTCTTCAAAGCTTTTATACATAATACTCTCCTTGGTCGATAAACTACCGTTTATCGAAGGTTAAGGTTGAGTAGTAATGCTAACGCATTACTAAGGTTAAGGTTTCGCTCACTTTGTTCGCTAGGTTAAGGTTAAGGAAATACCCGAAAAAATACTTAATCTTAGCCTCAACCTCAGCCTTAATTATCAATGAGTCTTAGCCTTAACCTTGATTATCAATAAATCTTAACATCAACCTTAATTATTAGAATTAGATATACTCTGCATCTTCTCTAGTACTATATCTAATTCTACCATGTCTGGGACCCAGTAGCTGCCTCCGTTTATGGTTTCGGCTTGGCCGGGGAGCATGATGGTTTCGATGGAATTATGGTCGATGGTAATAAATTTTGTTGCAAAGTATAGTATATCTTTCGGGCTCATGTTTGTTTTTACGTGGGTATTTACTTCCTTCACTAGGGTAGGAATTTTAGGAATTGTAGCAAACCTTGTGACATGGTCTGTAAGGGCAGAAATAAATTTCTGCTGTCGCTCTACCCTGCCTATATCTCCAAGGCCGTCGCTGCGGAAGCGGACGTAAGCAAGGGCATCATAGCCGTTTAAGGTTTGAAGCCCTGGGTTTAAGTCGATGTCCTCTTCGGGGTAAAGCATCCGTTTTTCTACATTGAGGGTAATCCCCCCTAGGTGATCTATGATGTTTTTGAAGCCTTGAAAGTTTGTTTTTATGTAAAAATCAATATTAGTATCTAAAAAGCCCTCTACTGTCTTGACGGCTAAATCAGCCTGGCCGTACGCGTGGGCATGGCTAACTTTTTCAAACCCTTTTCTTCCAGGTATATTTACCCTGGTGTCACGGGGGATTGATAAAAGCTTAATCTGCTTCTCATCAGGGAAAAGGGAAGCCAAAATTAAAGTATCAGAGCGAGAGGGCTCGTTCTCCCTCTCGTCTGTACCGATAATCAAGACATTTACAGGACCGTTATTTTCTTTTTCAATAAGATCTTTTGTTTCCGTATCTATTAAGTCTGTATCAGCTTTTGTTATTGGCGAAAACATACTATCGGCCCACTTAAATCCAAAAACAACCATTGCGAAGAATAAGGCTATCATGATGAAGAGGAAGAAGGGGGGGCGGACCCTAGACTTACTACTCTTCTTTTTTTTACTTGATCTGCTTAAATCGGACAATTGTGTCACCTCCATATTTAAGATAATACATGACGTCTAGTGACCGGGGACCGGGGATCAGGGTCCAGGGATCGGTGATCTGTGACCAGGGATCAATGATCTGTGATCAGTGCCCAGGGATCAGGGTCCAGGGTCCGGGGGAACGGTGATCGGGGACAGTGACTGTGACCAGTCAGTGTCCAGGGACCAGTGATTAGTAACCTGGGAACGGCGTCCATGGAACGGTGATTGGTGACCAGTATTCAGGGACCGGTAAAAAAAAGGCATAGAGGTCCCAGAAATGATTCAGGGACTATTTGTACATACTACTTTATTTTTTGTTTCAACTTATTTATTAGACTGCCAATCATTTTAAGCAGGATCTTACACCTACAATTTAATGTTGTGTATTCCTCCTCTGAGATATATCCCAATTCGAATGATAGAATTATATAATATCTTGTTTCCCCTAGAGAGCCTTTTGCAATATTTAAAAACTGAATATATTCCTTAGTATGCTCACGCTCATGACCCTCAGCTATGTTAGCAGGAACGGAAACTGACGAGCGTCTTAACTGAGGAACAATTTCATATTTTTCTTCGGGAGGATACTTTTTAACCATTTGGTGTATTTCCTTAGCTAGAGCATGGGCCTCTTTCCATATTCTTAGATCCTCAAAACTCTTAATAACCATTCAATTATCCTCCAGGTTCAGAAAATATCTTTCCGGGCACCGGGCAACTGGACACTGAACACCGAAACCAATCAAAATTACAAGTTATTATTTTGATTGGTTTCGCTTTTCGCTATTGTATGAATCTCATCCGTTGAGGTGCGGAGTTGTTGTTCTAGTTTGGCTAGGTCGGGGGACCAGTACCAGAGGTCGTCGATTTTTTCGTTTTTGCCGGGGACTACGACTGATACTATTTTATTATTAATGATATCGGGAGCTAGCTTGGCTAGGGCAAATATTTCCCGGACCGGGACATCTGTTTCTACATTTTCCTGCATGAGTTTAACCAGCTCGGGCAGGTTTTTTAGGCCTTCGACACCAAAGATTTTTTTGGAGAGGATTTCTATTACTTCCTGCTGCCTTTTAGCTCTGCCGATATCTCCATCATCAGTATAGCGGAAGCGGGAATAAGCCAGGGCATCGGCACCACTTAAGGTCTGCCTGCCTGGGTAAAGGTCTATATTTTCTGCTTTATAAAGCATACGGATAGGGACATCTACTTCTATCCCATCAACAGCATCAACAATTTGTGTTAGGCTGTTGAAATTGACGATAATGTAGCGGTCTACTTGGACTCCTAAGAAGTCTTCTACAGTCTTTTTAGCTAAGTCAATTCCACCGTAAACAAAGGCGGCGTTGACTTTATCCCAGGCACCTTTAATTTTTACCCGGGTATCTCTGGGGATGGATACTAAACGTGCCTTGCGGGTTTCAGTATCTACGGTAGCCAGCATGATAGTATCTGTTCTGGTTTTAAAGCCTTTAGGTGTATCTACACCTAATAAAAGAACTGTATATTCACCCAGCTGCTGAGCTATTTCATTTTTTTCCTGTTCATCTTGTTTTTTTTGTTCCAGCCCAGGATCAATGTCAGCCCGCTGGGGGTTGGGGTCTAGCGTGAAATAGGAGTTGTAGAGCCAAGAGGCGAAAAGACCCAAGGCTAGGGAGATGATGACTATTGGATAAAGAGTTTTCTTGTTTCGCATAAAAGCACCTTCTTTGTTGAAATATAGAAAATTGCAGTTCTACAGTGCTACAGTTCTACAGAAAAACATAAAACATTAAAGCGAGATTGCTTCGCTCTGCTCGCAATTATCACGCGTTGCCCGCACCACGATAAACTAAAGTTTTCCTGTCATCCTGAGCGATAGCGAAGGATCTTACGTACTTAAAAATCTCAGATCCTTCGGTCGTACCTTCCTCAGGATGACACAGCAATAATCAATCACTTTCATAGCAATGACAATTTTATAATCACGGGGCACACGGATACACACGGTTAAAGAACTGCAAACTTTTTGTATTTGTTTAATGACAAAAATAAGAATAATATGCAAAGATAATTGTAGCACTGATTATCTTAAAGTAACAAGTGAAAATTTTACCTTAAGAGGAAACCCACCTCTTGGCTTCGCCAGGTTAAGGTTAAGGCTAAGGTTGAGAAATACATTAGTTTAAACTAATATGATAACGCAAAAACAACCTAATTGTCCCCAACGAATGCTACAGTGCTACAGAAAAGACAGATTGCTTCGCTCCGCTCGCAATGACAAGAATTGCCCTTCTGGACACCGGGCACCGGACACAAATTTATTTTTTCTCGTCCACTCACCCACTAACATGGCTTCGCCAGGTTAAGGTTGACTGTTTTTCCGGGCCCTGGTCCCTGGACACCGTGCACGTCTTTGGCACTTCCCACTCACTTAATAATAGTTGCCGTCCTGGTTGCGTCGTTCCACTCTACTTGGGCTCCTATGGATTGGCCCATGAAGCGGAAGGGTACTAGGGTACGGCCTTCGTGAATGAAGGGGGGTGCGTCTAAGGGTACTGCTTGACCATTTATGTGGGCGGTATTTTTCCCAATAAATAATTCAATATAATTGCTACCCACACTATACGTAACCTTCTGATTTTTCTCGTCCCATTTAAAGTCTGCCCCAAAGGCTTCACCGATAAACCTGACTGGGACAAAGGTTCTGCCATTTTCTATGCGGGGGGCAACGTCTAAGGTTTTGGGCTGCTGATCTATATAGGCCGTTGTTTTATCGATAATCACAGCTACCTGGAGTGATACTTTAGATTTTATAAAAGCGAGCTGCTGCTGTATTGTTTTGAATTGAGTATCTAGGTTTGTTAATTGTTGATTAATTGGATTTAGCTTTGAATACATGAGGTTATCGAGATAGCTTTTTGTTACTAGTGTAGGAGGATTAGAACTTGCAATTATAATAACTGTTGCTAGAGTCAACGTTATAATAAGAAAGAACTTTTTCATAATTACCTCCCCTGATATTAATCTTTTAATGCCTCTTGAACGAGTAATGTCCCCCTTAATATTCTACAAGAATAGTACTAATCCTCTTTAAAAAACGACCAGAGGAGTTTTTTGCCTATAAAGGAATGGGGACATAAAGGAATGGGGACACACCTTGCTGCTTCGCAAGGTTAAGGTTAAGGTTGAGGTTGAGGTTGAGATAAATTTTAGCTTAACTTAATGGGCTGAGGAATGTCCCCAGAAAAAAACCTAACCTTCTATATTAGACGCGAAAAAGCAGCCGGGGGTTCCGACTGCTTAGATATTTTAGAATTATTCATGAGTGTAGTGCCAATCGTCTTTCCATTGCTCGAATGCGATGTTCATGATCATTTATACCTTCATCAATTTTTTCCATAAAAAACCTGATAACTTTATTTTCACCTTTAATATTTGCAACATCGTTTTTTAATTCTTTAATATCAATTTTAACGTTAGTCATGTCGTCTTTTAGTTGGGCAACATCGGCTTCTATCTTTTGCTGGCCAATAACCAGCATGTCCACTTTTTCGGTAAGTCCACCCACAGTCCCTTTAAGGTCATTTACTGTTTCCGTCAGACTATTTACTGTTCCTGTCAGACTATTTACTGTTCCTGTCAGACTATTTACTGTTCCTGTCAGACTATTTACTGTTCCTGTCAGGCTATTTACATTTTCTGTCAGGCCATTTACTTTTCCTGTCAGACTATTTACATTTTCCGTCAGGCCATTTACTGTTCCTGTCAAGCTATTTACCGTTCCCTTAACATCTGTTAATAATTCGATAATCAACTTTTCATCCATCTCTTACCTCCTCATATTAGGAATATGCTTTAAAAAAACGGAAAAAACAAACAATGAGCCAATGGGGACACACCTCACTGCTTCCCTAGGTTAATGTTGAGGAATATTCCCAAAATATACATTATGCCATTTTTCTTTCCAGGCTTCTTAATCTTTTGTGGTGATCGGTCATTTCATCATCGATTTTAAACAGGAAAGATTTCATTATCTCTGTATCTGCGGTAAGTTTGTTAACATCCCGTTTTAGCTCTGTGACGTCTTGCTTTAACTCTGTAACATCTTGTTTTAGTACTGTAACATCTTGTTTTAGCTCCGTAACGTCTTCTTTTAGCACTTTGACATCTTCTTTTAGCACTTTGACGTCTCCTTTTAGCACTTTGACGTCTTCTTTCAACTCTGCAACATCAGTCTCTAGTCTTTGTTGACCTGTAACAAGCATGTCCACCTTTTCTGTAAGGTTCATTAAAAGATCGATTACTTGGTTATCATTCATTCTAACACCCCCAAAAATATTAACTTCCTGCTTTTATTATACTGCGAACATATGTTCGCATCAAGTGTTTTCTTTTTAAGGAATGGGGACACACCTCAAACAGGGAAACACCTGAAGCTGAGGAATATCCCCGATTTGATGTGTTCGCATCACGTGTTTTCTTTGCACCAATTATATCAAATTTTACTGCCTAAGGATATGATTTTAAAAAAAGGGAAGGAGCCGTTTTTTTACGGGGAATGGGGACACACCTCAATCCGGGATTTACTCTGAGGTAGAGGAATGTCCCCAGGCTAGAGGAATGTCCCCAACTGTACAGGCTACAGTGCTACAGCTAAAAATAAACAATATATAGGCTATTGGGGATGTGCCTGTTGCAAAACGGTGAGGGCACCGTTCCCTACGGAGAAGGTCGAAGCGGACCCCCAGTGGGCGCCCCGCTTTTTGTTATGTTTACATCATGCCGACCAAAGGATTAGCTTAGGTGACGTCATGCCGACTTATTGTATATCCTGTGAGCCGTAATGCCGACCTCCACAAGGTTAAGGTTGAGGTTGAGAAAAACATAGGTAGAAGCGGACGCCCAGTGGGCGCCCCTACTTTAGGATTGTTAGGCGGAGGCGCATTTCGGATTTGATTTTGTTGACGTCGTACTCTACTCGGCCGTTTTCGATTTCGTAGAACTTGCCGTTTATTTCTAGGGCTCCGTTATAGGGGGCGCTTTTTTCCCGATCCCAGATGTGGAGGATGACGGTGCCTTTGGTTTTTTTGAGAACTGCTTGGGGAATAGGGGAAAATGCCAGGTCTAAATCAGGGCGCAGTACAGAGGAGCCAATGTTTACTACATCGCCTAGGTCTACTGTCATCTGATATTTAGTCGCTTTGGAATTATAAATACTTAATGAAGCAGAGCTGTATACCACTACTTCCCAGGTGCCAGGCTCAGGAACAAATGCCATGGCTTCTGCTTTATTTTTCCTACCTAAGGCATATGGTGCTAGGCCGGCGTAGTCACTCATATCTTCTTCAAAGCCGAAGGGATCAATGAGGTGAAGCCTGCCTCTGCCTTCATAGCTCCCGCTGGTATTTGGGAAAATTTCCAGCTGGGCATTTAGATAATTGGTCCCATCGGGAACAGTTATAAAATAGCGGGCAAACTGACCAGGATCTAGGCTGCCCATTGCTGTATAAACATAAGGTCGCTGTTTATATATTTTTTCTCCGATAACTATGTTGACAGGAATTTCTATCTCAATTCCAGGAATATCCAGGTCATCACCTTTTAGAACTGCACTGTAGAGACCAGCCTTCTCCGGGAGGTCAAAAAGAATAGGTATCTCCCGCTGACCGCCTCTTAGTACATGGGTTGTTTTTAGTTCTGATGTTAGCCACTTGGCTGTTGCTGACCACTCTAGATGATAGTCTTTGCTGTCATGATTGGTCAGCCTGAGCATCAAGCGCTGGGGTACATATTCCCGGGCAAATACTCCGGGGCCTGAGCCATATTCGGGGCTATATAATGTACCGCTTAATTTTCTTTCCTCTTTAAGGCTTTTCATCTTCTGCCAAGCCTTATAGGCATCCAAAACACCATGACCATCTTCAATTGAATTAAAGTTAGGTAAATCCCTGGCTCCTTCTTCAATAATCCGTTTAATAAAGGCAGGGGTTGTTTTGATTCCCAGTTTTTCACCAGCTTCTAGAAGATTGGCTATAATCCCCGAGACATGGGGTGCTGCCATACTTGTTCCTTCTGTCAGCATGTAAGGGTGCTCCATCCAGCTGGGCACGGTGGAGACGGCACTGCCGGGAGCAATAATAGTTGGATACCAGGCACCATCTCTTCTAGGTCCGATGGAGCTAAAATAGTACAGGCTATCCTGACCTACTCGATAACCAAAATCAGCCTCCCACATCCGGGGTGAAACAAAAGCACCTACACTAATAGCACTATTGGCATCAGCAGGAGCCGCTACTGTATTTATCCCCGGTCCGATATTGCCTGCAGCTGTTACTACTACTACTCCATATCTTTCTACAACTTCATTTACTATCAGTGCTAAATCACTCTGCCCCGGTTTGACATCCTGGTACTGGCCCAGGCTGATGTTAATAATGTCGGCACCATGGAGGGCTGCGTAACGGATAGCTTCAACTATATTTTGGGGATTGGCAAAGCCGTCCCGGTCAACAGCCTTTAAAACCATCAGCTCAGCACCGGGAGCCATTCCTTTTAAGGCTCCATTTGCGGCAATAATACCTGCCACATGTGTTCCATGACCGGAAATATCATTAGCAAATTGGATATATCTCCCCTTAGAGTCAATATCAGCAACAACTAAAGCCAGATCCTTCCCTTTATAGGAAAGCGTTGCATATTCTTTGCTCCTGCGGTAAATCTGCAGAGCTTTTTCATCCATAAAAGTATTGTCCTGATTTGTATCGATATATACTGTATCATAAAGTCCTGCCTCAGTGGAGTCAGTAAGAAGTACGGCAATATTTACCGGAGACGGACCATAGTCAAGTAAATCCAAAGGTGCTATATCATTGGCAGGGATTAGTCCCAGCCTGTAAAATCCGCTTTTTGAGGGGATATCCCCCAGATTGTATTCTTGACCCTGGAAGCTTACCTTAGCTTGGCTATCTGCTTTGGGAACCAAAGATGTATTAACTAATCCCTCTAAAGTAAAGTCAACCCAGTCAACAATTTTTGCCTTACCAGCAGTAGTCAAAGCTAGGTCAGGGTGAGACGGGTCAACACCGGTATCAATAATTGCAATAACCTTGCCGGTACCATCTGTCCCTGCTACTGACTGCAGAGAGGGGAGGTTTATTTCCGCCTTTGTAATGGCTAGGCTTTTTTGAATATTGTCTAGATCCATTGGAAGGCGGGGGTTGAATAGGCTGCTAGTGGCATTATTAGTGGCTAGTGACTGATATTTGGCTAATTCCGTTAATTGGGAATAGTCCCCGTGTAACTTAGGGAGCTTGCGGACATCTAGGCTGACTTTTATATCGCTGAGCTCAATGTTCTTTTGCTGGAGGAAAACAGCTTGACCTAGTACATTTAATTTAACTGCTATGGGTTGGTCTATTTTTAAGTCGGTCCAGGAAACGGGCCTATCCCCGGCAATTAGGCGTAAATTGTCGGCTATAGGTAAAGAAATTAAGCTCCTATTTACTTCAATAAATAATAGTTTTCTCTCTAAGTCAACTGTTTTGTATTGACCATGGTAGTCGTATCTATCACCTTTTAAATCTAACCAGCGATTAATAAAGGCTGCTGCCTCGGAAACGGTAACCTTATCAGCAGGTCGGAAGGTATTGTCACCATAACCGGCGACTAGCCCCAGACGGACTCCTTCATTAATAGAAGGTAATGCATAATCAGGAATAGCATCGACATCTTTAAAAGACAGGTTTTCCTTATTTCCTACCAATTGGTCTATACCCATAACCCTTAGGAGGAGAACTATCATCTGATCCCTCGACAGCTCCTCTTCCGGTCTGAAAATTTGAGGAGTATAGCCTCCTACTAAGCCTCTTTCTTTAGCTGCATTTATGTAGCCTTTTAGGGGATGGCTGTTGGGAATATCATGAAAAGGTGAAGGAGCACCCTGAAGTCTTAGGGCTTCAAGTTTTAAGCCTAAACCTGTAACAATCATTCTGGTAAATTCTGCACGGGTAACATAAGCTTCTGGCTCGATTTTCCCCTCAGGTAATACACCTCGAGCCTCCAGCTCCAGCATATCTACTGCTGCCCAATGGTCTAAGGGAATTTCTGCTGCTTTAACGGGGGTAGCTACTAGGAGTAGGATGAAAATAATTATGAGAAAACGGCTGCGCCATTTTGAGATATTGTTCATATTTGTACCTCTATTAGTAATATTTGTTATGCTTAACTTCTACGCGGGGGGTGGTAATCCTGCATTTAAATTTTGGAAAAGTTAGCAGGGGCTAACTTTTCCAAAATTTAAGGTTTCGCTCACTTTGTTCGCTAGGTTGAGGTTTCGCTCACTTTGTTCGCTAGGTTGAGGTTAAGGCAAATTGTATAAGCAAGGTTTAGAAAAAGCGGAACGGCGGGTGCGTTCCCTATTAGTTAGTTAATGGGGACAACCTCAGGTTTCGCTTCGCTAGGTTGAGGTTAAAGTTGGGGGCAGAATGGAGAATGTAGAGTTAAGAATTGAGAATTGAGAATGGGCTTTGGACGTGGGCTATAGGGAATATGTAGAATAGCTTTGCATGTCATCGCGAATGTAGTTCGGCGATCTGTAATTTTATTGGGTTGAGATTGCTTCAGTCGTGCCTCCTTCGCAATGACAAGTACTCTTTTTCTGGTCACTGGGCACCGGACGCTGGGCACTGGTCCTTAGGCACTGACAATAAATAGAAAGATTGTAAAAAAATAATCAGAAAATTTATAAATAATTAGAGGATTTTAAAAAATATTATAGAAATATACTAGTGAAATATAGCGCAATTGTTTTTCTTGTGTTATACTATAAATAACTTAAGTGGTGGTTGTTTTTCTTTTAGCATCCTTATTGATATTTTTTTATTGGATGTTAACGATTTTTACTATTTGTTTGGGGGTAGGATTAATGACTATTTTTTACTCTAGCAAGTGAAGATTGTCACTAAGGTAATATTATACTTAAAATATGATTATTTAAGGAGGAAATAACATGACTGATATGCAGATAGTAAACTTAAAAAAAGAGCGCGGTAAACTGCTTGATGCTTGGCGCATAGCCAGTAGCGGACAAAAGAATTCAATTTTAATGCGCATTAGTGATATTGATGAGGATTTGGAAGAATATCTACCCGCAAGCTCATCCCCCAAGCAAAGAAAGTTTACGAAAAATAATATTCAGTTATTAAAACAAGTATAGGCCGATGCCTATACTTGTTTTAATAAAGGTTAAGGTTTCGCTCACTTTGTTTCGCTAGGTTAAGGTTGAGAAATAACTATAAAACTTTTTAATCTTACTCTTAACCTTAACCTCAACCTTAACCTAAATGACGTAATAAGCTGTGCTTATTGCGTCATTTCATAGATGACATTGTGCCAGTCGTAGGGGTCGATGAGCCAGTATTCCTGGCTGGTTAGGTTCATTTTTTCTCCCCAAAGGACGATTTTGGATAGCTCGGAGTGGTTGAGATTTTTAAATACTGAATATAGATCCCACAGGCCGGTTACTCCAATATCAGATTCTACATTGGCGATAAAGATTTTAATGAGCTTCGGAACCTGAAGTAGCATTTTGGGCTGGACGATTTTCTCTGCTAATGATTGAAGGATTTCATCATCTTTATCAGATACGGGTCGGACAAAGAGATTGGGAATGTTAATATTTTCATTTTCTACATATAGAGGACCAATTAACTCACTAAGCTCAACTAAGCCCTGTTTATCAGCTATCATATGGTAGGGGATATCTACTTCAAGGCATTGGCTGATTATTTTTTTCAGATTCAATACACCATGTTTTTGATAAATTTCTTTTAATGTTAAGAGCTCTCCATTTACTTTTAGGCTTGTCCTAGTAGGCAAGAAAATACCTGCTGATTTTTTATTGTCTTTATTAATCGAATATATTGAGATCATTTCTAACGCTTTATCAGCAACACCCAGGCATAGTATATTGGTATTTTTGGTTTCTTTATTTAAAAACTTATCTTCCCGAATTACCTGTGCTTTTTTATCTGCTTCTTTTACTGCTATTTCTTTATTTTCTTCTCCACTTTTTACGATCGGCTCATCTTTTATTTCCTCATTAGTTTCTTCAATCACTAGCTTCTGTTGAGGGTTAATGGATTCTATGGGCTCTTTTTGAATCTCTTCTATTATAGGTTCAACAGTTTGTGGAGGCTGAGGGCTAATCTTGATGTCCTCTTCCTCCGGAGCTTCAGATACTATATTATCTTGAAGGTTTTGCTGGTTAAAATTGGTGCCATTGGCATTTGTCAGCATAAAGGTAAGACTTGTTATAAGTACTAAGGTCAAAGCCATAGCGATAATTAAGGGCGCGCCTTTTCTATACATGGTAATTCACCTCATATCAAGTGCGATAGATAATAGTATTGACATAAAGTGAGGTTTTAAAACGGAGGGAGAGATGGAATTCCCCTGATTGATTTTCCCCAAAACAAAAAACAGCCCTGGGGCTGCTATAATTAATCACTTAATCCAGTATTTATTTTGCCTTTTATGTTTAATGGCATCAATGTAGACGACTTTATGTTTTTCATCTAGCTCAAAAATTAAAGTTACTTTATACAATCCTAATCTTGCCCAATAATTTTGCCATTCCCCAAAAGGTATCCTTTTTGCGCTAAGTGTTGGCATAAATGATAATTTTCTCAACGAGTCTAAATATATTTTTTCTTTAATTTGGGGTGGATAAAAAAATTTCGCAAGTTCGTTTAATGCTGTTTCTGACCATCCAATATTATAGTTTTGTTCCATTATTAAAATCCTTAATTTTTTGTTGTAAAAATTTTAGTCCTTTTTCTCCGCTATATGTTCTATCCATTATTCTATCTTTCTTGCTTTCTTTTATTTGCCTTATTATATCTGAATCTTTTGCAATGGCTTCAACATTTATTTTACTTTCTTCGTTTGCTTGAACAGATATCGTAACCTCAAATTCTTCTTCAATAACTTGTATAAGATCTGACATATTAAGAATTTTTTTATTCTTTAATTTATCATTTAATTGTTCCACGGTCAGGAACTTCATAAATATCACCTGCCTTATCATCATTATAACTTATAAAAAAGGGCACAGCAATATTTAGAAAAAGTATATCTAATCTTTAAGTGGCGGAGTTTTTGCTGCTAGCTGGTCATAGAGAATTTTGGCTAGGCCCATGCCGCCGGCTTTGCTTATGTTCTCGGCATATTTTTCATCGAGCATATCCTGAAATATCTCTTCTCCTTGACTTTTGCCAAGCAGACCTCCCTCAGGAATGGTTGCCCGCATTTGTGATATCATTTGATGAATAAAGACGCTTTCAAGCTGCTGAGAAGCATCCATAAGCTTGGCATCATCCTCTTTACCCTTTTCTACTTTATTAAGTATTTCTGCAAAGCTATTCTCGGAATTGTTCATCTTGCTATTAGCAAGGGTTAGTTTATTTATGCTATTGTTTGAGTCAATTTTCATTTGGGGTCATCCTTTCTGTTTGCGGGGCGGCATGGTCGAGTAAACGGAGTGCATCACTGCACCCGCTTCTCACAGAACCGGACGTGCCCTATTAAGGCATCCGGCTCTTCATAACAACTTTCGCCTCCGTCTTCATGTCTAATAAATACTTACACGAATTCTCGGTGTAGCCAATGGGTATTTACTTATTAGTTTCTCGAATTTCAAGAAATCACATGGCTTTCCTTGTCGCCTTCGATTGATGTGTCGAAATAGGGCTCTTCTAACTATATACGCATACTTCTTTATTCCTGGAGTGTTATCTGTGATGCCATAGTAGTTATAGTGCCCTTGTAGTTTTACATTTAGTTCTTTTATGAGTTGTACTATTGGCTTTGTTAAACTTTTTCTCAGCCATTGCTTTATCTTTACAACTTTCGACCTCATCTTTTTCTTGCTAGTGATTCTTTTAACTCTAAACTTACCCGCTTTGCTCTTTCCACAATAGTGAGT
>LADT01000054.1 GCA_000961765.1 Clostridiaceae bacterium BRH_c20a | reverse complement strand
TTCACTCTTACTTAAGACCTTACCGATACACTTTGAAATTTCTTCTGCCCTTCGCATCTGTCATAGACTTTTGGCCTATAACAGCCACATCAACTCTGTGATGTGTCACCTAAGTTTTCCCCTCCAGACAATTACTTGCTTTCATTGGCTTAGGTTTTATCACTACTACGGCTTCATCTGCATACTGCACTCTCCTTTCACTTCTTGCTTTCGCTTGTAAGTGAAACTTACAGCTTCGAGTACAGCACTTCCGAGGTTAAGTTACTCCGCCTGTTGTTAAAACGACCATCTCAACACATGTAGCTAAGCTAATTTTAGGACGTTCCCACTTTTTGGAGGGTTATCCACTACATATGCCAACACTGGTTCACTCTCGTTTCGTTCCAACACCCGCCATCAGCTTCCTTCAGACCCTTTCGTCACCGAAAACGCCCTTGCTTACAGCTTGTCTTCCCATTAGCTAGGTGACAGGTTTTCTTTCAAACCATTGGCTCGGCAACATGCCTCGCAAACAAAAAATCACCCTCAAGGGGTGATATAAAAAAAGGGGGTCTTCAAAATTTCAGTTTAATCTTAGCATAGCTTTGCTAGTTTTCTTTTGAGCCAAAGTTAAGTTTTGGTTAAGATAACGAAATTTGCTGTATTTTAACAATCCATTAATTATCTATTAACATTATTTACCTATACTTGTATTAGTAGATTGTCTTATAGTCTACTATATAAAACAATAAGGAGGTAAGTAAGTATCATGTTAAGAGGTATTAAAAAGGGTTTGAGTTTTTTTATTTGTTTAGCAGTATTATTAAGTGTAGGCGCGACAATCCCCGCTAAGGCATTGACAGCAGAAACAGTAAAAAATGTGATTATTTTGATTCCAGATGGCATGAGTTTAGATGGAACCACTTTGGCAAGATGGTATAAAGGTGGACAGCCATTAGCAATGGATGAAATGGCAAGCGGATTAGTTAGAACATACTCCTCTGACGCACCAATAGCAGATTCAGCTCCCGCCGGTACAGCCTTTGCAACGGGTTATAAATCCCATACTGGATATATCGGGGTTCTTCCTGATGTAGCAAGTATGCCAGGGCTTACTCCCATTAAAAAGGGAGATGAAAAGAAGCCAGTTGCAACAATTTTAGAAGGTGCAAAATTAGCAGGTAAAGCAACAGGAATTATTTCTACATCAGAAGTTATGCATGCAACACCTGCAGCTTTTACTTCCCATTATCCTAGCAGAAAGAACTATGACGCATTAAGTGAGCAACAAGTATATAATGGAATTGATGTAGTATTAGGCGCAGGTAGTAAATTTCTTAGTTCTGAATACAGAAAGGATAAGGAAGATTTAAATACAGAAGTTAAAAATTTAGGATATGACTATGTAACTAATACAGCAGCGTTAAAATCATCTACTTCAAATAAAATCTGGGGAATGTTTTCTGAAACAAGTTTAGCTTATGATATGGATCGTGATCCAGCAAAAGAACCTAGTTTAGCAGAAATGACTAAAAAGGCGATTGATACTCTTTCAAAGGATGAAGACGGGTTCTTCTTAATGGTAGAAGGTAGTAAGATAGATTGGGCCGCCCATGCTAATGATCCTATTGGTCTAATCAGTGATATTATTGCATTTGATGATGCAGTAAAAGTAGCTTTAAATTTTGCTAAAGCTGATGGTGACACAGTTGTAATTGTAGCTAGTGATCATGGAAACGGCGGTATTTCTATGGGTGATTCAAATACAACAAGTAGCTATGACAAAGAACCATTAAGTACTTTCGTGGATCCTTTAAGGAAAGCTAAAATAACTGGTGAAGGTATTGAAAGTAAATTAAATAGTGATAAGAGTAATATCATGGAAGTAATGGCTACATATTTTGGTATTGCTGATTTGACTGAAGAGGAGATCCGGGCAATTAAGGATGCTAAGGCTGGACGACTGAACTCAACAATTGGACCACTGATTAGTAAGAGAGCAAGTATTGGCTGGACAACTGGTGGTCATACCGGTGAAGAAGTAGTCTTGTATTCATACTCTCCTGGAAATATTAAGCAATTAAGAGGGACTGTTGAAAACACATATATAGCTGAATATATGGCAGAAGTATTAGGTATAAATTTAGAAGAAGTTAATAAAAAACTATTTGTACCAGCAAGGGCTGCTTTTGAAGCGAAGGGCGCTGAACTATTATGGGATGATAAAGATCCAAATAACCCTGTTGTTATAGTCATTAAAGGGTCTAATGTGTTGAAATTACCAGTTTACAAGAATACAGCTGAATTAAATGATAAGGTTATAAAAATAAATGGCTTAACTATTCATAATGGCATGAAAACCTTTGTTCCCCAAGAAGCTATCGACTTAATTAAGTAGCAAAACTCACACTATTTAAACCTTGTAAACCTTATTTTAAAAAGGGTTACAAGGTTTTCTATTTTCTTTGAGTTTAAGTTATATCAGTATTTTCATATTAGTTGTATGAATTAGTGATGTGAATATTAAATTAATCCACCCACTATGTAGCATCACCCTAGTTATTTATTGTTGTTTTAATAAAACTTTCTATTTTAATTAACCTAATTATAATCTACTTACTGTATGATAATAAATTATTATATACTTATGTAAAGAGGGTAGAAAATGTACGTTGGAGCAAGAATTTTAAAAACTGGTATCGCAGTAGCCTTGAGTATGTACATCTGTATTCTTTTTAATATACAACCAGCTATTTTTGCAGGAGCTGCTACTGTAGTCAATTTACAGCAGTCGGTTGGCAGAAGCTTTCGAGATGCCTACGAACAGGTAATCGTCCACTTCATCTCGGTAAGTATTGCTATTTTTCTGGGACTAACCATTACATTCCAGCCATTAAGTATGGGACTAGCAACCATAATCATTATTACTTTTTGTACTAAAATATTAAAGTGGTATACCTCTATCTCCATGGGCGTTGTAGCAGCAATATTTATCTTAGGAGCTCCTGCAAATGAATTTTTACAGCATGCCCTTGTACGTTCCTTAGCAATTTTTATCGGTTTGGGAGTAGCCTTAGCCATTAATGCATTGATTGCTCCCCCCCATTATCAAAAGGTCTTGATTTCAAAGCTAATAGAGCTTAATCTGCTGGCAAGCCAATTTTTCACCGATGCCGTCAACTGCTTTTTAAACCTAGAAATACAACCGGAACTAATGGATTCTAATAAAATGGCCTATAAAAAGGTATTGGATGAAGCAGAAAAATATTACGAATTATATTCCCATGAACGGGCACTGGAAATAGTAAATATTAATAGCCAGAAACAATTTTATAACGAATATATCCATTATAATAAAGGACTTTGGCAAAGATCCAAAGATATACTTTTTTTGGCGGACGAAAGGAAAGAAAGACGAAAAAATGCACAAGAACCACCCATAAGCTCGGAATTTAAAGAAATTTTGGATTTATTAATGGATGCTGTTCAAATCACCAGCCTTTCTAACATCCAGCTTCAAAAGAAAGTAAAAGGAGAAAAAACAGATTTTTTCCCTGAGCCACATATTTGGAGTAAGCTAGAGATTATCATAAACCAGTGGCATCATCGTTTTCCCTCAGGAAATTATTATTTGCATGCTTTAATTGAGATTGCTCTAGTAACATATAAAATCCGCTGGAGTGCTAAAGAATCAACTAGGCTATTAAGCCTTAATGTGGATGAAATAAAATAAAACCACTAACTTTTGTTAGTGGTTTTATTTTATATCCCTGTCATATATTTACTATTTCTTCCATATCCCATGGTGAAGCCAGCTTTGTTTCGATACTTGTGAAATCAACGATAAATCCTCTATCATAAGAAATAACAGGAGCAAAGGGAATGTTTTTTTCAAAAGATTTTTCAGGGGAGGTAATGAAAATTTCCGGGTTAAATTGTTCTACCTTATCTCCGATTATCTTCATCGCTTTAACTGTAAGCTGTCTAGGAACAGCAACCCAATAGTAGTTAATGTCCTCTCCTAAAAAAACACTAAAGCTTCTTTTGCTAACCCAACGGTTTGGTTCTCTGCTGATAATATCAAGCCCTTCTAGAACCTTTTTTCTAATTTGGTCTTTCCCGTTTTTATCTAATGTATTCTTAGAAAAACCCCAGCACATATAATACTGCTGTCCTTCATGTTCTGGATAAAGATATAAAATATTATTATTATACAATTTATCTCCCTCCTTAAATTTAATCTTCCTACTGGTATTATACCAACCTTTTAATCATCTACTGTTAACTCTTTATTAAAATTGGGTAAAGAAGCAATTTGGAGGGAATATACTCTAACCTTTATTTGATATTTCCTTTAATTCTTCCCCATACTTCTTGCTTTTTATATCTTCGGTGATAAATATAATTTCATCCGAAGAGCCTGCACCTAGTCCCAGTTCCACAGCCCTTCGGATGACAGCGGATGACAAGGCGGCAGCAGACTGTGCGAAAAGTTATAAACTCATCCATAAAAACAATAAATATTTTAGAATATGGACAAGATATTTGCAAGAAAAGGGTGAAATTATTGGGCTATATGAAAGGCGAGGAAAGTAATCAAATAATACTATTCCCTGAAAGTATAGATGAATATAATTTAATCAATAATCCCATCTTTTGAAATATATCCTTCCTATATAGATTACTTACCTTACTAATTGGTGGTATTTAACTTGTTAAGTGTATGGTGAGTCTTTGTTAATACACACTGGAAACTTTGCAACTTAACACAAACTTAACAATTCGATAATTGGGTATTTACATAGTTGTGTTAATTTATTACTTGTAAAGACAACTTTTCAAAAAATGAGGAGGGAACATTAAATGTTCAAAAGAGCAGGTGTAATCGCATTAGTACTTATTTTAGCCTTATCTTTAGTAGTTGTAGGCTGTGGCAAAAAAGAAGATGTTAAAAAAGAGGAAACAAAGCAAGAAGTAAAAGAGCCAGCGAAAGACTTAACAATTAACGGTGCAGGTGCAACATTCCCATATCCGCTATACTCTAAAATGTTTTCTGCATACAACAAGCTTAACCCGGAAATCAAAGTAAACTATCAGTCAATAGGTTCCGGTGGTGGTGTTAAGCAGATGATGGAAGGAACTGTGAGCTTTGGTGCATCTGATGCTTTTCTGAGTGAAGAGGAAATGGGTAAAATAAAGAACGGTGTAATCCACGTTCCTATGACGATCGGTGCAGTTGCAGTTGTCTATAATTTAGAGGGTATTGCTTCTGGAGTAAAATTAACTCAAGAAACATTAACGGATATTTACCTTGGTACAATCAAAAAATGGAATGACCCCAAAATAGCTGCAGATAATTCCGACATTAAATTACCTAATGTGGACATTACTCCTGTGTTCCGCTCTGACGGAAGTGGTACAACATCAATCTTTACTGACTACTTATCAAAAGTAAGTTCAGAGTGGAAAGAAAAAGTTGGTGCCGGGAAATCCGTTAAATTCCCAGCAGGTATTGGCGGTAAAGGAAATGAAGGTGTTGCAGGTCAAGTTAAACAACTCCCTGGCTCCATTGGATATGTAGAATTAGCGTATGCCACTACTAACAACTTGTCTTATGCTAAGCTTCGTAACAAAGATGGTAATTTCACTGCTCCTTCCTTGGAAGCTGCCAGTGCAGCTGCTGCTGGAGCTATAGCTGATATGCCCAAAGATACAAGAGTATCTATCGTAGAGCCCGGTGGTAAAGATGCCTATGGTATCGTAGGTTTCTCTTGGATTCTCTTGAATGAAAAGTATGAAGATCAGGTTATGAAAGAAGAACTATTAAAGCTTACTAAATGGATGTATCGTGATGGACAACAATTTTCTAAAGCCTTACATTATGCTCCAATCCCTGAAGAAATCGCAAAATTGAATGATAATAATTTAGCAGTAATTAAATAGGAATTCCCAATACAATATATTTTATTTAAGCTAGTTGCTTTAGGGAACATTCATTTTGAATGTTCCCTAAAGATGTGTACATGGAATGCTGGAAGGAGTTGCTGATGTTGGATAAAGATATTAAGAAAAAAGCCATTAACCCAAAAGACAAGAGTAATGCCCAAAATATCCCCCTCGATAAAATATTTAAGGCTTTAACTTTTACTGCTTCCTTAGGGGTTATTCTTTTACTTGGCTTTATTATTTTTAAACTATTTATGGAGTCTGCTTTATCTGTGGAGAAGTTTGGATTTAAATTTATTACTAGTATGGAGTGGGATCCTGTTAAGGGAGAATTTGGAGCAGGTGCATATATTTTTGGTACAATTGTGTCTTCTTTGATTGCTATCCTCATAGCTACACCTGTTAGTGTAGGTATTGCCTTGTATTTAACAGAAATAGCCCCACCCTGGCTTAGCACCCCTGTGGGTTTTTTGGTTGAGTTGTTAGCAGCTATACCTAGTGTTATTTATGGATTGTGGGGCATTTTTGTCTTTGTTCCTTTTATAAGACAGTATATTCAAAAGCCCATAGGAGATTTATTTGGTTGGATTCCTTTATTTAGCGGACCTCCTTTGGGTATTGGTATGCTCTCAGCTGGTCTTATTTTGGCTATTATGATTATTCCAATTATAACCGCAATTTCCCGGGATATAATCAGCTCGGTCCCTACACTTCAACGGGAGGGGGCTATGGCCTTAGGAGCTACTCGGTGGGAGGTTATTAAATATGCCATCCTGCCCTTTGCCAAATCAGGAATTTTGGGTGGAATTATTCTAGGGATGGGTCGAGCTTTAGGCGAAACAATGGCCGTTACCATGGTAATTGGAAATCGACCGGAAATAAAGGCTTCCCTCTTTGCTCCGGCCCATTCGATGGCAGCGGTTATTGCCAATGAATTTACTGAAGCAACAGATGATATCTACTTATCTGCTCTTATAGAAGTTGGTTTGCTTTTATTTCTGGTTACCTTTATTATGAATGGTTTGGCTCGGTTCTTTATTTGGTCAGTGGCTCGGGGACCGAAAGGGGGCATCAGACAATGAGTGAAATTCAAAATCAATATGCTAAACGCTATAAACCTAGAAAAATTATTAATTATTTAATGCTTACCATTATGCTTTTAAGTACCTTATTAGCATTAATCCCTCTTTTCAGTATCCTAACTCATATTGGTATTTCCGGTATTAAAGCTCTGGATTTACAATTTATCACTAATTTGCCTGCCCCTGTAGGTGAGCCCGGTGGAGGAATGGGCAATGCTCTGGTTGGAACCTTGGTATTAGTCTCTTTAGCTGCTCTGATGGGGATCCCCGTAGGAGTTTTGACTGCAATTTACCTATCAGAATACCAGCAGACAGGCCTTTTTCCTTCTACCGTACGGTTTGTAGCAGATAGCTTACTTGGTATTCCTTCGATTGTAGTAGGCATCTTTGTTTATTTAATAATTGTTTTACCGATGAAGTCTTTTTCAGCTTTGGCCGGTGGAGTAGCTTTAGGTATCATGCTTATTCCCATAGTTATTCGGGGAACTGAGGGTATGCTAAAAATGGTCCCTGATTCCTTACGGGAAGCAGCACTGGCTCTAGGTATGCGTAAATGGAGAGTTATCGTAAGTATTGTTTTACCAACAGCAATTAAAGGGATTATCACTACGATAATGCTAGGGATTGCCAGGGTAGCCGGCGAAACGGCGCCTCTACTATTGACAGCCTTTGGTAACCACTTTTGGAGTACCAAGCTAGACCAGCCCATTGGTGCACTACCTTTACAGATTTTCACCTATGCTATTTCGCCTTTTGATGAGTGGCATAATCAGGCTTGGGCAGGGTCGTTGCTTTTAATATTAGTGGTTTTATTTCTTAGCATAATTGCCAGGCTGGCAACCCGTGGTAATAAACTAAATTAAACAAAAATGGAGTGAGACGTGATGGAGAAAGTCATTCAGGTCAATGATGTTAAGGCTTGGTATGGGTCCTTGCAAACCTTAAAAGGTATAAGTCTTGAAATTTTCAAAAATAGGGTTACCGCTATAATTGGTCCTTCCGGCTGCGGCAAGTCAACCTTTATTCGTTGTTTAAATAGAATGCATGAAGTCGTGCCAGGTGCTAAAGTGGAAGGTAAAATATTAATTAATAAAACAGATATCTATAGTAGTCAAGTAGATCCGGTAGAAATACGACGGAAAATCGGCATGGTTTTTCAAAAGCCCAATCCCTTTCCTACCATGACTATCTATAATAATGTCGCCTCTGGCTTGAAATTGAATGGTGTAAAAAATAAAAGGGTATTAGATGAGTCCGTTGAAAAAAGCTTACGCAGGGCTGCCTTATGGGATGAGGTGAAGGATCGCCTAAATCATTCAGGTATGAGTCTATCAGGAGGGCAACAGCAAAGACTTTGTATTGCCCGGGCTTTAGCTGTTGAGCCGGATATTTTATTAATGGATGAACCGGCCTCCGCCTTAGACCCTATTTCTACCTTGAGAATTGAGGAACTGGTGCAGGAACTTAAAGAGCAGTATACTATAGTCATAGTAACTCATAATATGCAGCAAGCAGCTAGAATATCTGATTATACAGCTTTCCTTCTAAATGGGGAACTAATAGAATATGATATAACAGAAAATATTTTTACTAAGCCCACAGACAAAAGAACAGAAGATTATATTACCGGTAGATTTGGTTAATAGGAGGTATATTGATGATAAGATCAAATTATCAAAATGCACTAGATACGTTAGAAAAAGAAATTTTAAAAATGGGCAGCCTAGTTGAGGAACAAATTAGTTTGTCCGTTACTTCTCTGGCTAAACAGGATTCTAAATTGGCTCAAAAAGTAATTGACCAAGATGATATAATTGATGTTCTTGAATTAGAAATTGAAGAACAAATCTTAAAACTTATTGCTACTCAACAGCCAATGGCCAAAGATTTGCGTAGAATTGCTGCCGGTTTTAAGATAATAACAGACCTAGAGAGAATTGGTGATAATGCTGTAGATATTGCAAAAACTACTTTAAGAATTGGAAATGAACCGCTCATAAAACCCCTTATTGATATCCCTCGGATGGCAGAAATAGCCCAAAATATGTTAAAAGAGGCTTTGGATTCATATATTAATGAGGATATAGAGCTGGCCCAATCCCTTGCGGCCAAAGATGATATTGTCGATGGTTTACATGCCCAAATTATTAGGGAACTGCTAACTTATATGCTGGAAAATCCTAAAAATATAAAACAAGGAACCCAATTAATGTTTGTCAGCAGGTATCTAGAACGAATAGCTGACCATACAACAAATCTAGGTGAAAATGTAATTTATCTTGTGACTGCAGAGCGCCAGGACTTAAATGAATAAAGAAATCCCACTGCAAAGTGGGATTTTCTTTATTCATCCTTAAGAGAAAGTAACAAAGTAAAGCCTGACCCCGGTTATGACCCCTTTGCTACTGAAAGCATGAGTTTAATACGATTTAGCTGATTGACTTCACTTGCTCCTGGGTCATAATCTATAGGTACGATATTTGACGAAGGGTACGACCTCCTAAGCTCTTTTATCATACCTTTTCCTGTTATATGATTTGGCAAACAGGCAAATGGTTGTAAGCAAACAATATTATTGACTCCACTTTTAATAAGCTCAACCATCTCCCCTGTTAAAAACCAGCCCTCTCCTGATTGGTTTCCTAATGAGAGATGCTTGGAAGCACAGTGGGCAATCTCCTCAATAGCCTTAGGAGCCTCAAACCTCTTGCTTTCACTGAGAGCTTTCTTCATTTGTTTTCGATAGGACTCAATGGTTGTTATTGAAAACATTCCAGATATCCTATCCCAATAGCTCCCTGAGAGTATCTCATGTCGAACCTTATTATCATAGGCACAATATAAGAAGAAATCAATTAAATCAGGTACTACTGCCTCGGCACCTTCAGCTTCTAATAATTCTACAATGTTATTATTAGCTGTAGGATGAAATTTTACTAATATTTCGCCTACTATTCCAACCTTGGGCTTTACTAAATCCCCATAAATTTCCATACTATCAAAATCCTTTACTATATTGAAAATGTTTTCCTTGAACTTGCTTTTTCCACCATTACTTAATGCCTCTTGACACCTATCTACCCAATGTCGATATAGTTTGTTAGCGGAACCGGGTATTTTTTCATATGGTCTAACTTTATATAAAACCCGCATTAAAAGATCCCCATAAACTAAACCCATCATAAGGTTATCAAAAATAGCAGGAGTAATTTTAAAACCGGGGTTTTTTTCTAAACCGGTAGAAAGCGAAATTACCGGTACATGCTCTATCCCTGCATCCTTTAATGCCTTTCTAATAATAGCAATATAGTTACTGGCTCGACATCCCCCACCTGTTTGGCTCATTATTACAGAGGTGTTATTTAGATCATACTTTCCCGATTTCAAAGCCTTCATTAGTTGACCAGCCACTATAATAGTTGGATAGCAGGCATCATTATTGACATATTTTAAGCCTTCATCAATAGCGCCCTTATCCACTGATGGAAGGACCTCAACTTTATATCCGGCTTTCTCAAATCCGGTTTTTAAAAACTGGAAATGAATGGGCGACATCTGGGGGGCCAATATTGTATGGTTTTTTTTCATTTCCTTGGTAAAGAAATACCTGTGTTGATTTTCATATAACCTTTTCGGTGTAAAACCCTTTTTTTCCCGCTCATCCATGGCGGCAATCAAAGAGCGCACCCGTATTCTCACAGCACCTAAGTTGTTGATCTCATCAATCTTGAGTACAGTATGGGTCTTGCCATGGGTGTCTAGAATTTCTTTTACCTGATCTATTGTCACAGCATCTAAACCACACCCAAAGGAGTTCAATTGAATCAATTCCAGGTTTTTTTGCTGGGCTACAAAAGTCGCAGCTGCATACATTCTGGTGTGGTACACCCACTGATCTACAACACGAAGCGGCCTTTCAACCTTTGCTAAATGACTTATGGCATCCTCTGAGAGAATGGCAAAGCCATAAAACTTAATCATATCCGGCACCCCATGGTTAATTTCCGGATCAATGTGATATGGCCTTCCTGCAAGTACGATTCCCTTAAGATTATTTTCATTAATATAGCTAAGGGTTTCTTCTCCCTTTTTCCTTATATCATCTTTATATCTGGCAAGTTCTTTATAAGCAATATCCGCAGCCCGGGTAATCTCACCTTTTGGTATGCCTTCAGGTGCAAGCTCCTCAATCAGCCGTTTGCCCATTCTCTTAGGAATATCGATGGGTAAGAATGGGCGATAAAAGATGATATCTCCTGTCCTTAATATATCCATATTGGCATTAATGGTTTCCGGATAAGATGTCACAACTGGACAATTATATTTATTGTTAGCTCCCTGATCCTCTTTTATGTTATAAGGTATACAGGGGTAAAATATCTTTTTTACTCCTTTGTTTACCAAGTCTGTGATATGCCCATGTACCAGCTTTGCTGGGTAACAAACTGATTCTGAAGGAATAGTCTCCATGCCCAGCTCATAAATTGCCTTTGATGAACGACTTGAAATAATAACTCTATAACCCAACTCAGTAAAAAATGTATGCCAAAAGGGGAAATCTTCATACATATTTAAAACCCTCGGCAAACCGATAATCCCTCTAGATGCTTCCTTTTCGGGTAATGATTTATAGTCAAATACCCGTTTGTACTTATATTCATAGAGGTTAGGTATGTCGTTTTTAGCTTTCTCTTTTCCCGCACCTCTTTCACATCTATTTCCGGAATAAAACTCACTGCCATTTGGAAAACGTTTTATTATAATCTGACAGTTATTACTACATATTGTACAATGTTTCATAGCTGTCTCAGTTGTAAAATCATTTAGTTCTTCATCTTGAAGGAGGTTAGTTTGATAACCCACCTCATAACGTTCTTTAGCAATCAAAGCTGCACCAAATGCACCCATTATTCCAGCAATATCAGGGCGCAGGACTTCTCTATTAGTAATTTTCTCTAGGGCTCGGAGGACTGTCTCGTTATAAAAGGTTCCCCCTTGAACAACAATCTTTTCACCTAATTGCTCAGCATTTCTTAATCTTATAACCTTAAATAACGCATTTTTTATTACCGAAAGGGAAATTCCGGCGGAAATATCGCTTAAATTAGCTCCTTCTTTTTGGGCTTGTTTGACCTTAGAGTTCATAAAAACAGTACAACGAACTCCCAGGTCTACAGAATTTTTTGACTTAATTCCTAAGCTGGCAAACTCTTTCACATCCATATTTAAGGAGTTGGCAAAAGTTTCAATAAAGGATCCACAGCCCGAAGAGCAAGCTTCATTTAGCATAATTGAGTCAATACTACCATTATTAATTACTAAGCTTTTCATGTCCTGTCCGCCAATGTCTAAAACATAGTTAACTCCAGGCAGGAAAAAATCAGCCGCTTTATAATGGGCCACCGTTTCAATTTCTCCAATATCAACTTTAAGTGCGGCTTTTACTAAATGTTCTCCATAACCCGTAACTGCAGAGTTTGCAATTATTGTATTAGCATTTAGCTCTTTATATAATTCTTTTAAGGCTATTATCGTAGATTCTAAAGGATTACCCAGATTACTTCCATAGTTGGAAAATAACAACCCCCCACTTTCACTGATAAGTGCCACCTTTGTTGTGGTAGAACCCACATCTATGCCCAAGTAAGCATTACCTGTATAACTACCTATATCTACTCTATTTACCTTGTTCTTTGCATGCCTTTCCTTAAATTCTTGATATTCCCCATCATTTAAAAATAATGGTTCTAGTTTCACAGCATCTTCATTGTTGATATTAAAAATAATTGGGGATCTTTCATATAAACACTCAAAGGGAACAGGTATCTCTGCTTTAGATGAAAAGGCTGCCCCAAGGGCTACAAAAAACTGAGAGTCATCAGGAAAAATACCACTATTGCTTTTTAACTTAAGGGTTTCCATAAATCGTCTTCTAAGCTCCGGCATAAAATGCAGGGGTCCACCCAAAAAAGCAACATCACCACTTATTGGTCTGCCCTGTGCCAAGCCACTAATGGTTTGATTCACAACAGCCTGAAGAATAGATGCGGCAACATCCTCCCTTGCTGCACCTTCATTTAATAAGGCCTGAATATCGGTTTTGGCAAACACACCACATCTTGAGGCAACTGAATAAATAATTTTATAATTTTTTGCCAATTCATTTAACCCTGAAGCATCTGTCTTTAACAAAGCTGCCATTTGATCAATAAAAGCCCCTGTCCCACCAGCACAGGTGCCATTCATTCTTTGCTCAACAAATTCACCAAAATATGTTATTTTGGCGTCCTCTCCACCAAGTTCTATTGCTGTATCAGTATTTGGAATTACTCTTTTGATTGCACGGGCACAGGCAATTACCTCTTGTATAAAAGGCACCTGTAATTTTTGGGAAATTTCAAACCCACCAGATCCTGTAACCATAAAGGTTAGTGAATTTCTTTGCATAATCGATTTTGCATCTTCAATTAAGGCTATAACTGTATTTTTTATATCTGAGAAATGCCTCAAATATTTCTTATAAACAATATTGTTATCCTCATCCAAGATAATCATCTTAACCGTTGTAGAGCCAACATCAAGTCCCACATTTAAAATTCTATCCATCGTTTCTCCTCCATCGCACTCTATATGAAACAGCTGATAAACAGTTGGCTAACCTTGCGTATTCGTTGGCCGGGAAAAGCTTCTAAAGAAAAGCTATTCCATGTAGTTGTACTATCCTCCAGTCACTATTTTAAGGTTGCAGCCCTCTAACAAAAACTTGAATGCTGTTTTGCAAAAATTCCTCCTCTGTCAACTCTGTAAGTTGGGTTCCGAAAAGGGACCGGGTGAAAAATAAACCGAAATTTGCCCCAATGAAGTTCATAACTTGGGCTTCGATATTTGTGTCAATTATCTTTCCTTTTTCTCTCATAATAGTAAAATAATCGTGCAGATCTCCCTTTAACTGTCGAGGTATATTAACAATTTCCCGCTGAAGCTCAGGAAAATGGCCCGTTCCCATTAAACTAATCATAATAACAATTAAATCATGATTTTTATTGGCTATTTGGTGATATTGCTTTGCCAGCATATATAAATCCTTTTCAAGATCCCACACTACTCTTTCCTTCAAGACCTTGGAAAATGCAGGAGCATAAGAGCATTTTTCAATGAGAGCTTTTATTATTCCTTTTTTACTCCCAAAGTTCCGAAAAATAGTCACTTCATTCACGCCTGCGTTTACTGCAATAGCACGGGTTGTGGCCGCCTTCAAACCCTTTTTCTTAATTATTTCAATGGTAGCTTCTAGGATTTTTTCATTAGTATCCATTACTACGATATCCATATAGAGCCCCCTTTTTATGTACGCAAGTACTTACTTGCAATGTAGCATTATTCCCATTTATAGTCAATGGTTTTTTTGTATAATAAAAGCGACAGCAATATGCAGGATCTCTGCTTATTGCTATCGCTTTTAGCTTTATTAAGTTTAAAATCCCCTATAAAATGCACTTTCAGCGAGATCAACAATAATTGGTTTTAGTCCTTTATTTTTTATATAGTCCTTACCAGAAGAAGTTGTAATTATAGAACTCCCTTGACCACACACATAGCCCTTATACATTACTACTTTTCCATTAGCTATACTCATAAAGGGCTTTTGCTTTTTGTAGTTTAGCACCGTAATATCTGCATCTGCTCCTAGTTTAAAATGACCTTTATTCTTTAATCCTAGTATCTGAGCTGGATTATAGCTTGTTTTAAGAACAAACTCTTCCATAGTAAGAGCTTGTAGCTTTACTAAACTCAAGCCCATCTCTACTGTTACATTCCGGGGAATACCGCCCCCGTCTGTACTAATAGAGTCAACTACAAATTCTCCTGAGGCTCTTTTAGCTGTAACCAATCGGATACGGGGTTCCGGCGGATTAACAGCAAAACTTACTGTGGTATCAGTTTCTTTTCCTCGCCAGTAATTAACTGCATCTTGGCCGGTGGCAACAATCATTTTGCCGCCTGCCTCCATATTTATTTGGGCCCATCCTTCCCTAACAGCTTCTTCAAAACCTGCTTCAGTTGCAGGAAAACCACCTGTAATTAAGCATTTTTTAGTTACATTGCTTTCAGGTATACCATCGGTGCACTTGGCACTGGTTCCGTTTAAGGGTGAGAGATAGGATTCGGAGCGAATCCTGGGATTCTCCTCTAAAGCTTTAATAGCTTCTTCGGTTTCTGTCATATAAGGTCTAACCAGTCCACGACAGTAGCTATTGATATGTGCTAGATGCAAGGCATTGCCGGCAGCCAATTCAACCGCTTCTAAAAACCCCTCTATATTTGAACCCTTTTCTAAAGTACCTGCATGAAAGGCTAGATAAGCATTATTTTTATTTGCTATTACTATTGCTCGAGCAGTAGCTTCTGGGGTTAGGGGGTAATGACCACCCAAAAGTTTTAAACCAATAGCACCTTTACTTAGAGAACCGTCTAATAAATCCTGTAGCTCTTCATTATCAGGGCTACTATTTTTTACGGTGTGCTCGGGGCGTACATATTGAATACACGCAATATTAATGCCTACACCGAAATCTCTGGCTATGTCTAAAACGCTATCAATAGGTCCCGACATATCCAATGCTGAGGTAACTCCCGCCTGGGCAAGCATTTTATGTCCATATTTTCCTCCTAACCAAGCAGAAGCATGCATATGAAGATCTACAAGACCTGGTACTACATACAATCCATGCAAATTAAAATTTTCCTCAGCTAAAGCAGGGTTTATTTCCGGTGCAATCTCGATAATTTTACCATCAGCTATACCAATATCCATAACCCCATTTTTCTTAGAAACGGGGTCCACTACAAAGCCCTTCTGCAATAATATCTGGTATTTGTATGCCATGATTTCCCTTCCCTTCTTTTATAACCTAATAAAGGACATTATAGCTATCCTATTAGGTCAACTACGGTCTTTAACATTAATTCCACGCCAGGAGCTAAACACGACTCGTCAAAATCAAAATAAAAATCATGATGCCCTGCAGCCAATTGGGAGCCCACCATTACATAGGTGCCTATCCCACCATTCTCCTGCACAACTGTCATAAAGTGAGAGAAATCTTCGGTAGCTCCAAAGCTGACATAATCAATTATTTCTGTAAATACTTCCATTTCCTGAGCAATATTTTTTACTTTTGTTTTCATTTCCGGGCTGCTTTCGCCGCTTTTTGTTGCACCAACAATTTTCGTTTGAAATTCTACGCCATACATCTTAGCGGCACCTGCGATTATATCCTGTACAGAGTTATACATGTAATCATTAATATCGGTGGTTTCTCCGCGGGTTTCCATCTTCATTAGCGCGTTAGGCGGAATTACATTACGACCCTGTCCGGCATTTAACATCCCAACAGTGATTCTAGAAGCTCCCCCACTGTGACGAGAGATAGCATGCATATTTAAAGCTGCACAGGAGGCAGCTAACAGAGCATTACGTCCTTCTTCAGGTGCAGCTGCTGCATGGGCGGGAATGCCGGTAAAGGTAACGTCTAATTTGTTAGTAGCTAAAAATTTTCCTGTACTGCATATTAATTGCCCATTCTTTTTAGCCTGAAAACCTATATGGGCTCCTAAAATAAAGTCAACTCCATCAACAGCACCGGCGGCTACCATGGCACTAGCTCCCCTGGATCCTTCCTCACCGGGTTGAAATATTAATCGAACCTTTCCCTTTAACTTATCTTTAATTTTAGTGATAATCTGAGCCATGCCTAAACCCATTGCGACATGTCCATCATGACCACAAGCATGCATTACACCTGGGTTTTCTGAAGAAAATCCGTCCTGATAAGGACGATGTTTTTCATCCTTGGCTTCACTGATATCATTGGCATCAATATCAAATCTCAGGGCAACAGTAGGCCCCTCCCCACAATCCAATTCAGCAATAATACCGGTAAGCCCACCCTCCATTTTTTTGACTATTTCAGGCTTGGCTCCTTGTTTAATTGCCCTTTCCATATGTATTTTCAGCTCATCCTCCGATGGAACCCCTAGCATATCCTTTTGACTTACGGCATTTGCGCCAAATTTTACCTCATATCCCAGATCCAAAAGCTTTTCAGTAACTTTCGCTGCGGTTCTAAATTCAGTCCAGCCTGCCTCCGGGTATTTATGAAAATCTCGGCGATATTTAATAAGTAAAGGTTCGATCTCCTGTACTAATTGTCTGAGAGTATCTGTCATTAACTATCACACTCCTCTTGAGTCAATTTAAGTGTAGCACCTAAAAGAAGCTCTGTTCCTTTAGCCACATCCTCCATACGACTATATTCATTAATATTATGACTGACCCCACCAATACTGGGTATAAAAATCATACCAACATCAGTTACATTAGCCATATACATGGCATCATGACCAGCTCCACTAGGCATGATTTTATAGGACAAGTTTTGGGTTTTCGCTTCTTCTTCTATAGTTTTGATCACTTTTTCTGACAAAACCACCGGCTCTTCATCAGAGAGCTGTTCATAATTAATAATTATCTCCCTGCGCTCTTGAATATCAGAAATTAACTTAATAACTTTACCGACTGCTGATTTTTTATCCTCCATATTTATGTCCCGAATATCAATTCCTAGCTCTACTCTCCCTGGCACAACATTCATTGCTCCGGGTTGGGCATATATATAGCCTACAGTCCCCACAGTTTTTTCTCCCGCTTGATTTTTTGCTATTTCTTCAACACCAAGAATAAGCTCGCTAGCAGCAGTTAAAGCATCTTTTCGCATATACATCGGTGTATTGCCTGAATGGTCTGCTCTTCCTTCAATAATTACTTTATATCTGGTGGGGGCCGCTATAGCAGTTACAATCCCCACGTGATGTTTTTCTTGTTCCAAAACCGGACCCTGCTCTATATGCATTTCAATAAAAGCAAATATCTCCCCGGGATAAATACGACTATTATCAATATCCTCAGGATTGAAGCCTGATTTTTCTAATGCTTCATAAAGACTAATTCCATCTTTATCAGCCAACTGCTTTAATGCTTCCTTTGTAATTTTGCCAATTAAAACTTTACTGCCTAAGGTGCCTGCCCTAAAACGACTTGATTCCTCACAGGAAAAATTGATTATCTCAATGGGCCTTGGGGTAATAATTTTATTATTATTTAATACACGGATTACTTCTAGAGCACCAATTAACCCCACTACACCATCATAATGACCACCATCAGGAACAGTATCCAGATGGGAACCAATGACAACAGGGGGAAGGCTAAGTTGACCTTCCCTCCTGCCCCGCATATTTCCAAAAGCATCTATATAAACCTCTAGCTTTAATTCCACCATAACTTGCTTTAAATATGTTCTTGCTTGTAAATCTGCTTGGGAAAACGCAAGCCTTGTTACTCCCCCATTTGCCAGCTGGCCAAACTGGGCGATATTATCAAAATCTCTTTGCAACCTTTTCACATTAACCTTCATAATTTAGATTCTCCTTAAAATTACCTATATTTATAAAAGAATGAACATTACAGCTATAGCTGCTATAATCATGCCTGGTGCGTTCCGTTTAGCTAACTCCATAGGGTTAACATTTGCTATTGAGGCACAAACAATAGTAGCACCGCAAATAGGTGACATTGTTCTACCTAAAGCCCCGCCTAAAGCCGCAATACTACCCATATTGATAATATCCAAACCGAATTTTGCGGCATGGGGTGTTACTGCCTCATTAAAAGCAAAGGCTGCAGCATCTCCGGAGCCGGATACAACGGCAAGCAGAAATGGACCAAAAGTTGCAGCTAATTTAACTATTCCTTCGGAATTTATCAACATATTTGTAAACACTTCAACTAAGCCGGTAGCCTCCATCCCTGAAACGAAAACAGCAGCCGCAATGATAATCCCCATTATTTTCGCGTAGGCTTCACCCATACCTGCAAAGAATTGTGTAGTAACTTCTCCTGGGTTTTTACGGGTCACCGCTACACCAATTATTGCACCAATAAGCATTGCCTCTGGCACACCCATTTTAATTGCCGGTAATATTGAAGACCCTAAGATTAGAAGGACAACCGGTATTATAGGAATTATCGCATATAAAATTTTAACATCAAAAGCTACCTGTTTTTCCAGTGATGTTGCCGCTATCTCATCAACATATCCGTTATCCTCTTTTAATACTTTAGCTACTATTGCAAGACTTATGGCACCTATAACTACTGCAACTAAATCAGCAGTGGTATGTACAGCAATTACTTCCATAACATCAACATTAGCTAATTTAGCAATAAAGGGGTTATGGGATAATCCCGGATTTAACATACTGCCAAAGGTTCCAGCAAGTACTGCTGTTGCTGCCATTGCCGGGTGAATTCCCGCACCAATCAATAATGGAATAAAAATAGCACCTACGGCAGCGGAAACACCAGCGGCACTTGGCAAAGCAATATTTATTGCAAAAGTAGCTAATACTGCACCTGGTACTAACACTGGTCTTACTTTAGCTAAACCATTTGCCAGTAGATTTATCAGATGTTTATCACATTCAGTATATTTCATGACAAAGGCAAAACCCATAACAGAACAAATTGCTGTAATAAGACCTCCTGTAGTCATCCGAGTGGCAAAGGCTTGTAAAGCAACCATTGGATTACCGGCAACTAATGCCATTAGAACTCCCGCAGCAAACAAAACCATCCTTGATTCATACTGTTTGATTAGAAAATACACAGAAGCCACAACAATAACTGCACCTAAAAAGACTAACATTCATAACACTCTCCTTTGATTAAAAATGAGAATTACTTAAAAGGACCGCTTAGTAATGTATATTAAAAAAAGACCTAACATTATGTTAGATCTCACAAATTTAAATTAATATTTTTAATCTAATTTATAAAGTACTCTTCTGATTTTCAATACATCGAGCAATAAATGTACCGATTAACAATGACCAGACGGGAGCACTGATACTAAAAATCGTAAGGTTTGATACGGCTATAATAAAAGTAAATGCCACACTAGTTTTCATAATTGGGTTGGAAAAGCTAAGCTGCAGACTATTTGCAAACACACCTAGAAGGGCAAATCCAACAAGGATGGAGACAAATGTTTGTGGCAAGGTCTGAATAAATGGCACTAGTTTCCACGCAAATAAGCCGAATAAAATAAGTATAATTCCTAGGACAACAGCCCCCATATACCTTTTTTCCTTTGGTCCTGCCTCTTTATCAGAACAAATGGCTGTCATCATCCCGGCGATATTTGCAGATTGTCCACCAAAAAAACTTGTAATAATAGAAAAAAACCCACTCCAGGAAACAATTTGATTTACGGGCGGATTATAGTCATTTTGTTCTAATGCACTTACTCCCACAGCTGCATCATTACTTAAAATGAGTAGAGCTAGGGGAATGGAAACAGAAACAAAGCTAAGTAAGCTAAATTCAGGAAGTTGAATATGTGGAAAAATAAAAGCTGCTGTCAGTCCATTACTATTTAGTGGCTGTGTTAAAAGCAATAAAATAAATGCTGTAAAAATGGCGGCAACTATAGGGGGTATCCGTTTATTCCATTTGCTAAAAATAAAAAAGACCACTAAAGATACTCCACCAATCACCGGCAGGACGCTAATAGAAAGCGCAAAATTAATCATATACTTCATGATCATTCCCGCTAACATTGCCGCAATGATCTGTTTGGGTACATAGCCCATTAATTTTGAAAATACACCAAAATAGCCAATAGTAAGAATTAATATACCTGAAAAAATATATGCACCTATTAGCTCATAATAGGTAAATTTTGAGGTAACTGTTACTAAAAAAGCGACCCCAGTAATAGTATGGGCACCAACTATAGGCATTCGGTAATATAGTGGAATAAGGATACTATAAAGGCCACCAAATACATAAACGGAAAACATCCAAAGGATAGTCTGGGTAGTTGTAAAATTGCCATTTGCTGCAGCTTCTAAAATAAGGGCTGGCGGACCTGTTACCGCTAATAACCCACATATAAACCCTGCAGTAATGTTCTTATAATTCAAATCTCTAAAGGGATAAGTTTCTCCCCTTCTGCCTAGAAGCTCTCCAATTATGTTCATGCTTAATTCTCCTCTATTTATATAATACTTTTTATTATTTAAACATTATACACCTTTACACCGAAATTAAGTAGATTAATCGGCTTAATTGGCATTAAACTGGTCATATGGAATTGTTTTATCGATATTCTAGGTAAAATTTAATACTTTTTTGGCATAGTACTAAAAAAGTAACCAAAAAGGTTACCGGTAAGCATTAATATCTATTTTTCACTCCGGCAGTCTGGTAATTACAGCTTAATCCTTAGACCCCTGCCTTTGTGATTTCATCTCTTTCTGTATAAATCATTTCTCGCCTTCTTCAATCTCAGCTTTTGTTAACTCTGCATACACTATTTTTAATTCCCTTAAAATTTCTTCAATTTCTTTTTCTGATAATATTTCCATTTTAACACCCCTTAGATAGTTAATGACAGCATCTAGTGTTAAACTAGTAAATTAGCTTAAAGCTTACATTAGATGGGATTATCCCACCTAATGTAAGCTTTGCCTTATAGTAATTTTAATTTATACTACAAGTAGGGCATCCTGAAATTCACTTTGCAGTTTTTGACTCTAATAATTCCAGGTCTATCTTGGGAAGTTCTTCTGCATCCACTATAGAGCCTACTTCAAGAAGGATAACTAACTTATCCTTTAATTTTGCAATACCCGATATACAGTGCTTATTTGTTGTTTGAGTAAAGTTATCTATGTTTTCAATTTCCTGTTCCGTGATTGTAAGTACTTCCGTAACTTCATCGGCTATAATGGCTATTTTTTTATCGTCTTCGAGATTAAGTACTATTAACCTCGTTGACTTTGCATCTTCTCCTGCCACGAGATTAAACTTTATTGCCAAATTAAGAACTGGGATAATGATACCCCTCAGGTTAATAACCCCTTCCATATACTCAGCAAAATTAGGCAGTTTTGTCCTTTTCTGATCTAAAACAATTTCCTGTACTCTCTGAATATCGACGCCATATTCCTCTTTGCCAATTTTAAAAACTACAACCTGCATAAATGCCTCCTAATAAAAAGTTTTAATATCTTACTCTAAACCTGGAATTTAGCTACGGTTGATTGTAATTGTTCAGCGAGTTTTGCTAATTCTTCTGCCTGAGAAGCGACTGCCTCCATGGAAGCTGTCTGTTCCTCTATTGATGCCGCGACCTCCTGAGCCCCTGCGTCCATTTGACCGGATATTTTTTCTATATTTTTCATTGACATTACAACCTGACCACTTCCGGCGGCCATCTGCTGGCTGGCAGCAGAGACCTGCTCAACCTGTTCTGAGACTCCTAGGATTTCTTTATTTATCATTGTAAAGGCATCCATTGATTTCTGTACAGTTCTGACGCCCTCTTCAACTTCAGTGGCTCCGCTATTCATTGCTTCAACTGCTTTAGCTGTACCAATCTGAATATTATTAATTAATTTAGCAATAGTATCTGCAGATGTTCTTGATTCTTCTGCTAATTTCCGCACTTCCTCAGCAACAACGGCAAAGCCCCTTCCCTGTTCCCCGGCCCGCGCCGCTTCAATAGCCGCATTTAAGGCAAGTAAATTAGTCTGACCCGCAATCCCTTTAATAACATCTACAATTTCACCTATCTTTTCAGAGCCCATCCGCAATTCTTCGATAGTTTGTGCTGCTGCCGCGGAAGACTTCTGTACTTGCTCCATTTTTTCAGTAGCTAGGGAGGCATCCTCCTGCCCTGAAACAGCGGCATTCCGGGCCTTATTTGAGGAATTATTTACTGCCATTGCATTTTCGGCTACCTGTTTGACTCCTAGTGAAAGTTGATCTAATACGGCGGAAGCCTCGTTTACACTTTTTGTCTGTGCAGTTGCACCTGAAGCAACATCATTAATAGTTTTGGCAACCTGCTCTGCTGCTGCAGCAGTTTCCTCTGAAGAAGATGACAATTCTTCACTTGCAGCCGCTAGTTGGTGGGAAGCGTCAATTATTTGCCTAACTACACTTCTTAGATCCATAACCATATTGTTGAATGTTTTTGCCAGATCTCCTAGTTCATCGTTTCCAATATGGGTTATAGATTTCGTCAGGTCTCCTTGAGCAACCTGCTGGGTAACCTCAGCAATCTGTGCCACAGGCTTTGTAATACTCCTGCCGGTGACAACGGATATTAGTATTGATAATACAAAAGATGCGCCAGTCATTATTAATATAATTAGCATTGCTCTGGATATACTTGTATCAATTTGTTCAGACATTTCACCCATTTGCTTTTCTTTAAGATTAATAATTTCATTTACCGCTAATCTAGTTTGATCCATGAGCGGTGCTGCTTGATTCTCCATTAGCTTGAAAGCTTCTTCATCTTTACCTTCCTTTTTTAACGCCATAATTTTGTCGCCAACCTGATCATACTGCGTTGATAATCCATCTGCTTTTTTTATTAATTCATGTGCTTCCGGTGTATACGCTAATTCAACAGATCTTTGAATAGCATCAGCGCAGTCCTTTTTATACCTCTCGTAATTAGCGTTAAACTGCTCTTGTCCTGTTAACAAAAACCCCCGTAGTCCTAACCCTTGGTTCGCTTGACCACTAAGAATAGCCTCTGCTGCCCTGACACCGGGATAATTTTGTTCTAAAATTTTGTCTTTAAGTTTCTCCACACTATTGAAACTTGAGTACGAAATGGTCCCGACAATTACCAGCAAAATAACAATTAAACTAAAACCGAGCATAATCCTTGTCCCAACTTTTAACTTCATTTCTTTTCTTCCCTTCTTTTTCAACTTATAAATAGTTTTTTTGTAGACTATTTCAATTACATCTTAACTGTCTAAAGTTGTCAAAAGAAAGGTGCATTTGTCACTATAAACAGGTACCAATATCCTAATTTTATTCTAGGAAGCAAAAACTCGTTATCCATAATTCATGCTTATCTAATTTCCAGCAGCTTGTTTAACTCTGCTTCAGGGAGTGGTTCGCTATACAAGTATCCCTGAATCTTATGACATCCATGCTTAGTTAAATACTCTAATTGCTCTTCGCTTTCTACTCCTTCTGCTACCACACACATTCCCATGCTTTTACCCATGGCCAGAATATGTCTTGTTAAGGTATTGTTATTACTTTCATTAGAAATATTATCAATAAAGGATTTGTCAATTTTCAAAGTTGATATGGGTAACTGTTTTAAGTAGCTTAAAGAAGAATAACCCTTACCAAAATCATCAAGGGCAATCCTTATTCCCTGTCCATTTAGCTTTTCTAGTATTAAGCCCATGTTCTCAAAGGATTCTATTACTATTGACTCTGTAATCTCCAATTCCAGATATTTAGGTTCAAGCCCATAGAACTCCAGGGTATCAATGACCATATTACCAAAATCTGTCTGTAAAAGCTGTAAGATAGAGATATTGACTGAAACAGATAAATCCTTGCAGCCCTTTTTATGCAGATTTTTTAGAAAATCACATGCATTTTTTAAGACCCAATTTCCCAACGGTATTATTAAGTGAGTATCCTCCGCTATCTTAATAAATTTTAATGGAGAAACTAAGCCTAATTCCGGACTTTTCCACCGTAATAGAGCTTCAATTCCTGTTATCTTCTTTGACTTTAAATCCAACTGGGGTTGGTAATATATCTCAAATTCATTTTTCTCTAACGCTGTATGTAAGTGCTTTTCTATATTCAGCCGTTCAGTAAAGACTTCATTCATCAGCTGATTATATACAACATATCTTTTTCTACCTGTCTCTTTTGCCCTATACATAGCCAAGTCAGCATATTTGAGCAATTCTTCAATGTTTATGCCATGTTCAGGATAAATAGTAATTCCAATACTCAAACTAATATGCAGCACACTATTCAAAACATTAAATTCTTCCTTAAAGCCAGCAAGAATATGAGAAGCAAATACTTCTGCATCTTCTTTCCCTTTAATATTTTCCATTATGACTATGAGCTCATCACCACTTAGTCTATAAATAGAGCAGCAATCTTTTAGCAGCGAGGTTAGTCTTTCACTTACTTGGATTATTAATTGGTCCCCAAAGGCATGTCCCATTGAATCATTAATATACTTAAAATGATCCATATCAATAAAAAGTAATGCTGCTTTATCTTTTTGGGGAAGGAAAATATCCTTGTATGAATTTTCATATAATGACAGTTTATTGGGCAGACCTGTTAGAGAATCATGATATGCTAGATATGTAAGCCTTTCTTCGGTTACCTTGATCTTTTCATGGTTTGCCAATATTTCATCATACTGTTGTCTTAATTCTTCTTGGGTAGCCGTTAGTTCCTCATAGGTTGCTTCAAGTTCTTGATAATTTTCTTGTAGTTTTGTTTCATATTCCTTTTTTTCTGTTATATCAATCAATGATCCTGCAAATCTAATATTTTTGCCATTGTGATCCTGCAAAACCTTGCCCCGCACATTGAGCCATTTATATTGACCGTTTTTCGTTCTCATTCTATATTCACAATTGTAAAAGGGTGTTTTACCTTCAAGATGCAATTTCCTTGCTTTATCCGCTTCTATTGCATCATCGGGGTGAATAATAGTCTTCCATCCACCATTGGCTTCATCTATTTCACCTTTTTCATAACCAAATAATTCATACCATCTATCAGAAAAATGATATTGCATATTTGCCATATCTAAATCCCATATTATTGCACTAGAACCATCTGTTGCGATCCTAAATCTTTCTTCACTCTTGTATAATCTTTCCTGTACATTAGAAATTTCGTCAAATTGCTGTTTCAACTCTTCATCAGATGCTGCTAATTCTTCATATATCTGTGTAAGCTCCTCATGACTGTCCAAAATGTTTTTTTTCAGCCTCTTTATTTTTAAAATATAAAATTGCTGGATACAAACAAAAGTTATCAATATGATAAAAACAGCTAAAACACTCTGGACAATGGTTTTATATGTCTCATAAAATGAAAAAGGCTTATTGATTATTTCGCTATCTATGGGGATCTCATCTAATGATATATTAAACCTTTGTAACTGCTGAAAATCAAAAACCTTTTGGGTAGTTTTTGGGGGTATAACGGGAATATTATCAATATTTTCTCCATTAAGTATACGAATAGCCAGATTTGCTGCACTTTCTCCATGAATTTTCCCACCTGTCATAACTCCACCAAAGGCACCATTATTTAAGCCCAGGTCATATAAATGGTATACCGGAACACTGCTATTTTTGCTGATTTCCCTTGACGCACTTTCGAATTCAACTATTTTACCATTACCATCACTATAATAAGTAGTGGCAAGAATAATACTATCCTTATCATAACTTCCTGCATTCCTGATTAATTCATTATAAGACAGGTCATTTAAAGAGATAGTATTCAAATTTGCATTCATAGATTTAATTTTATTAACAACAAGTTCACCTGCAGATATTCCACTTTCTGAATTATCAAATAGTATATATACATTCTTTAATGAAGGATTTATAGATAAGGCCATTTTTATAGTATCTGTTGGGTCAATTTCCTCAAGAACACCTGTAACATTTTTGTATCCCTTTGTAATTTGCGCTACACCATTTTGGTTTATCCCACAAAAAACAACCGGCACATTCGAAAAAATATTCTCTCTATTCTCCAATACAAATTTGAGGGCTGCATCATCACTGGCAATAAGCATATCGATACCCTTGTTTTGATATTTATATTTTAAATAATCGTGAAGATATCTTATATTCTCCTCGGTCGGGTAGTTTTTCCAATCCATATATTCAATAAAAGTAGAAAAATTGCCGCCACTTTTCTTAAAGGTATCGATAATCCCATCAGTTACATCTTTGGACCAGGTGAATCCCTGATGGTATGAATTAATTATTAAAACATTTTTTTGCTCTTTAATATCCTCTGCATATACGTAATTTGATAAGAATAAGCTCAATAAAATCAAAGTAAAGACCACTATAGTTTTTTGCTTCTGTCTTAAAAATTTGTTATTCACGTTACTAACCTCACATTACTTTCTTTAAAGCCTTATATTATTAATCATCAACACTCATAATTCGAGCTTCCAGTTCTTCAGGTATTTTTGCTAATCTATTAAAGCTGGTTGGTACATTCAAACTATTTGTCCAATTATTATCCTTCTAATTAGTTTTAAATTCCTTTGTCAAACTAGCCAAATCTTTACTAGCTATGGATATATTCCCGATTGCACTTACAATTTGCCTTGTTCCTTGGCTCTGTTGTTCTGTAGCGCTTGCCGCTTCTTGAGTTCCTGCTGCAAATTCTTCAACTACTGCAGATAGTTCCTGAATAGTAGCTCCTATTTGCTGGCTTGAACTTGTTTTTTCCGATACTTCAATACCTTTTGTTATCTCTATTTCCGCATTATCCATAAGTTTTACAGCGTTTGTGGTATTTCCTTGGGTTTTCTCTATTAGAATTTTAATATTGTCAGTAGCTTTTCGTGATTGCTCAGCAAGCTTTCTTATTTCCTCAGCTACAGCTGCAAAACCCTTCCCTGCTTCCCCAGCTCGTGCAGCCTCAATGGTAGCATTCAATGCCAACAAATTTGTTTGCTCTGCAACACCATTTATTAAATTTAATATCTGGGCAATCTCTTTAGCATCTTCCTCTAATGTTTTAACAGAACTACCAACAGTTTGTGAAAAAACAGCTATGTCCTTCATGACATTAATATTCTGATTAACCGTAATATTACCGGCTTCCGCTTCTTCCATTACTTTTTCTGTTGAGCTATTTAATATCTTTAATCTGTTATTAATATTCTGAATATTTTTAACCATATCGTCCACTGTTTGAGCAATTTCAGCTACCTGTTGACTCTGTTCATTAGCTCCAGTAGCTAGTTCTTGTACAGTAGAAGATATTTCTTCGCTAGCTACATCTAACTTGCGTAGCCATACTCCTCTTTGCCAATTCTAAATACTACAACCTGCATAAGAACCTCCTAATATTCAAAGATGTTTTGATATTTCCCAACTTTTTTATAAAAAAATCGGTATTTTTCTGCAATTACCTTTATTTGACTTACTCAATTTTAGATATCATCTATGTATTTCCTCATTATCCCTTTCTGACCATTTACTTTCATTTTAACTATCTAAAGTTGTCAAAAGATAGGTTTATTTGTCACAATAAGTAGGTACAAATGTCATTTTTTATGCTCTGTTGAAATATATTCGAGCTAAATAATAATAAAAACAATCTCCCCAAATCCCATTCTGTTTCCTCAATCCTTAATAGTTACCTGATAATACAGCTTTTCTTAGAACACCATTTGAATTTATTGATTTCCTTTTGTTTATCCAAGGACCCTTAAGGATAATTATATCAATAATGCTACTGTGATGTATATCACATCCAATCTAGCCACCTCATGGTAATATTTGTTTATTATTATCTTAAGGGGGTAAGAATATGAAAATCAGAACCAAATTTAATGTTCTTTTATTAGGAATCTTAGTTATTAGCTCAATTGTTGCAGTAAGTATCTTTACCTATATCCAAACACAAAATGAATTCTCCCGATATATCAATTTAGCTGGAAGGCAAAGAGCTCTTACGGAAAAAATGGCCAGGCAAACCCTTATTTATAAAGCAGGTAATAAAGCAATACAAAAGGATTTACTTAATACACAAAACCTTTTTGAAAAAACACTGTTAGGTTTTACTAAAGGTGATAGTGAACTAAGTATTCTTCCCGTTAATAATAAAGTGCTACAAGAAAGATTAATAGAAATGGAACAAATGTGGAGTACATATAAAGAATATCTAAACAAAATTATGGACGAAAGAACCTTTTCATTAAATGACTTTGACATTAATACAACTAATCTTTTTAATATTGCCAATGATGTAACAGCTGAATTTGAGAATATTGCTAAACAAAAAGCACGATTACCCTATAATATCCTGGTTGTTGGGATTTTTTTAATATTTATTGGAACTATCCTCGGATGGTTATTGATGGATAGGCAAGCACTGAAGCCTTTGGCTCAGCTTGTTAAAATTACTTCCGAGTTGGCTAGAGGAAATCTAGCAATTGAAATTTTTAGCTATAAGTCAAAAAATGAAATAGGGGCTTTAATAGCAGGCATCAGCATGATGCAGAATAATTACAAATTAATGATAAAACAAATTAACCAAGCATCCTTAGAAGTCGCTGGTTCTAGTCAACAATTAGTTGATTCCAGCGAAAGAGTTGATCAATATGCCCAAAATGTTGGCAGCTCAACACAGGAAGTAGCTGCCGGAGCACAAGAACAAACTTCACAAATTTCTGAAACTGCCGCCAACGTCGAAAACCTTATTGAACAAATAAATCAAATAAATAATATGTCTAAAGAAATGAATCAGGCAGGAACGATTGTACTAGATAATGTAATTGAAGGCTCAAATTATGTATCCCAGACCATAACTCAAATGGGGACTATCAATGATAAAGTTAATCAATCAAGACAAATCATTATTAACTTAGGTGATAAATCTTCACAGGTAGATGAAATAGTACGCTTAATAAACAGCATTGCCGAACAAACTAATCTTCTTGCCCTAAATGCTGCCATAGAATCAGCAAGGGCCGGTGAACATGGCAAGGGTTTTGCAGTAGTAGCAGAAGAAGTCCGAAAACTAGCTGAACAATCCAGAGATGCAACAAAGCAAATATCAATTCTTATAAAAGAAATACAAAGTAGTATCTCCGCCGCTGTTAATACAATAAAAGATAGCTCGAATGAGGTTACTTTAGGTGTAGAAAGCATGGATAATACCGGCAATTCCTTTGAGATTATTAAAGAAAACTCCCAAAAGCTTTTAATACATATAGATCAGGTAACTGATAATACCAATAAAATGAATGAATATAGCCATAATGTCAAACTAGCTATTCAAGAGATTGCTACGGTTAGCGAAGAATTTGCAGCCAGTACCGAGGAAATAGCCAGCTCTGGTGAAGAGCAGGCAAGAGCGGTAAATGAGATAACTATAGCCAGTAAAAACCTTTCGCTTTTGTCGCAGAAATTAAATAAATCTGTTTCTTCCTTTAAATTAAACTAACTCTTAGGAGGATTTTATGTCGATGCATAGCTACACTGATTTAATCAATAACTCAAGAACATGCCTTAGTTCAGATATCCCCCTTAGCACCTTTAGGTTATTACGTTTAATAGGAATAAAAGAAATTTTGGGAGATAGTGCAGGCCCTACACTTTATATGACTGGTAAATCTGTTGGTAAACAAATACCTGTAAACACGACAGAACAATTTATGGACTTTATAATAGACCATAGAATAGGAATTCCCGAAATTGAAAATATTGATGAAAACAATATTATTGTTAGAGTATGGGAGTGCATGACTTGTTCGGGATTACCCAATACTGGAGAACTGCTTTGTCACTTTGAAAGCGGACTCATAGCAGGAGCAGCAGAAAATATTACAGGGAGACGTGCTAAGTGTACCCAAACCAAGGGTATCTCCCATGGTGATTCCTACTGCCAATTTGAACTATTCTTTTTTTAAAAGGTGTGTAAATGATGATAAATAATAATGATTTCCACTCTGAAAATGAACATCTCATTCATGAATTAGATCAAGTAAAGAACATAGCTCAAGCGAAAGAACGGCTCTGTATGCTTCATGTAGCTGAAATGGATGAACTTTACGATGTTTTAAAAAAACAAGTTAAGGATTTACAAGCTGCCCATTTTGCTAACCAAAAAATATTTATGGCTACAATTGAGACTTTAGCCCTAACTCTAGAAGCAAAGGATATCTATACCCAAGGACATTCGTCACGGGTAGCTGAATACGCAGTTTCCTTAGCAAATAAATTAGGAGTTGATAAAACATTTACAGAACAAGCTCGTCTGGCAGCATCATTACACGATCTAGGCAAAATAGGTATTACAGAAAAAGTATTAAATAAACCAGGTACACTAACTGATTTAGAGTTCAAATTAATTAAAAGCCATCCCATAACAGCCGTTAAAATACTTACGCCCTTAGAGCTAACTTATGACATTTTACCTTTTATTAAACATCATCATGAAAGGTATGACGGAAATGGTTATCCAGACAGACTTAAAGGAGAGAATATACCCTTTGGCGCACGTTTAATAGCTATTGCAGATTCATTTGATGCCATGACGAGTGACCGCCCCTACAGAAAAGCCTTAACCATAGAAATTGCCCTATCTGAGATAGAAAAAGGTGCCGGTACACAATTTGATTATGAACTGGCACACAAGTGGATTAACTTATTTTAAATATCTTCAGCTTTAGGAATAGTGAGCACTTATTAATTGGACGAATGTTCATCATCAAGGAGGACCGGGCACAACTTCATTTTGCCAGGTCTTTCTTTTCTTATTGCTGTCGACGTTACTAACAACAAATTAAATTTCCGCCTTTATGCTTTGCTTGATATAAAGCATCATCCGCTTTTTTTAGTAGTTCATCACTCGAAAGATGATACACATCTGATAATTGAACACCACCTATACTTACAGTATATTTTATAGGTATATCTCCATCACGAAAAACTACTGAATGCGCGATTTTGCTACGGATTCTTTCCCCAATCTTTCTGGCCTCATTTAACGACGTTTCAGGAAGTATAATTACAAATTCATCGCCACCATACCTACCTGAAAAATCTATATTGCGTATACTTTCTAAAATCATTTTGGAAGTATCTTCTATAACTTTATCACCTTCAAGATGGCCATAAACATCATTTATTTTTTTAAAACAATCTATATCCATAATTAATACGGAGAGTGGGTGGTTATATCGGGTAGCTCTGCTTATTTCTTCCACAAGCCTTTCCATTAAGCTTCTCCGATTCATCAAACCTGTTAATTCATCAGTCCGTGCTAGATATTCTAATTTTATCTGGTATTCCTCCAGTTTTTTAAGTAACGCCCATTTTTCGAGGGCATTATTAACTGTCCTGTTTAAATTTTCGAAATTTAACTCTGATTTCGGAAGATAATCAGCTGCACCGTTTTTCATAGCGTCGACTGCAATCATTTCACTCCCATGGCCAGTTAAAATAATGACAGGGGCAATTTTTCTTTTACTTAATTCCGCTAACCACTCCAGACCTGTCCTGCCAGGCATTTGAATATCAAGCAAAATCAAGTCGAAGCCTCCCCTTTCCAGGGCAATAATTATTTCTTCTTCCTCCCCAGCTTCAGTAAACTCAAAATTATATTGAGTGAGCTTTGATACGTATGCCCTAATCAGCTTTCTATCAACAGGATCATCATCACATAATAAAATATTTATTATTTTTTCTTTTTTAATTATCATATAAACTATCCTTCCCTTTATTCCTTAGGTGGCAATTTGGCTACAACAAACCAAAAGTTTTGAATTGACTGGACTACTTGTTGAAATCCGATAAGATCTACTGGTTTTTTAATATAACCATTAGCATGCATTTTATAACTTCGCACAATATCCTCTTCAGCATCAGATGTAGTCAAAATAATAATGGGAATAGATTTTAGGCCTTCGTCTTCTTTAATTATTTTTAATACTTCTTGACCCCCGATACCCGGCATATTTAAATCTAAAAGTATTAGATCCGGCCTAGGAGTACCATGCGCAAAATTCCCCCTGTGATATAAATAATCGAGAGCTTCTTCACCACTATTAACAATATGCAGTGTATTTGCCACTTTATTATTTCCCAAGGAAATTTTAGTGAGTTTTTGGTCAGCAGGATCATCTTCTATCAGCAATATCTGTATGGACTCCGCATAGCTTTGCATATTTCTCCTCCCTTCTATTTCTCCGATAGTAAGGGAATAGTAAACCAAAAGATTGATCCCTTACCAACTACTGAATTCATGCCAATTGTTCCACCATGTCGTTCAACAACTTTTTTACATATTGCCAAACCTAGCCCAGTACCTTCATACTGTCCACGGCCGTGGAGCCGTTTGAACATTATAAAAATTATCTCGAAATACTTTTCGTCAATTCCAATGCCATTGTCCTCAACTTCAATTTTTAAATACTTACTATCCTGTACTATATATCGAATAGTAATTACAGGTTTTACATCTTTCTTTTGATACTTTATCCCATTAGCTACTAAGTTTTGCAATAGCTGTCTAATTTGAATAAGATCACCGTATACTTTAGGAAGTAGCTGAGGTACCTCTATTAATGCACCTGTCATTAAAATTTCAGTGTGTAAAGCATTCCCTTTTAATTCGTTTATCACTTCATTAAGGTCTATTATCTGAAAGGGTTTAGCTTGGGTAGTTAAACGGGAATACGATAATAGGTCATCTATCATTTCTTGGAGTCTCCGGGCACCATCAATCATAAACCCGAGGTTTTCCTTTTCATCCTCATTTATTTTTTCTTCTAAAGATTCATTTAATAATTGGCCGAAGGCAGATACTTTACGTAAGGGTTCCCTTAGATCATGAGAAGCAACATAGGCAAAGTGCTCTAATTCTTTATTAGAACGTTCTAGTTCATGTATTAAATGTTTTCGCTCATTTTCTGCGAAATAAGACTTTCGTCCAAAATATATAAGTATTATACCCATAACAATAATAAAGGAAAGATATATTAATACTGTTCGGAAAATATCAGACTTCATAGCCCTTTGAAAATTTCCATAGGGCAAATTAATTGAAATAGCCCCCCGAACATCACCAATCTGATATCCTTGTTTAGCATGACATTCGAGGCATGATTCCTCGACTATTAATGGCTCCATATAACGCAAGTTAGTCCCATTCTCGGTCTCGTTTGTTTCCCATTTATTACCGATATTGTTTTCAAAGTCTTTCAAGGCTTCTCTTTCCCAATTATCTGGATTATTAATCGGGTTAATCGGCATTAAACTGGTCATATGAAATTGCAGGTCTAAATCTGCCTCAGCCAATTCACCTAAAAGCCTTGTCATGTAGGCGGGGTTAATTTTTGTAAGCTTAATCCCTTCGAGAGTTTCAACATCTCTTAGAGGATCTTCTAAAAAAGGATTGGGCTGGACTTCCTCAGTTATAGGAACATAGACTCCATTATGGGATGCATTCCATTTTCTAAGTTCAATAATAGTATCAAAATATGATTTTGCCATATTAAGTGATAGTGTTTGATACTGTTTTTCCACTCTATTGACTGTAATTATTAATGACAATGTCAAAATACACATTAGTAAAAAAGAAATAATTATAATAGACCTCGTAATACTATAGTTTTTAAGTTTCACATTTTTCAATTCCTTTTTGTCTAAAATTAGCACATTTAGATTTTTTATTTAAATCGTTGAGATATCCCATATTCCCATTCGCAGGTCAATTTTTCCAATCCATATATTCAATAAATGTTGAATGTATGTCACCACTTTTCTTAAGGCATTAATAATCCCATCAGCTACATCTTTGGGCCAAGTGAATCCCTGATGGTATGAATTAATGTAATGTCCTACCTATCCTTTGATCTATATCATACTTAATATGAGTATTGATTTTTCTTGTGATAGATCTACATAGCCAAATGCAACTTTTACAATAGGGCAAGTTAAGTTTTGCAAAGGGATATAAACAATTTCCCCTATTTCACCGTTACTAAGTATAACTTTTGCCCCTACCAAATGAGCAGCCAGATTATTCAAAAACACTCTTAGTACTTTTATGTCAAACATTCCAATACCCACTGTCTGAAACATTTCAAAGACCTCGAAGGGAGTCACCCGTTTTTTGTATACCCTGTCGGATGTCATTGCGTCGAACACATCAGCTACAGCTACAATCCTAGTATAAAGATTTATGCAATCTGAAGACGCTTTTAACGGATATCCGGAGCCATCTATCCTTTCATGATGAAGAAGGATGGCATTTTTAACATCACGGTCAATGTCATCTATTGTTTCTACTATTTCATAGCCTAAAATAGTGTGCATTTTTATGACTTCGAACTCTTCCTTTGTAAGGATACCACCTTTACAAAGAATCTGGCTTGGAATCTTTGATTTACCAATATCATGCAATAGCCCCGACTGAATAACTTTATTAATCTCATGGTCAGAAAGTTTGAGCCAATTTGCAATCAGCATAGAATAGAAAGCCGTATTCACACAATGAGTATAGGTATATTCATCACTACTACGGATTTCCGACATAAACCGAATAATACTATCATTCTCATTAATATTTTTATAAATCTGGCTGGTTATTAAGGAAACTTTTTGATAATCAAGGGGTTTTCCTGAGGTAAGGTCATGAAGCATATTCTTAGTATTCAATATAGCACCCTTATAGTTCTTTTTGAATTTGTCATAAGGAGTGCTGCTATTTTCAAAAGCTACAGAGGTATTACAAATACGGATACTTTCAATCCCCAAGTCAATTAACCGTTCCTTTATATATTCATTTATTACCGTACCCTTTGCCACCAATGTTACACCATTTATATTAAACACATCAGCAGCCAAAATATCACCTTCACTGCACTCGGATATCACTTTTTCTACCATCCTCATTGACCACCCTTATGTATACTATTCTTTCTTTGCAATTAATCCCAGCTTTTGCAGAACCTCAACCAGCTTTGCCGTATCTATAGGTTTGGCAGCATAGGCTTCACAGCCAATTTCAAATGCATTCTGTACAAATTGTGTTTCAGCTAGGGCAGTAGTCATTATAACTTTCGATCTGTTCTCAGAAAGAATCCCTTTCTGATTTTCCATGTCCCTGATTGCCTTCAGGGCTTTTACACCATCCACCTTGGGCATCATGATATCAAGGCAGATAAGGTCGTAAGGATCCCCCTCCTTTAACGACATCAAAAAAGCATCTAGAGCTTCCAACCCATCTACCACCAGATCACATTCTCCATACTGGGAAAGTAACTTAAATAGAAATTTCCTACTTGCTAGATCATCTTCTGCTATTAATATCTTCACCTTTTCCACTCCTTTAGTGAAAGTATAGACTCCTTAAATGCTTTAAACTTATGACTCAACTTTCTTACGTACTCAGAAACATCTTCCCAGTTACCGCGTCTTACAGCAAGTTCTATTTTAAATGCTGCATATTTTAATTCATCAGCATCAATCTCGTTGCACACAGATTTAATATCATGAGCTATCTTCCCCATGGCCACAAGATTACCGTTTTCCATAGCTGATTCAATTTCTTTAATATATTCCGCAACTTCAGAAAGCACAAAATAAATATGCTCATCGGGTTTGTAATGGCCTTTTTCTATAAATGTGACCTCCCCATTTTCTCCAATCTCTACTCTATCCGTTAAAGAACCCCCCCCATTCTCATGAGTTGATATAACTGTATCAAGGGTATAAAATAGTTCACTCATCCGTATAGGCTTTGAAATATATCCATCCATACCTAAATTCAGGAATTTCTCTTTATCACCTTGCAGGGCATGAGCTGTAGTAGCTATGATTGGGGTGTGCTTACATTGATCTTCCATTTCTCTTATCCTCTTTGATACCTCAATCCCATCCATTTCGGGCATTTGGATATCCATTAAAATTACATCATATTTACCCCGTTTAAATAACTGCAATGCCTCCTTGCCGTTATTTGCAGTATCAACAATGTGGCCTTTTTCTTTTAACATTTTTATAGTTACCTTTTGGTTAATAGTATCATCTTCCACTAAAAGGATATATAAAGGCTTTGCTGCCTTTGTTATTTGCGGCACCTGCCCTTTCTCTTCTGCTTCTAGACTACCCATCTTGAATTTCAGCAGGAAGTAAAAAGTACTACCTTTGCCTATTTGACTATCAACCCATATCTTTCCACCCATCATTTCAACAAGCTGCTTTGCTATGACAAGTCCCAGTCCTGTACCGCCTACCTTTTTCGTAAAGGATCCATCTACCTGAACAAAGCTCTCGAATATCCGTACAAGATCCTGGGAAGCAATCCCGATTCCTGTATCCGTTACAGTAAATTTTAATTCTACCTCATTATCATTTTCAATTGTTTTTTTAACTGACAAAGTGATGTCGCCACTCTCAGTAAACTTCATTGCATTACTTATTAGATTATTCAACACCTGACGTAGCCTGTGTGGATCACCGACAAGGAACTGTGGTATCGTAGAAGAAAAAGTATAATTAAGCTCAAGCCCTTTTTCTACTACTAGGGGTGAGTGCGCCTTAACTATCTCTTCTATAAACTCCTTTATATTAAAGTTAACATTTTCCAGGCACAATTTGCCTGCTTCCATTTTGGAAAAATCCAATATATCGTTAATTATATTTAAAAGCGAATCTGCACAAGTCTTTGCAGTAATCAGGTTATCTTTTTGATCATCATTTAATTCAGTTAGCAAAGTAAGATCTATCATTCCAACAACACCATTTATAGGAGTGCGAATTTCATGACTCATATTAGCTAAGAACTCACTTTTTGCCTTGTTGGCAGCTTCTGCTGCTTCTTTTGCTTTTTTTTGAGTAATTTCCGACTCTTTAATACGGGTAATATCAGTAATTATAGTCACCACATGATTTTTTTTAGGGCTATATATTGCAAGTGAATACCATTTGGCGGAGGAATTAAAGTAAATTTCCTCGATATATACACTTTTCCCCCGTGCTAGTATGCTTACATACTTTTGGGATATTTCAGCAAAAATATCTTTGCTTATAGGTAAGAGATCAGTGAGATGCTTACCTATAAGATATTTCTTACTAATACCAGCTATTTTTTCAAAGGCTTCATTTGCTTCAATAATTTTTAAATCTACAGGCTTTTCCTTATCATTAAATACAACTTTGTAATAGGCATAACCACTATGCATATTCATAAAAAGGGATCGGTATTTTGCCTGATTCTCTTGTATTTTCTTTTCAGATTTTTTTCGCTCTGTTATATCACGGACAAGAGATAGGAACACCTTCTCACCTTTTATTTCAAAGCAATGAATATTCACTTCTACCGGAATAGCTCTGCCATCCTTTGCGACATGCTCCTTTTCAATGGTATAATGGGAATTGATTTCAGCCGTATTAAGTAAATCAATTAACTTATTGTAAGAAACTGACTTATTAAACTCAACTGGTGACATACCTATTAATTCTTCTCTTGCATAGCCAAGTCTTTTGCAAGCTACATCATTAACTTCAATAATAGTACTAGGTTTCCCCTCTTCCCCTGTGAACTTATGAAGAAAGATTGCATCTGAAGTATTGTTAAACAGGGTTCTCAATTTTTCCTCACTCTCAATTAAAGCCTCTTCAATCTCTTTGCGTTCGGTAATGTCATAAATCAAACCTATATAACCTTCAAACTCTCCTTCCAAATCACTATAAGGAGTTCCTACAACTAGACAAAGCCGATACTCACCGTCATATCGGCGGTAACGAATCTCACTTTGATATGAACTATTGTTAAGTTTAGCTTCGATAGCCACCGTTAAATATGTATCTAAGTCTTTTGGATGAATTACATCAGTCCAGCCAAAGCCAGATGCTTCTTCGAGAGTAAGACCTGTAAATTCTCTCCATACCTTATTTACATAATTACACCCTAGGCCTACGTCTGACTTCCATACCAAAGAAGGAATCTGGTCGAGAAGATTGTTACTATAGTCCCTTGACTTAATAAGCGTAATTTCCTCTTTTTTGTTTTCCGTAATATCCGATAGTGTGACAATCGCATTCCTCATTCCATCTAACATAATGGGTATTACGTCTGTCTTAAACCACAATTCAGTCTCTCTTTCATCTTTAATTAGTTCTTTACGTAGTTCGATAGAGCCTGTAGCTTCTTTCTCCTTAATTGCTAAAACAATTGCCTTCCTCAACTCACAATTGGGGGAATTGGGACCAAAGCCACATCCCCGTTCATCTTTAGTGCTTCCGGTACAATTAAAGCTATCACCAAATCTTTTACCAATCACTTCTTCTTTTTTCTTATTAATTAATTGCAAGGCAGTATTGTTAGCATGGCTGATTATTCCATTCTCATTAATAGTAACTATGTTAACCGGTGATAAGTTAAATACAGTTTTTAAATTTTTTTCCTCATTTCTATGCTGCATTTCCAACTGTTTTAATCTTGTAATATCTCTGAATACTATTACAACACCTATGATAGAACCATCTGCAGCTTTAACCGGAGAGCATGTTGCTGAAACATACTTTTCGATATTTTCCTTGGAAATAAAAATGGTGTTATTCTCAAGGCCTTTTGCTGTATCATTTTCAAGGACATAGGCAATGGGACTTATTGTTGGCTTTTTTGTATCCGCATTATAGGTAGTAAAAACCTTATCAAAATGTTCTCCTATAGCTTTTTTTGCTTCCCAACCAACAATTTCTTCCGCTATCTGGTTCATATATATAATTCTGCCTTCAAGATCTGTTGAAATAACCCCATCTCCAATACAAGATAGGGTTGCAGCTGCAAGCTCAAGGTTTTCCCCCATCAATATTCTTTTTTGCATTTTGACCACCTTTACTTTTTATATTGTAATAGGTAGAAGGGTTATTTTAACCTTACCCGTTGATACATCCATGGCCAAAGTACGGCTTAAGGTGTTACCTATTTCGGCTATATCAATTAACAGGTTCATATTTTGTAGTATATTTTTTACTGTAACTACATTTTTTTTGCCTATCTTGAAAATATCCTCCCTAATTGAGTTTGCCCCACCGTAAAGACCAATTTTCAATTCGTCTGTGGTACAGCCATACACCGTACACATTTTATTTATCAATAAAGGCACTCCAGTAACTGCATAGTATCCGGGAGATATGCTGCTATCTTCATTATGCGGAGGTGATGGAAGAGCAATATGAACCATGCCAGCCACACCCTTTGATGGGCTGTAAGCCGTTACTGCCACACAAGAGGCCAATGCAAAAGTCTTAATAATGTCCTCTCGGCGATTTGAAATTGCATATTCTCCAATTCCCACTATCTTATCCATTTTATCACCCTAACCTAGCATAGAATATATCATTTGGGCCATATTATCCAAGGAAGACTGCCTTTCTACTGCGCCAATATTAAAAGCTACCTTTGGCATACCATAAACTACTGAAGACTTCTCATCCTGGCCTATGGTTCTTGCACCTTTCCTTCTCATAGAAAGTAGGCCCTTTGCCCCGTCATAACCCATGCCGGTGAGGATTACGCCAATAGCATTTTTGCCTGCTTCCTTTGCAACCGATTCAAAAAGGATATCAACAGATGGACAGTGTCCGTTTACTTTATCGCCCTCAAAGCATTGGACTCTATAACTATCACCAGCCTTTTTGATTCTCATATGCCGGTCACCAGGTGCTATCAACACCCGCCCCTTATCAACATAATCACCTGTCTGTGCTTCTTTAATATTCAGATAGGTTGAGGCATTAAGCCTTTCGGCAAACATACGTGAAAAACCAGAAGGTATATGCTGAACTATCACAATCCCTGGTATATTCCTGGGCAAATACTTAAGCACATTAAAGATGGCCTCGGTCCCTCCCGTAGAAGCTCCAATTGCAATTATCCTGCCAGTATCGACATTAGAATTGCCTGCAATTCTATGGTAGTCATTCTGTACTCTCCCAGGTATTACCTTAGCTCTTGATGCAATTTTCACCTTTATAATCATTTCATTAATAAAACTTTCGACACTTTTTACAGACCTTACATCAGGCTTACCTACAAAATCAACTGCTCCTGCATCCATGGCATCAAACACTGCATTGCTTACAGTACTTACCACAATGACAGGCAGGGGATATTGGGGGATGAGCCGCTGGATAAACTCGATTCCGTTCATTCTAGGCATTTCTACATCACAAGTCATGACATCAGGTTCGTATTGAATTATCTTGTCCCTAGCATCAAAGGGGTCATTGGCTGTAGCCACAACTTCTATATTCGGATCTGAGGAAATCCCTCTTGATAATACTTCTCTGAACACTATACTATCATCTACTACCAATACTCTTATCCTTTTTCCAAGCTGCACCTTGTCACCCCTTTATTCCTTTCTGTATAATGCCGGCATAATATATTTAAACTTTGTTTCTTCACGGTTAAGAGATTCAGAATGCCCGATAAACAAATAACCTCCATACTCCATCGACTCATAAAACTTATTAACCAGTTCACATTTTGTCTGAGCGTCAAAGTATATCATTACATTTCTACAGAATATCACATGAAACTTCCTTTTAAATGGAAAAGTTCCATCCATGAGATTAAACTTTCTATATATCACTTCATTCCTAATTTTATCAACGAGGATATAATTTTCACTGTCATATTTCTTAAAATAACTGAGTTTCCATTGAGAAGGAATGGTAGCTATCTCCTCACTGCTGTATATGCCTTTGTGGGCTTCTTCAAGCACCTTGCTTGATATGTCCGTTGCTAAAACTTTTGCATCCCACCACATTTTTTCATTTCCTAAGAATTCATCTATAACCATAGCCAGGGTATAAGGTTCTTCCCCAGAGGAGCAGCCGGCACTCCATATTCTTAAATCTTTTTCCTTTACCATACTTGTAAGGTAGGGAAGTACTTTATCCCTGAAATAGAAGAAATGGTTGGCCTCTCTCATAAAAAAGGTATGGTTAGTAGTAATTTTATTTATCAGCATTGCTGCCGCCTCACCAGTTTTATCCGATATTATGTGCTTATAATACTCAGAGAAATTACTGAAATTATTTTGTATAAGCACATTGTGAAGTCTCCCTGTTACCAAAGTACGCTTTTCATCTTTCAAATGGATACCGTAATTTGCTTTTATATAGGCTGCCAATTGCTTGAATTCTTTGTCTGTAATTGTAAACACTACTGCACCTGCCCTTTAGAAGGGGAGGAGAGCCCGTTGGCTCCCCCTGCCCTGTACTACTTTTTTAATACTTTCCAAATTCTTTATCGCTTAATGAAATCTTAGTTTTCGTAGCAGCTACTTCGGAGTAAGCCTCTTCCTTAGACCCCGAATTTGTTTTCTTTTTTTCTGACATATCCTCAAGCATTTTTAATACTTCCGGGCTAAGTTCATCCAGTTTGCTGTAAGATTTAACATTTTGCTTAAGCTTGAACTTACCAACCATCTCTTTTAAGAGTCCAGCCTGACTTGAAAGTTCTTCACTTGCGGCAGCACTTTCTTCGGAAGTTGCTGAGTTAGTCTGTACAACCTGGGATACCTGCATAACTCCCTGATTAACCTGTCCTATACCTGTAGCCTGTTCATTAGAAGCAACAGCGATATCATTTACAAGGTTTGCTACTTTCTCAATACCATCTACTATTTTATTCAAGGCTTCAGCGGTATCTTTTGCAATCTTTGTGCCGCCTTCCACCTTCTTGATCGAACCTTCAATCATATCGGTTGTTTCACCAGCTGCTTTTGCTGAACGTGCTGCAAGGTTTCTTACTTCCTCTGCTACCACTGCAAAACCCTTCCCATGTTGTCCTGCTCTTGCGGCTTCAACTGCGGCATTTAGGGCGAGGATATTAGTCTGGAATGCAATTTCATCAATAACCTTGATAATCTTGGAAATATTAGCAGAAGACTCATTGATCTCTTCCATGGCCTGGAGCATTTCTTTCATCTGAGTATTACCCTGAACAGCATTGGACTTAGCATTTTCTGCCAGTTCATTTGCCTGATTGGCATTCTCGGCATTGAGCTTTGTCTGTGAGGATATCTCTTCAAGGGATGCAGTCAGTTGCTCGATTGAGCTTGCCTGCTCGGTAGCCCCCTGTGAAAGAGCTATACTTGAATCTGATACTTGTTTTGACCCTGCTGCCACCTGTTCTGAAGCAGAAGCAATATTAGTTAATACCTCATTGTTTTTCTCTACCATTTCGGATAGCTTTTTGCCCAGGAGGTCGTTTTTCGATTTAACAGCAACCTCCACAGTTAGGTCTCCTGCAGCTATCCTTTCAGTAGCCATAGCTTGTCCGCGAATATTTTCAATCATCCTGCCAAAGGATTGGGCAAGACTACCGATTTCGTCCTTGGTGTCTGCTTTAACATTTACATTTACATCCCCTACCGCGAGTTTGTCAGCGACTTCAACCATTTTATTTACCGGCTTGCTTATAGTACGAGATATGAAGATACCAAGTATTATTGCAATTATCACACCTGCTATTATTACCGCAATCATTGTTACTGTAGCGGTATTAGCGGCGGCTGTGTTTGCATCCGAACTTTCTTTTGCCAGGTCTATTTTTAATTTAAAAAGCTCATCTGTCCTTGACTGGACTACTTCTGCTATTTGGCTAGCCTGGCTTCCAGTTAGGAGATTATATGCCTCATCCATTTGATTTGCTTGAACAAGACTTACCACATCGTCCCGGAATTGGTAAAAATCATTTATGGCTTTAGATAATGCATCGAAACTTTCACGAACACTTGAATCTTTTATTCCGGCATCGAAATTTGCTAAGCTCTGACTTATATTTTTATCAAAATCTTTAAATTTATTTAAAATTTCCTGTCTTTTACTGGCATCAGTTTGTAAATATATATTTCTTAACTCAACACGTTCCCTCTGGTAAGTCCGGGCTGCATTTGCTAAATCAGGCAATGTTGCGGTATGCCGCTGATACATGTCAGTATTTAGAGCATCCATCGTTTTAATGTTAATAACACCTATTACTCCTACTATTCCTGCAATAATAGCTACAAGAATAAAACCTGTAATCAATTTTGAGGCAATTTTCATATTATAAAACCATTGCATCCATTAACTCCCCTTTACAAATTAAATTTTTTTTCAATATTTTACATTGCTTCACTTAAATCTTCCAGTTCATTTTCTGTAAGCAGCTTTTCGCAATCAAGCAGTAATTTTACATCATTTCCAACTTTACCAATATTCTTAATATACCTGTTATTGAAGCCTTTATTCATTTTTGGCGGTTCGACAATACTATTTTCCGGAATAGTAAGCACCTCCGAGACAGTGTCAACAATAAGTCCTATAGATATATCCTTGATGTCAATTACAACAACACAAGTCCTATCGTTATACTCTCTTGGTTCCTTTTTGAAACGAAGCCTGACATCCATTACAGGGATTATCTTACCCCTTAGGTTGATAATACCCTTCACATACTCAGGAAGTTCCGGTATCTCTGTGATAGCCTGGATTCCTATAATTTCAGTGACGTATTTGATTTCTATGCCGTAGCTTTCCTTCCCCAGTGAAAAGGTCAAAAACCTGCCTTTTTGAGTGTCCTCTTCCATTTCCATAATATCCTCAACTAAATCTGCCATATTTTCATCCCCTTTCCTTTGTTCTTTATATATTTATCAATCCTCCAACGTCAAGGATTAGACTGATACTACCATCTCCCAAAAGCGTACAGCCGGCAAGCCCTCCTATCTTTTTGTAATTTTTGATATACTCTGGCAATGACTTTACCACTACCTGCTGCTGACCTAAAAGTTCATCAGCAAAGATACAAGTACTTTTACCATCCTGCTCAACCATAATAATTATTCCATCAACAAAGTTGGTTATACCTGTCTTCACTCTATATATCTCATGCAGTCGCAGTATTGGATAGCACTGGCCCCTGACCATAATCATTTCATTGCCGTCGGGATCGGTTATAATATCACCTTCATTAGGCCTGAAAGACTCTTTAATAGAGATGGTTGGTATAGTATAGCGGGATTTTCCAACCCTTATATTCATTCCGTCTATTATTGCAAGTGTAAGGGGAATTTTTAACATGATTATCGTTCCTTTTTCAGGAACGCTGTCTACTGAAACTGAGCCTCCAATAGTCTCAATGTTCTTTGTGACTACATCCATCCCTACACCACGCCCGGAAAATTCAGTAATACTGTCTTTAGTTGAAAAGCCTGGAAGGAATATCAGGTTAAAGATTTCCCTATCGGTCATATCCTCTTGTGACTTATATAGCACTCCATTCTCTTTAGCCTTTTTTAAAATTCCTTCCTTGCTTAGACCCTTGCCGTCATCCTTAACAATGACCTGAACCTCACTTCCAGCATTTTTCGCTTCCAAAGTAATAATTCCGGCTTGCGATTTGCCTTTTGCCAGCCTGTCTTCATGTGGTTCAATTCCGTGGTCAATGGCATTCCGTACAAGATGCATCAACGGATCGGAGATATGTTCGATAATATTCTTGTCAACCTCAGTCTCCTCTCCAAAGATCTTAAGTTCCACCTCCTTGCCAAGCTTTTTACACATATCCCGTACTACCCGATGCATTTTGTGGAAGGTGGCTGAAAGAGGAACCATGCGGATAGACATTACCATATCCTGCATCTCGTCGGTAATTTTGTTTAGCTGTCTTGCTGCTTTTTGGAAGTTGTCCAGTTCCAAATCTTTTAAATCGGGATTTTGTATAACCATAGCCTCCGCGATGACCATCTCTCCAACTAAATCCATCAACTTGTCCAATTTGGATACGCTAACACTTATCATGCTCTGTTGTGTGGGAGGAGAATGAAGTTCTTTATCTGTATACTCTTTAGCTTCTTTATATATTGCATGCTGGCAAGGTGCCTTATTGAAATATTCCTGGTCTGTAAACTCTTTTTCCTCTAAAAACTGCTTTAACTCATCATCATTTTCAAGTTGGATTAATTCCAAATTCTTGAGGAATATGGTTTGCATGAAAATCTTGTGCATTTCCTCATAAGAGCAGTCTGTTTTAAGATATACTTTAAAACCGCCATTTCTAATAGCTTCTATACATTCATCATTGTCTATGATGTCATCCGGCAGATAAAATATTTGGTCCGTGAAGTCTTTAAGGTTATGAATAACTGAGTAAGCACGTATGTTCTCCATCCCACAGCCATCTTCAAAATATATTATCGCTTTATATGCATTATTGTATGTAGATGCCTCCACCTTAGACTGACTTATGTAATACTGCTGTTTCTTGGTATCAATTTGTCCCACTTTTATTTCCTTTGTAGAAACTGTAGAATTGTTGCCCTGCCTTAAAACAGACAAAAATTTATTTATCCGGTCTATCAATGCAGCCGCATCTCCGTCAGCATTATCCCCATTCTTGAGCTTCTCAACTTCTAACTTGATGAAGTCAACTCCTTCCAAAAGCAAATCAGAGAGAGTTGAGCAATCAACATTACTTGGTTTTTCTTCACGAAGGAAGTAAAATAGATCTTCCATTGAGTGAGCAAGAGTTGAAATATTATTGAACATCATCATTGCCGATGACCCTTTAATGGTATGCATTATACGAAATATTTCGTTAATAGCATCTTCTGTATAGCAGCTTGATTTTTCACTGTTTAATATGGACTGCTCAAGCTGTTCAATAAGTTGTGTTGTTTCGAATATTAACATGTCAAGCATTGGTTCATTTGTATATTGGACTGACACTTTAATCACCTCCTAAAAAACTATTATTCAACAGCAAACATTTATATTATTAATATCTTATTAAGGACTTGCATTACATGATCTTCCGTAAAAGGTTTTACAATAAAAGATTTGGCACCGTTTATAATTGCTTCTCTGACCATTAATTCCTGCCCCATTGCTGAAAACATAACGACCTTTGCATTAGGGTCATATTCCTTAATGTGTTTCAGTGCCTCTATGCCAGTCATTTCGGGCATTGTTATATCCATAGTAACTAAATCAGGCTTTAATTCCTTGTACTTCTGAACACCCTTTTCTCCATTTTCAGCCTCACCGACAATTTCAAATCCGTTTTTTTCTAGAATTGATCTAATTGTCAGCCTCATAAAGGCTGCATCATCAACAATAAGTACTTTCTTCATATTTTCACGCTCCTAAAAAATAGTTGTTTTTAGAAACTAGCAAATCAATGTCCTACCAATAATTGTCTTTAGGCAGCTTTAATTTCTACCGAGATATTAACAGTCATAGCTATTTGGTCGATGCTTACTGGAACAGAAAGTATTTTCTCTTTTTGACTAACCTTAATATTACTTCCTTCCAAAATCGTGGGACTTGTGATGTTGATCTGAATGCCCTCCTTTTCAAAATTACTAGCCGCCTTTCCCATAATCATATTGAAAAGTTCGCTTGTTGCACTTTTTGAAAGTTCATCAAACTGCATCTCCATCCCTCCCATCATTTGGGAAGCAATCTGCACACAGCTAGATTTATCTAAATTTATTATTGCTTTGCCGTTTATTTCCCCTGTAATTCCAATAATTATTAATACTTCATCGAAATCAAAAGGGGTTTCTTTAAAGCATGGTTTTTTAAAAATAGGACTGCTCCCTAAAACCTGAGCAGAAATATCTTTTATTGCATTCATGAAAGGGTTTAAGTATTTTACATCCATTATTCCATCTCCCATCCTGGCTTTCTCGAACTTTTAGGATAATACTAGAAAAGGTAACCTAAATAAGGTTACCGGTACCCAATAATCTACTCAATCACTCCGGCAGTCTGGCAATCATAGCTTACACCTTAGATCCATAACTTTGCGTCCCATTCTTTAGAATGGTTTGCCTTTTTATTATTTAAATATAATTTTGTATACACTCTTATTTTAATGACACATTTTGTAAATATATAGGGATATTTGTCACTTTTTCTTATGACAAATATCCCTATTTTGATATTTTGAGTTTAAAATAAGTAAAATATGGGGTAGTATTAAATTTTTTTTATATACTTAGATTTTTCCGAACCTAATTTCCTATGATTTCAATGTTGATGATATGATAACCTATTACCGAATAGCCTTGGCGAAAAAAGTTTCTGAGTTAAAAAACGGCGCCGGTACGTTTTATTACTCTTTTTCTAGCATATATTTAGAAACATATAAGGCAGCTACAGTTCTGTTTTGAATATTCAGTTTTTGTAATATTTTGGAAACATAGTTTCTTATAGTTGTTGGACTTAAATATAACTCTTGAGCAATCTCTTTATTAGTTTTCCCCTGGGCAACCCTTAAGAGAATTTCCTTTTCCCTATAGTTCATTTTCATATTTGGTTCTACAGTCTTTAAATGGCTAAAAGCAGATTCATTATTAGTTAACTGACCGTCTAAAATACTATTTAACCTGTTTAATAGGTCATGGCGATTACAATCCTCTAGGTAAATTATCGGAATGCCCTGTGGATTATCGGCTTTCTCTTTGTTTTGTGAGATAAGGGCAATAACCTTTTTGTCCGGGTATTTCAAATGAATAGAAGTCAATTCTTCTGTTCTTACTGAATCAACATCTATTAAGATTATGTCATATCTCACGTTTTTCGTCTGTTGTATGCAATGGCTGTAAGTTGTCACATAATTAATTTTATTAATGTCTTCTTCAGCTCGCAGAGTAGAACATATCCCTACGGCTAAAAATATTTGTTTACTATAAAGCAGAATATTTATAGAACGGTTTTTTTCCATCTTCGCAAAAAACGCGCTAACTCTTTCTATTACATCCACAAGCTTATCTATACTAATAGGCTTTAATAAATAGTCAAAGGCATTATATCTAACAGCAGCAATAGCTGTTTCCAGCTCGGCATAAGCCGTAACAAGAACTACCTTGGTATCACTTGGGAATTCTAACATAGCCTTTAGAAAATCAACCCCGGACATTTGAGGCATTTTAATATCAATAAAAACCAGTTCATAGTTACGTTCCTTAAAAAGCTCAAAAGCTTTAAGTGCACTTTCACATTCATCTACTGAATGCCCCAATTTTCTAATAAATCTGGCAACATTTTCTAATCCCTTTATATTATCATCAACTATCAATATGTTCATTTCTCTACACCTAACCTCTACGATTTTAGTAATCTTCTAAAGGGAAGTCTAATTTAAATGTAGCTCCACCTTTTTCATTACTAACTGCATTAATAGTAGCCCCCATAGACTCCAGTAAAACATAAACAATTGTTAATCCTATACCCATACCCTCACCTGCCTTTTTAGTAGTGAAGAAGGGGTCGAATAACTTGTGTTTAACATCTGCCGTAATTCCTAGACCATTATCACTGATTTCCACCTTGATAACTGTTTCTTTTAATGTAGTAGTAATCTCAATCTCTTTAATTTCCTTTTCAGAACGCTTTAAAGCTTCGATGGCATTTATAAGTACATTATTGAAAATTTCAGTAAGTTTACTTACATTGCCTTTTATGGGTGGAATATAATTAAACTTGCTACTAATTAAAATATTCTCTTGTTGAGCTAAGATAATATTTTTCTCAACTACTTTGTTGAGGATAAGGTTTAGATCACATAAACCGTCCTCATGAATTCTCTCATTATTTATAAATAACTTCATATTATTGATTATGTCAGCAATTGAAACTACTTCTGTACTAATATCTGCAAGAGTTTCTGCTACTTCTTCGATATCTAATAATTGGTCTTTGCGATAAAAATATAGCAAACCTTCAACAGCCACTCGTATTGTGTTTAAAGGCTGATTTACTTCATGGGCAATGCTGGCAGCCATTGTCCCCAGAGCCGCAAGTCTTGCCGATATTTCCGACTTCTCCCGAGCTGTAATCAATTCGCTTTCCAATTCTTTTTGACTAGTGGTGTCCTCGATTATTACTATTCTATTTATCTCATCATTACGTTCAATAAGTACTGCCACAAAAACCCTAGCCCAGATAATATGACCATCTTTATGAATATATCTTTTTTCTAAACATCTATTGAGATAGGGCTCGGAGAGAACCTCTTTGGTAAAATCCCCAGTCAGCTCTTTATCCTCTGGATGGGTATACTGATAATAAGTCATCCCACTCAGTTCTTCTTCTGAATAACCAAGTATTTTCGTCATCATTTGGTTACACTCAACAACCTCGTCTCTCTTATTTACCAAACATATTCCTACCGGAGCAGAATTAAAAATTTTCTTTATTTTTTCTTCGCTATTACGTATTTTGTTTTCATTTTCCATCCGCTCAGAAATATCCCTTAAAGAAAATATTTTTATGGTTTTGTTTTCGGAAATGGTTTTAAAACAACTTACCTCCACAGGAAACACTGTACCATCCTTACGGCGATGTATGGAATCATATCGGCCTTTAATATTAATAAAAGTTTCACCATGATGGGAAAGGTCTTTAATGTTTAAGGTTTTAAGTTCTTCCATACTATACCCATAGTATCTTACCGCTTTTTTATTAGCTTGAATAATGTTTTCATCCTCATCAGTAAAAAAAATTATCTCTGGGAAATCTTCAAATAGATAATATCTGCGCTTTTCCTCTAATAATCTCCGTTCCGAATTATCCCGAATAAAAGCTATGTACCATTTATCATCTTCTAATCCCCATACTCCTAACGATATCTCTAGTGAAACAGAGGTGCCATCCTTTTTTAAACCCATAGCATCAAAGGCTCCTTTGATTCTGTCTAAATCATTTGCTGCCATTAATTCAGAGATTCTAGGAATAAGTAGATTGATAGGCTTTTTCCACACTTCTCGATAGCTATATTGAAATAGTTTTTTAAAGGCTTCATTACAAAATGCTATTAAACCTTGGGTACTAAAGGCAATAATTGGATCACTTGCAGTATAAGCAGCCTTCCGGGTACTAATAGTACTCTGAGTCAATCTAGATAAACTCCGGGAATTTCGGAGAGCAATGGCTACCATATCACTAAATCCTTTAGTAAGGTGCTTATCTTCCTCAGTAAAGCCCCCAGGCTTATTAGCCAGACCAAGAATACCCAAAGTTTTTCCTTTAAGTACAAGGGGACTGAATAAGACATTATCAAGTATCATATGGCCCTGCGGAAGATAGGAAAACCAATTACTTTTACCAAATTGGTTATCATATATAACTTCACCCTTGAGATAGGCTCGCTCTCTTAATCCTCTTATGGGCATAGGCAGGCTCGGGTCTACTGAACAAGGCTGTCCCCCCGAATCTAAAAACAATAACTTATTTTCCTTACCATCCTCCGTTAAGAGAGCCACATAACCAGATGTAGCATTAGTTAATTCTTTACAGGCATCAAAAATTGCTCTGGCTGTTTCCTTAAAATCACGCATCTCTAAAACCAGAGAAGCACTATTAAAAAGAGCAGCTATTTCTTCCTTACGGCTATTAACTTCCCTAAGTGTTGCTATTAATTTTTCTTCTACTAGCCTGCGTTCTTCAATTTCTTGTTCCAAACTCATATTTGCAATAATTAATTGCTGCTGACTTTTTTTTATTTCCTCAAAGAAAGGCTTGAACTCGACAATAGCACTTTCACTAATATCTTCCGTTGAATTTACAATATGCTGGCAATAGGAGTTAAGTTCTTTTCTCAAAACCTGAAATCCTGTGCTTATTATTACAATTACTGCCACCATGAACAAAAGGACAAATAATATTATGCTTAATGTATCTTCAGCAATATTCTTATACATATTATCAAGAGGTAGATTAGCCCAGGAGTGGCCAATTATTCTGTCATTATGCACTATTGGATATGTTACATAAAGGATGGGTTTGTCAAACCAGCCAAGAGAGGTTTCAGATTTACCAAATTCAGGCTTACCTGATTCGTAGCTTTGAAAGTAAGAATAGCTGTGTGGGACCTGAATTAATAAATCAGTATTAAAATTCGGAGCAATTGCCACTATATGGTCTAGCTCAATAGAGTAATATCCTAAACCCATCCCAGGAAATAAATTGCTTACTTCATTTACAATAGGCTGCAGATTTTTATTTATAACAGCTATCTGTTCTTCCAGCGGTTTACCAACTGCTCCTTCCCGTATGAGAATATCGCTAAATGATAGGTTAACTGCTTGCCCCAGGTATGCTGCTATATTTAATATTAACCTCTTGTGATGGTTTTCAGAAGTTTTAATAGAATTTAAGCAAAAGAAGATAAGAAACATTACTGTAAAAAGGACGATTGTGATAATTAACCACAAATAGATGCGTTTAGTAATTTGCATGTGAAATAGATATTCCTTTAACTTTTTCCACACTATGTCACCAGTTATAAATAATATAAATAACAATGACTTTATTTCGACACTTTTTTACATAATACCTGCTTTTTTTAATAATACTGGGGTCAGGTTTTTGTGGAGAGAGATTTTCTTTGGCCTTTAACAAAAAAAGAACCCATGATAAGGGTTCTTTTTTTGTTATATATTAAACATATAAATTTATCGTCCCCGATGCCGACTAATATTTTGCGGAATTAAACATCCCCTTCAGGAGGAACTATACAAATAAAGGAGAAGGTATCTGCACCAGTATTGATAAATTGATGAAGTTTACCTCCTGGAATATAAGCAAAAGAACCTGCTTTAACTTCCTGATCAGTCCCATCTAAATGTACCATACCCGTTCCCCCAACTATATATACAATATGGGGCCATTCATGGGTATGCCTTAATGAACATGAACCATCTCCCGGGCTTAGCTCAAATAAACGCATAACATAATCCTTCCAGCCTTGCTCCGGAGAGATTAAGACTTTCTTTAAAACTTTACTGGTTTCTGGATCACCATATTTTATACCTTGGACATTTTTAGCATGTGAAACTATCATAAAAGCACCTCCAACTTTTTATGTCTATAAAGCATATGTATATTTTACCATCTTTTCTTTGGTTTTCATATCCTCTATTAATCGTACTTAATTTCCTATTCTCCATAATTCTACATTTTTCGATTCAAAAGAAGGATAACTTGCTAAAGGCTGAGAATATATAATCTACTTTTTTTATAAAGGACTGAGAAAGGCTGATGATAAAAAAATCTACCATTATGATCTATATTACCATCTCCCTTTTGGTGTTAGTAAGCATAAATAGTTTAATGGTATTAATGTTAGCCAAAATGATTACCAAAGATGCTGAAATAATAAACCTTACGGGAGTTATCCGAGGCTCTATTCAGAGGATAGCAAAACTGGAATTAATAAATAATAATAGTGATTATGTTATTATGAATGTTGACCAAATTATAGATGACTTTCACACAGGGAAAATTAGTATGGGTAGTAAAGGTGATAGCTTTCATCAATCTTTGACAGGGATATTTAAAGAATGGTCTGATTTTAAAGACTATATTCATACGTATAGGTCTAACCCTAATTTTGTAAATCAAAAAACCTTTCTTTACAAAAGTGAACAGCTTTGGCTTATAACAAACAGTGCTGTTTTTAATGCTCAAAAAATGTCTGAAAAGAGGATAAGCTATTTTAACTATATTATCTTCTTTTTCCTATTAAATATCGTTTTAATAATGGCGATTCTCATGTTTATCAGAAAATATGTAATAAATAGATTAGAGTATTCCGTAAACCACGACTTCCTAACTGGTGTTTATAATAGGAGCTTTTGTTATGAATATCTTCTTAAAGAAATTAATAAATCCCAGCGCCTAGGAGATACCTTTTCTCTAGTAATGTTAGATATAGACCACTTTAAAAGAGTTAATGATCAATATGGTCACGATGTTGGTGACCTTATTCTACAAGAATTATCTCAAGTAATCTCTGTAAATATTCGTAAAAGCGATATTTTTGCAAGAATAGGTGGAGAAGAATTCGCTTTAATCTTACCTAATAATTCCTTAGATAATGCCCTTACTTTTGCAGAGAAACTAAGGGAAACAATTGCTAGAAATATCTTCAGCAAAGTAGGACATTTGACAATAAGCCTAGGTGTAACTGAATTGAAAAATGATGATACAATTGATACCATTTATAAACGAGCAGACTTGGCACTTTATAAAGCCAAGCAAAATGGCAGAAATAAAGTAGAATTTGAAAGATAAAACCAGGAGTACTAGTCTCCTGGTTTTTTTGATATGCTGAATCCTATTCTTGTTCTTGTGGCTTCTTAACCAAGCGTCTTTGGAAGTAGATGAAAACCGGCAAAGGGATTACAATCCAGCCAAAGCTCTTAATGAGGCTATTTTTAGCTCTGGTAACTTGGCGTTCCTTTTCTGATAAGACCATAGCATCATAGCGTGCTTTTAGCTCCTCTTGGGAAAGCTTTGTTTCCTCTATTACTTCTTTTTCCGGACCCCACCGTCTATACTCTTCAAAGCTTTGGTGGTAAGGTGCAGGAGCAATAATGTCTGCTGCAGCCATAAAGGTTCCTACACTTCCGCCGATGGTCATCATTAAGGTTGCAAAAAGCACTAAATATATATAGACATTTTTAATCATTTCTTCTCCCCCTTTTTCTGACTGACCTTTAACTCCCGACAAGATAAAAACAAGTAAAGCAATAATAAGAATCGGTATAATTAATACTCCTGAAAATATCATCACATCACATCTCCGCATATTTTCATTAACCTTAATCCGCTAATTTAATAATACACTATTTCAAACTTAAAGGGTTACAATAAGTTATTAAAATTTATTTCCTTTTCCCATTAGACCATAGAAAAATAGGGTAGCTAGCTCCAGTTGAACACTTTTATTTTCATTTAACATAAGTTCAGGCCGATTTGTTACTTCCTTGCAAAAAAACAATCACCCTTATGATGGGGTGATTTTCTTTTACTAGACAAGAACAACATTTGCTGCCTGTGCTCCACGATTACCTTCTGTCACCTCAAATTCTACTGCTTGGCCTTCCTCTAAGGTCTTAAAGCCCTCACTCTGAATTGCTGAAAAATGTACAAAAACATCTTTCCCGTCATCACTTTCAATAAAACCATAACCCTTTTCAGCATTAAACCACTTTACCTTACCTCTCATTGGGAAAACCTCCTTAGTGTTTTAAAAAAAACGCTTTTTTTAGTTTTTTTTAGTTTTCACTTTTTATCTAAATTTTATTATTAAAACATTTTCCATTTTTCTAGTCCTATAGTGCCATTCCTATTTCATTTTTATTAATTAACCGCAGATTTATACGCTCTTGCATCCATTCTACCTCAACAGGGGCTTCAAAAAAATCTGTAAGATTAGCACTGGTTAAGACCTTTTGAGTTTTACCCGCTGAAAATACACTGCCTTTTCGTAGCATTAATATATTGCCAAAAGCCGGTAGTATTTCCTCGACACGATGAGTTACATAAATTAAGGTTGGAGCATTTTCAGCCTTACTTAACTTTTCGATGGTAGCTAGCAATTGTTCTTTAGCCAATATGTCTAAACCAGTACATGGTTCATCTAAAATTAAAACTCGCGGTGAGTTTATTAGGGCCCTGGCAATAATTACCTTTTGCTTTTCCCCCTGAGATAAGGACCTATATGGACGGTTAATAAACTCAGGACATCCTAGGTTCTCTAATAACTCTAATGCTCTATCAATGTCTCCTTGTTCAGGTGTATCCACAAGTCCAATTGTTGCAAATTTCCCGCTTAAGACAATTTCAAGTACAGTCTCATTTACATATAGATTTTCCTGCAAGGATGAGCTTACCCAGCCAATTTCTTTACGTAATTCTTGTAAACTATATTTGCCAAACCTTTTACCAAGTATAGTAACCTCACCTGAGGAAGGATATATATACCCATTAACGATATTTAATAGTGTTGTTTTCCCCGAACCGTTTAACCCCATAATAACCCAATTCTCGCTACCCTTAACTTCCCAGTTAATATCTCGTAAAATATAAGTGTTTTCCCTCCGCCAAGATACATTTTGCATTTTTATTATCATAATTGCCACATCCTCTATAACACAATGTTAGTTTCCCTCTATTATATAACACTCTCGGCAGTTTTTAAAAGACCTTTCCCATTAATCTTTTGAAAACTTATAAATAAAATCTGCCGCATTAAAGGGAATTAAGTCATAGCCACCGACTTTTTTCATATATGCCGCACATCTTATGCAGTATAAATTTCCATCGGTATCGATATGGGTTATCTTCATCTCCCAATGCCCGCATAAGCAGCGTGTGCATTTTAAAATATATTTTTCTTCCATAATCATCAAGACCTTCCTTAATTATAATTAAAATATCCTTTCTAATTCTATTATATTTCTACCTGACAAAATAGAAAGCACAAAACTTAAAATGAGATTAAGAGGAGTACTCTTCTCCTTTTTTTAATAGGACTAGCCTCTTTTGATACACACATCTTTTAAAATAATTTTCCTTCTTACAAAATACGACATGTTTTAAGAAGACTTTATACTACAATATATTTATGTATCCAAAGAAAGAAGATGATTTTCCATGAAACCTGTTGATTCCTGGGCAAAAACTGCAGAAAACATTTCCCTAGATAGCCTCATGGAAATCTTCCCTGAGGCATGTATAGTAATTAATGATGATTGGTATATAGTTAACATGAATAACCATGCTGAGAGCTTATTTCTCTATCCCAAGGAATATCTAACGAGCAAGCCCTTCTGGGAAATTGCTCCCCAGTACCTGAATACTCCATTTTATAATGCCCTGCATAAAGTTAAAGGGGATAAAAAAATGGTTTATGTGGAATTTACTGGTGCCACCTCGGGGAGATACTTTGGAGCAACAATTGATCGTATCAATGACTATTGCATTGTTTTTTTTAGAGATATTTCTGCCTTTAGGTATACTCAAATTGAACTTGTTAAAGCGGAAGAGCGTTTTGCCGCGGCATTTAGAAAAAACCCGGCTATTATGACTATTGTTTCCCTTGATACCGGCAGATATATTACTGTTAATGATGCTTTTACTAAATATACAGGTTATTCAATAAATGAAGTAGTAGGCAAAACTAAAGAGGAGCTTGACTTAGTATGTTCCTCCATCCCTGGTGATAGCGAAATTCAGTTTGTTAAAAACATTCCTCTTAGAGAGGTCACAATGGCATACAAAACAAAATCAAAAGAGTGCCGGGAGGCTTTACTTTCTTCGGAAATAATAGAAATTAACGGGAGACCCTGTTTGTTGGGTGTCGCCATTGATGTTACCGATTCCGTCACGTATAAGAAGGAAATAATTAATATGGAGCGCCTTAAGCTAGTGGGTCAAATGGCTGCCGGTATTGCCCATGAAATAAGGAACCCGCTGCAGACAGTGAGGGGCTTTCTCCAATTATTGAGTGCCAAAGAGGAAATATCCCAATATTCTCCTCAATTTACTTTAATGATCAATGAACTGGACAGAGCCAATCAAATAATCACAGACTACCTTGCTTTATCTAGGGATAAGGCTACTGAGTTTACAACGGGTAACCTCAACCAGATAATAAAAAAAATACTTCCCCTGATGCAAATTCAGGCTGTAAAAGAGGATAAAACTATTGCCGTTGAACTAAATAATATCCCCCAGGTTTTGCTTAATGAAAGCGAAATTATTCAGCTATTATTAAACTTAGCCAGGAATGCCCTGGAGGCAACAGGCACAAAAGGAATTATTACTATTACAACTAAAGCTGATAGTGATTGGCTGGTTCTTAGTGTCTCTGATCAAGGCCAAGGAATACCTGTAGATGTCCAAGATCAAATTGGCATGCCTTTCTTTTCAACTAAGGCAAATGGAACTGGTCTTGGATTACCAATGTGTTACAGCATCGCAGAAAGACACAATGCCAAGCTAAACTTTATAAGTAATGAAAATGGGACAACCTTTTATTTACGTTTTCCATTGAATTGTAGGGAACGGTCTTGACCGTCCTACAAATCCCAAAAACGTAAGGAACGGTCAAGACCGTTCCCTACGATACAAATTTTGCAATTCAGTTTGCAGGTTTTGGGTTACGTGATTACTCTTTAGATCCAAAGCCTTGGTTTCTATGCTGGAAACTGGCATAATATCTAAAAGGGAATTTGTGAGAAATATTTCATCTGCATTCAATAATTCTTCTTTTGTAAATTCCCCTGTTTCTAGAGGTATCCCACGCTTATCTGCTATATCCAAGACCTTGCTCCTTATAATACCGGGCAAGAGACCACATTCTTGGGCGGGGGTCAAAATTTCCCCATCTTTCACAAAAAACAAATTTGAAATTGCTCCCTCACTAACCTTATTAAAAACATTTAAAAAAACCGCCTCATCATACCCCATTTGTTTAGCTTCATTCAATGTTAGTAGGTTTTCTAAATAATTATTTGTCTTTACTCCCACTAATAATGCTTCGGGGTTTCTTTTTGCCTTAGCAAATAAAATTTTAAAGCCCTTCTGATATACTTCCTCCCTATAGGTGCTGGCTCTGGTAGTTATCACTAGATAGGTTTCCTGATTATTTTTTGCAAAGGTAACTCGTATTCCCCCATTTGTAAGCTGATTTGCCTGAGTTAGTTCATAGCAATAATTAAGTATCTCATCAGGTCCTTTATCTAATTGTAAACCTAATTTTTTACAGCCGTCCTCCATTCTTGCAAAATGCTCAGCAAAGAAAATAATCTCCCCTTGGTAGAGTTTAATTGTTTCAAATAAACCATACCCATACAAAAACCCTTCACTGCCGGGCAAAATATGTGTATCTGATTTATTTACTAATTTACCGTTAAAGTGGATATACATAATCTTCACCTTTCAAAAAACGACCTCACCGTTTTGTTTCTATTGTGGAAAGGGGACACACCCCTCTAATGAGTATTGCTTTGCTGTCAGAGGAATGTCCCCAACAATGCTATTATTTTTTTCGAAACCCAAAAGGCTACCAAATACCTTAATCTAGCGAAGCGAAATCTTAATCTTAATCTTAATCTCAATCTCAATCTCAATCTCAATCTCAACCTTAGCCTCAACCTCAACCTTAGTCCCTTTAGGGACTACCTAGGGCCTTCATCATAGCCCTAGCCTTATCCAGGCTTTCCTGGTATTCCTCTTCCGCATCGGAATCCCAGACAATCCCACCACCTGCTTGAAAATAGGCTTTCTGATCTTTACAAACAATGGTTCTAATCACTATATTTAAATCGGTATCGCCATTAAAACCAATATAGCCAATAGAGCCAGTATATATATTTCTTTGGGTAGGTTCTAGCTCATCAATTATTTCCATTGCCCGGATTTTTGGAGCACCTGTTATTGATCCGCCAGGAAAGGACGCTAGAATACAATCAACCACATCACATTCATCCTTCAGTTCACCAACTACTGTAGATACTAAATGATAGACTGTGGGGTATTTTTCAAGATGGAAAAGCTGTGGAACCTTTACTGTTCCGGTCTTACAAATCCTACCTAAATCATTGCGTTCTAAGTCAACAATCATTAAAAGCTCTGCCTTATCCTTTTCGCTTGCTAGTAACTCATCTCGATTTTTCTGGTCTTCTTCTAAAGTCTTGCCTCTAGGTCTTGTCCCTTTAATGGGTCTGGTTTCAATATTTTTTCCGGTTATTCTAATATACCGTTCTGGGGAACTGCTCACAATATGCCCATCTCCAAAATCTATAAAACTGGCAAAAGGAGCAGGATTAATTTGCCTCAATTTTCCATAGAGTTCTAAAGGCGTTTCCTCCAGTTGACATTCAAAACGCTGGGTAAGATTAGCCTGGTAAATATCGCCAGCCTTAATATACTCCTTGATTTTATTGACTGCTTTCAAATAATCTTTTTTAGTAAAATTCCCGGCAAAAACTGCCGGGCCTTTTTTCCCTTTTGAAGAGCTAACTGGGCATTGCTTCTCTCCTTCGGTTAAGCTCTTATTAATAGCAGCTACTTTTTCTTCCGCAGCACTGGTTATACCTAATGCAGCAGCAAAAACCTTATTATGAACGTGGTCAATTATAATTATCCCGTCATAAAAACCAAAGTAACAATCGGGAATACCCACATCATCTACAGCAGTAATTGGTAAATCTTCGATATGATGACATAGGTCATAAGCTAAATACCCAACAGCTCCACCCAAAAAGGGTAGCTCCGAAGGGTAATCCCGTTGGTACTTGTCGAATAGCTCCTTCAATTTAGTAAAGGGGTTACCCTTAAATGTTGAGTTAATTCCATTTTCCCCAATATTAATTAAATCAGCCTTGCTCTTAAAAATCAAAAAAGGATTAGCTCCGATAAAAGAGTAGTTCCCCAAGCCCTGATGATCCATGCCGCTATCTAAAAAAAAGCTATAGGGTTCATCCTTATAAAGGCAGTATATTTCAAAGCTATTAAGGGATGTTTTTATTTCTTGTATTAGCATTCTACACCTACTGTTTTAAACTTTTTTGCTTTTTTCAAAAAATTTTCTAAGAGCTCTAAGCCCATTTCAGTTAAAATAGCCTCTGGATGAAACTGTACTCCCTCCAATAGAAATTCCTTATGTCTTATTCCCATAATCTCCCCTTGAGAGGTTTCCGCTGTAATCTCCAAGCAATCTGGTAAGGTACTCTTATCAATTACTAGCGAATGATATCTAGTAACATTTAAAGGGTTTTTCAAACCCTCAAATACACCCCTATTATGATGGGTGATAGCATGTACTTTACCATGAACAGGCTCTAAAGCTTTATTAATATGGGCTCCTAAGACTTGTCCAATTGTTTGATGACCCAAGCATATACCAAGTATGGGTATCTTGCCTTTAAAATATTCAACTATACTTTTACTTACTCCTGCTTCATTAGGGGTACAGGGACCAGGAGAAAGAACAATAACAGCGGGATTTAATTCTTCAATTTCTTTTAAAGATATCTTATTATTACGATATACTAAAACCTCTTCTTGTAAACATTCTAAATATTGAACTAGGTTATAGGTAAAGGAATCGTAATTGTCTATCATTAATATCATGTGCCACCTCGTGGTTAAAAAATATGGTTTCAGTAACTACTATTCTTTTATATCCTATTGGTATTTCATTTTCAATGGAACCACTTGGTAATTCAAATTACCAATATTCCTTAATTATTTTCTCCAGAAACTGGGGCTGAATAAAATTAAAACTGTATAGATTTCCAGTCGTCCTAAAAGCATTAATAAGGCCAGAATATGCTTTCCTAAGGTCGGAAATACTGTAAAAAATTGACCCGAGGCCAGCTGAGTTAGCCCTATGCCACCATTACTAATGCTTCCTAAAACCGCAGTAAAAGCACTAAGCAAGTCCAAACCTAAAAAGGTAAGAAATAATGTTCCCATAGAGATCAAAAATATATATAAGAAGAAATACGTTAAGACATTAATTATTAGCTGATCATTGATCTGTTTGCCATCTAATTTTAAGTTTATTATCGCTCTGGGATGAACTGCTTGCTGAAGCTCAACAATACACTGTTTAAACATAATAAGGTATCGACCAACCTTGATAGAACCACTTGTGGAGCCATTACAGCCACCCACAAATAATAAGACTATGATTATTGTTTGGGGAAAAGCTGTCCACCCCTGATAATCATATATGGTAAAACCGGTGGTAGTTATTGAAGATATGACTTTAAAGCTAGACAAGGTTAATGCATCAGCTATCGATTTGTTTTCAATAAATAATAGGTTGGTTGTCATCATAAAAGTAAACAGTACAACTATTTTTGTATATAAGCGAAATTCGGCATTTTTCCAAAAATGGAGTAAGGATTTTTCCTTTAATGCAACAAAATAAAGTGCAAAATTTGAACCTGCCAAAAACATAAAAATAGTAACAGCCCAATAAATTCCTGGGTCATTATAATAGCCTAAACTGGCATTTTTAGTTGAACACCCTGCTGTTGCCATAGTCCCGAAGGCATGGTTAATAGCATCAAAAATTGACATCCCCAAGGCCCATAATATTGCCGTTAAAACAAAGGTTAGAATGACATATGTGGACCACAAGATTAAAGCAGTTTGACTAATCCTAGGTTTTAACTTTTGCACTACACTACCCGGAATCTCTGCCCGAAATAATTGGGTACCACCCATCTTCAAGGTAGACATGATGGCAATGAATAAGATGATAATCCCCATGCCTCCTAGCCAGTGGGTTAGACTGCGCCAGAATAGAACAGTATAAGAAAGAACCTCTAAATCTGGGATAACACTGGCGCCTGTTGTTGTAAAGCCTGCCATTGATTCAAAAAATGCATCGGTAAAGGTATCAAAGGTCTTTGTCAGAAGATAAGGAATGGTACTAAATACAGAGGCTACAATCCAGGTTAGGGTCACTAAAATTAATGCTTGCCTCTGACGCAAATCCTCTTTGAATCTTGTAGTAGCTTTATTCATAATAAGTCCCACAGAAAAAGTAATTATGCTGGATAATAAAAACATCACCCATTCACTTTCATTAAAATATATGCCCCAAAAGATGGGCAATGCCATGGAAACTCCTAAAATCATCAAAACTATGCCCATATAGGGAAGCATTATTAATAATTGCATTTTGCCCTCACTGACATCATTATAGTAATTAAAAGTTATTTTTTTAAAGAAACACTAGAAGTAATTCAGTCTACTAAAAATTAGTAGCGAAGTTAAAACTCCACACGGCAATAATATCTTAGGTATCCTAATTTTTCAAGACATAATTATTGTCCCTATGCTCCTTTCGTTACCCCTTTTAGCAGATATATCACAAAAATAAAACAAATGTTATAATTGGTGGTAACTTATAATAAATAAATATTTTTATAAAGGAGAGATTTATGGCAACTTTAAAAGAAACGGTACAAGAGGTTTTTTATGCAGTTATGCCAGTTACATCATTCGTAATTCTTTTACAATTTACTATAATCTGGCTTCCTTTAGAGGATTTTCTTCAATTTCTAATAGGTGTATGTTTTGTTTCATTAGGTCTAATCTTTTTTTTACTTGGTGTGCAAATGGGATTGCTACCAGTAGGTAAAATGATTGGGTCCGCTTTACCTAAAACAGGGAAGGCCTGGATAGTAATTTTCTTTGGCTTTTTATTAGGGCTTGTTGTAACCGTTGCTGAACCAGATGTAAGAGTACTAGCAACTCAAGTAGACCTGGTGTCTGGCGGGGAAATCTCAAAAAATATTATTATATATTCCGTTGCCCTGGGAGTAGCTATATTTGTAGGGTTAGCAATGCTAAGAATAATAATAAATATACCAATAATATATTTATTATTTGCGGGATATGGATTAATATTTCTGTTAGCTTTATTTACACCAAGCAAATTTTTACCTATCTCCTTAGATGCAGGTGGGGTTACCACTGGTCCGATGACTGTTCCCTTTATTCTTGCTTTGGGGGTAGGGGTGGCATCTACTATAAGAGGTAAAACATCAACAACTGATGGTTTCGGATTAGTGGCACTGGCCTCGATTGGACCTGTTCTAGCTGTCCTCATCTTAGGGGTGATATACGGTTGACAAATATACAAGTATTCACAGGATTTAGCCATATTCTATTCGAGGTTGCTTCCGCTCTTAGTCCACTAATGCTTTTGTTTATTATTTTCCAAATATTTTTCCTTAAGCTTTCAAACAAAAAGCTCCTTAATATATCAAAAGGATTTCTTTTAACTTTTATAGGGTTAGCCCTCTTTTTGCAAGGTGTATATGTTGGCTTTATGCCTATAGGTGAAAAAATGGGGGCAGTTCTGGGAAGTTTATCTTATAATTGGGTACTAATACCTATAGGGTTTGTCTTGGGTTTTGTAGTTACATTTGCAGAGCCTGCGGTAAGAGTTTTAAACTATGAGATAGAAAAGGTTTCCGGTGGTTATATCCCTCAACAAATTATGCTCTATACGTTATCAATTGGTGTAGCTTTCGCTGTTTCTTTAGCAATGGCTAGAGTTATATATGGGATACCATTATGGTATTTTATTATCCCAGGTTATTTATGTGCCTTTTTATTAACCCGTTACTCAAAAAGCACATTTGTAGCTATGGCCTTTGATTCAGGAGGAGTAGCTACAGGACCTATGACAGCAACTTTTATTTTGGCAATGGTAGTGGGAATTTCATCAGCTATTGAAGGTAGAGACCCTCTATTAGATGGTTTTGGAATGGTTGCACTAGTTGCCCTTTCCCCAATTTTGTCTGTGTTATTTCTAGGCCTACTTTATGCTAGAAAGGAGAGAGCGAATGCACGAACATTTAATAATAAATCATAAATTATTAGTTGTGATTGTCAATAAAGGTACTGCAAAAAAAATAGTAAAAGCCTGCAAAGAAAATGGTGCAGAAGGTGCAACTACACTTATCGGGAATGGTACAGCCCAAAAGTTCTGGGGCCTTAATTTTGAACCAGAGAAAGAAATCATTTTCATTCTAATTACTGAGAAACTGAAAAATGACATATTGAATACTATAATTAAAGCAGCTTGCTTGGACAAATCAGGGCAGGGGGTAGCCTTTGTTCTTGATATCAAGGGCATAGCTGGTATATGCCATATCTGTAATTCCCAAGGTTCTACAATCATTGAGTCAGGGAGGAGTAAAATGGGCAATAATAATACGTATGATTTAATTGTAACTATAGTAAATAAAGGGGATTCTGAATTAGTCGTAGAGGCTTCAAAAAAAGCAGGAGCACAAGGTGGAACAATCATGAATGGTAGAGGAACTGGCATTCATGAACAAGCAAAGCTATTTGGCCTTGTAATCGAACCCGAGAAGGAAGTCGTACTTACGCTAATTAAAAAAGAAAGTACTGAAGATGTTATTGAGGCAATCACAAAAGAAGCACAGTTAAATGTACCGGGTAGAGGCATTGCTTTTATATTACCAGTAGACCAAGTAGAAGGTATCAATCATTAGTTTAAAATTAATACAAAAAAATAAGCATAATAAATGCTTATTTTTTTTATACACCTTAGGATATCGGTAAAATATGTTCAATTATAATCTCAATACCTAAATTTCGTGCTCAGTACTCAGTGCCCAGGGCCCGGTGTCCGGAAGGTCTTGCGGGGTAGACATTGGGTCTGACAATTCCGAGGAGTAAAAACTTTCGGTCTGATGTACTACTGGAAAAAATATTGCTTCTTGACAGTACTTTTTGACCAATATATTGCGTCTGACACTAGCAGAGGCCGTTTCGGACCCTCTTTCACAATTAGGGCCACTTCCTGTCATCCTGAGCGATAGCGAAGGATCTGACACAGCAATATCGGTAGCTTTCATAGTATTGACAAGGACCCTAAATTTTCTTAATCTTAGCCTTAACCTTAACCTTAACCTTAGCTAGCCTCAGCTAGCTACCACCGTACCTACATTGCAGAAAAAGAATTTTTCTTTAAATTGCTGGCCCAGTTCCACAGCTGCTTTTAGCCCTGTACAGTGGGAAACCCCTATTTTATCTATATCAAACTCTTTTAGCATTTTAATGGTGGTTTCTCGCTGAATCTCGCTTACCGGACCTAAGTGGGTTCCGCCAATAACAGCACAAATCTTAGCACAACCGGTTTTCCTTACAGCATAATCCAATATATTTATTATCCCCGAATGGGCACAGCCTAGCACAATAAATAAGCCTTTTTCCGTAGTTATTACCAAGGATTGGTCATCAAGAACTATATCCTGAATATAAGAACCTCCCTCCTTGATATGCAATTTATTATCTCCCTCTTCAAAATCAGTTTTCCTCGGGATTTCTCCGCTTAGGAACATGCCGGGCTCAATCTCAAGCCAATCAGTATTAAGCAAGAATCTTGCACCTTTACTTTCTAAAAATATCCGATTATAAGGAAGCCCGGAATATCTATAATTATTGTCCTTTAAGTTATAGCTCTCTTTGAATAGCTGGGCATGGGCGAAAACATCCACCTGCCCCTTAATTTCTAAAACAGGCAAAAGCCCCCCAGTATGGTCATAATGATGATGGCTCAGGATAACCCCCTTTATTGAGGTCAGGTCTTTTTTAAGAACACGGGCATTATTGATAATAGCCTTCCCCTGCCCGGTGTCAAATAGATAATTACCATTCTCAGTTTCCAGATAAATGCTTAAACCGTGTTCAGCAATGGCACCAGGTAAATGAAATACACTGTTTTCGCTGATTACTGTAGCTTTTGCTTTCATTCTCATTCCCCCTTCTTTTCTATATTTTTAGTCTAATTATTCTCCGTTCATTCTAATCCTCCTGCAAATGAAATATACACTACACAAATGCTTATTAAATCCGCTACTTATGCTAATAATAGCTATATCTTGAATAATTGAGAATTGAGAATGGAGAGTTGAGAATTGAAATCGTTTATAAGTTTTTTGCCTTGAGCATAGAGAAAGGAATGATGGTTATATGGAGGAAAGATTTAATAATTTTGAAGAAAAGAGAGGGGAAATTTTTCGCGAGCTGGTAGAAAAGGCGTGGCACGGAGATCTGAATAATAACGACTTAAATGGGATCTTAGGAAATATGCAAACAAAATACGGCTATAAAGCTGATGAAATATCCTTTTTAAGAAACCATATGCGTTTGTTAATGGGCTTGAATCCCAGAGGTGATCAAGGATTCTCCGATGAACTACAACGGGTAAAAGAGTTTGGTTACCTAAGGGGCCCGGTTGTCACCAAAATTGGGGGAATCTGCAAGTACTGTAGCGAAGAGATCGAAGAGACACAATGCTATGATGCCTGTAAATATGAAGCTCATATCTATAGGAGAAAAGAGGGTCCAGAAATTATTGACAACCAGTGCTTTAGCTGCGGCAATTGTGTAGCAAAATGCTCTTTCGGGGCAATTGCAGAAAAGCTTGAGTTTATGCCGCTTATTAACCTCTTAAAGGATAAAAATACGACCGTTTTTGCTGCAGTAGCCCCTTCTATTGCTGGTCAATTTGGTGATCATATAACCTTAGGTCAATTGAGAACTGCCTTTAGGCTTTTGGGTTTCAAGGACATGATAGAGGTAGCTTTATTTGCTGACATCCTAACGATTAAAGAAGCCTTCGAATTTGATGCCCTAGTCAAAGGCAAGAATGACTTTTTTTTAACAAGCTGCTGCTGCCCAGTCTGGCTCAATTTTACTGAAAGACAATATCCTCAACTTTTCGCCCATATGTCACCAGCTGTTTCGCCCATGATCGCTTCTGGCCGGGTATTAAAAGCCCTTTATCCTGAAGCTAAAATTGTTTTCATTTCACCTTGTTTAGCTAAAAAGGCGGAAGCTAAAGATCACCGCCTAGAGGGTGCCATTGATTTTGTGGTAACCTTCCGGGAGTTAGATGACATCTTTAAAACACTAGCAATAAATCTTTCCGATTTGCCAGGAGACGAGAAAGATCAAGCCTCTTTTGCCGGCAGAGTATATGCTAGAACCGGGGGAGTTAGTTTTTCTGTTAAAACAGTTGTTAATCGGATTGCACCTCGAAGACTGATAAGGTTTAAATCTAAACGGGTTGATGGGGTCAAGGAATGTAAGGCTATCCTAGAGGATCTGTCCCAAGGCAAAGATATTGGCGCCAATTTTATTGAAGGCATGGGCTGTGTGGGCGGCTGTGTGGGCGGTCCTAGAACTTTAATCAATGTTGATAAAGCAACCTACTTAGCCAACGAATTTGGAGAGGATTCCCTAATCATGACCCCCTTTGATAATATGAATGTCATAAAAATTCTAGAGGAATTGGGTTTTAATGATATTAAAGATATTATTGAAAAAGAAGAGGCAGACAGACTTTTCGTCAGAGAGGTAACCAATATTAATGGTTTAAAGCATTGATAAAGAAGGCCTGGGCTTAAAAATGCTTGGGCTTTTTAAATTTTTAATAGACATTAAATGGGAATTTAATATAATTATATATAATAGTCATAAATATTGATATCTTACATACATTTTCCTAATTTTATTTTAGAGAGGAGTTTAGAGTAAATGGCAGATGTCATTGATTACAAAATATACGGTGATGACATGCAGCTAGTGGAAGTAGACCTTGACCCCGGTGAAGGGGTAAGGGCGGAGGCTGGTGCTATGACCTATATGGGCCAGGGAATTGTTATGGAAACCTCTGCTAGTGGTGGTATTATGGGTGGCTTGAAAAGGGCAATTACGGGTGAGAGTTTTTTCATAACCTCTTTTACCAATAAGGAACGGGAAAAAGCCTATGTTGCTTTTGGAGCTCCCTATCCTGGCAAAATAATCCCTTTAAATCTCAGTGAGCTCGGAGGCAGCTTTTTATGTCAGAAGGATTCCTTTTTATGTGCGGCTATGGGGATTGAAGTAGAGGTCGCCTTTACGAAGAAAATTGGTGCCGGTCTTTTCGGCGGTGAAGGCTTTATCTTACAAAAGCTTGTTGGAGACGGTCTGGCTTTTGTTCATGCCGGCGGAACTATAATAGAAAAACATCTCAAACCTGGAGAGACCCTGAGAGTTGATACCGGCTGCCTAGTGGCCTTTGCTCCTACAGTGACTTATGATATCCAAATGTTGGGCGGCTTTAAGAACATGCTTTTTGGCGGCGAAGGGTTATTCTTAGCCTCAATGCAAGGTCCGGGGCTAGTTTATCTGCAAAGTCTGCCCCTTTCCCGTCTGGCTGACCGAATTACTGCTGCCTCCCGTTTTTCAGGGAGAAGGGAAGAACAATCAGGTATCGGCAGTATCACTAATATTGGCGGCGGCCTAATTGGCAATATTTTTGGTAAAGACAGATAGTTTACTACTTTAAATAGCATCAGATGTATGGCAGATTTCTGAGACGCATCCCATTCAAGAAGCAGGATGCAGGATGCAAGAAGTATGAATCAGGGGATAAATATCAGCTCTTGCTTCTGGATTCTTGTTTCTTGCCTCTTGTTGAGCAGATGCATCCTGGAATCTCCACTTGCATCGGATGCATCCCAATATCTCAACCCATAATAAAAGAAGCCGAGACTCCTTCCTGGCTTCTTTTATACACCCTCATTATTCGTAATATTTATTTTTGCCGTTCTTTTACGAATACTCCAGACTGCAAACCCAGCTAACACGAACATAACCGCACTACCGTGGAAGGAGCTGGCTGTTCCAAAACGCTCCCCCAGAAAGCCCCCTAGTAGAGGCCCAAAGACTGCCCCCAGGGCAGTAAGGCCATTTAGGGCTCCAAAAACTCTGCCCCGCATCTCCTCACTGGCACACTGGGTAATTAAAACATTACCGCTCACGTTAACTGCCGCGTTGGCAAATCCGAAGAGAAAACGTTCTATTCCCAGGTAAGTAACTGAATAGGTTAGCCCCTGGGCTATACTAAAAACAGCACACATTATTAAACCATAAAGCAAAATTACCTGATAGGAAACCCTTCTCAACTTCGCAATTAAAGGCGAACCTATCGCTAAGGAGATGCCAATAACAGAGAAAATAGCCCCTGTTTTAAAATCAACATTTACTGTTGTTAATTCAGCTATACGAATAGGTAAGATAGGCTGAATTGTAAATATTGCAGTCTGCAGCATCACCATACAAAAAAAATATACCATTAACAACCGATTTCCTAAAATAACCTTCATGTCCTGCCAGATAATTATTTTAGTCTGACTTCCCGCAAACACTTTCTCCTTAGTTCCATATAAAGCTAAAGTCGTAGCAAGACATAAAAGTCCTGCCGAAATAAAGAAGGTCAGCTGAATACCAAAGTAATGTACCAAACTACCACCCAAAAAGGGCCCCATTATTGAACCTAGGGCTATAAACGTATTTAGGATTCCCAATGCATAACCGATTTCAAAATCGGGAGTATTAGAGGCAATTAACATAATTGCAGCTGGTATAAAGCCCGCCAGTAATCCGTTTAATCCTCTAAGCACTAATAACTGCCAATGATTTACTACTAACCCCATCAGCACATAAGAAAAGGCAATTCCTAAACCGGATCGAATGAGCATATTTCTCTTGCCGTGCTTATCGGCAAAAATACCCCAGATAGGTGCCATAATAGCATAAGTTAAAAAGTTAAAAGAAACCATTGCCCCTGACCAGAGGGAAAGGTTTTCTTTTACACCTAACTGTTCTAAAAACTTTGGCATAAAGGGAAATGTTAGAGTAAATGAGATATTTGCTAAAAAAACAGCTATTGATAAAAACCACAAATTCCGCTTCCACTGCATTGCGGCGCTCCTCCTACCTTTTTGGTGTGTTTTTATCCTTCTAGAGGAGCAGCCTCTTGAACATCTCCTAGTAAGCCGATATCTGAAGCTACTTTTTGCATACCCTTAATAGTCTCCTGGGTAATATAGTCCAGTTCTAAACCCAGTATTTCCGCTCCCTTTTCTATGATTTCTCTATTAACACCCGCTGCAAAGCCTTTCTGCTTCCACTTCTTCTTTACTGATTTTACAGTTAAATCCATAACGCTTTTGCTAGGTCTCATAATAGCAGTTGCATTGATTAATCCTGTCAATTCATCAATAGTATATAGCACCTTTTCCAAGTCACTTATGGGTTCAATATCACTGCATATCTGCCAGCCATGACTAACAACAGCTCGGATATATTCTTCAGGCCAGTTTCTGCTTGTTAAAATATCCTTTACCTTTGTGCAATGTTCTTCTGGATATTGCTCATAATCCAAATCATGCACAAGACCAATAACCGCCCATTTTTCCTTATCCTCGTCATTATAAATATCACTAAAATGCAGCATTACACCTTCTACGGCTAGAGCATGCTTAACAAGGTTATCTGTTTTCACATATTCCCTTAATAGCTTATAAGCCTCTTCTCGAGTAGGTATGTACATCAGTAATGGCCTCCTTTATATTGCTTTAGTGTCTATACTAATGTATTTTACTCCTTAGAAGCCGATAGTCAAGTTATAGTTATTTTATTTCAATAGCCAGCCAGGTGGCATCATCCTTCAAAGAGGGATTTTTCGAGAAAATATCAGCCAAAAATTCCTTTTGTTGGGCAATTGTTTTGTATTCTTTGAATTCATTAAATATATGTGGAGTAGTAAAAAAGTTCTCTAATCCATCAGAATAAAAATAAAACCTATCACCCGGGTTAAGACTAAACCTCTTTTCCTCAAAAAGACTTATCTCTAACATGCCTAAAGAAGGTCCTTTAACAGTATCCTCAACACAATAAAAATTGTTCTTGTAATACATAAAGCTGTTAATACCTGCCCCGGAAATTACAAGCTCGCCTTTTTCAAAATCCAAGCTAAAGCAGGATGCCGCTACGTATTCCTCGCCAAGATACTCTGGAACCTCCTGGTTTAAATAGTTAAGTATTTCCAAGGGATTGGAGATTGTGGAGGCAATCTCATAAAACAATACCTTAAGCGCAGAGCCTGAAAGGGCAGCCGAAACACCCTTTCCGTTTATATCTCCTAATAAACCCAGCACCTTAGTTTCATTGATCTTATAGAAGTGAAAGAGGTCGCCACTTATGGTATCTGCGGCTTCATAAACTATTTCTAAGAACGCCTTATCCGGCAAAGGAAACTTTGTATCTAAACGTTGATGCTGGATTAAGGCAGCTCGCTCTAATTGTTTCTTGCGCTCGGTAATATCTCTAACAACGAACTGTATAGCAGGTTTACCCTGATAACTTAGGGGAGAGGCAGCAACCTCTACATCTATACCCTTCCCATTTGCTTTTATATATTTAAATTCCATTAAATTGGTAGTACCCTTCTCGACCATAACCTTTTTCATCCTTTGCCGAGCAGTAGGTATATAATCCTCGTGGATGAAATCAAAAATTGACTTGCCCAGTAAATCTTTTTGGTCTTCAACTCCCAAAATTGACGCTAGTTTATTATTGGTAATAATAATCTGTCCTTTTCGTAGCACACCAACTCCATCAGGAGAGAGGTCAAATAAGTTCCGATAGCGTTCTTCACTACGGCTAAGTGCTTCTACATTCTTTTTTTGTTCAGTAATATCCCTTAATTGTTCTATTACTAATATTACCTCCCCATTTTCATCGAGGATCGGGCTGTAATGACAGTCCATAAACCTATCAATTTCAGGCATGTACTTTTCAAAATGCTCCAATTTTTTACTACTCCTGCTCTTTTCTACTCCACAGAGTTGGCATGGCATAACCCTGCCTAGCATTTGAAAGCATTTTTTGCCCTTAATATCTTCTTTGGTCGCATTAAAAAAATCATATCCAGCCTGATTATAAAAAACAATAGAATGATCGGGTTTATAGACCCCAATAATATCAGCTACACCCTGCAAAACCCCTTCTAGGAGTTTAGAATACTCTAAAGCTTTAGCTTCTGCTTTTTTCCGCTGTGTAATATCAATTATAATTGAATAGAGTAGATTTTTATTATTAATCCTAATGGGACCACTATAGACCTCGACATCACGAAATTCACTGTTTGCTAAACAGTGCTGAAAAATAAAAAAATTCCTTTGCTCAGAGTGGGCCTTTTCCATCTCTTGAAAAACTTGTTTCTTAGTCAAGGTATTAAAATCAGTTATCTTTTTTGACCGCATCTCTGTCTTAGAATAACCATAGAAATTACAAGCCTTAGAATTAGCCTCGATAATGTTTCCTGTCTCCGGCTCAATTATCAGCATAACAATATGATTATTCTCAAAAAGACTGTAGAAATGTTCCTCACTATCTATTATTTCAAGTTGTTTAGTAGAACTATTAATATTTTCGAAGATTTCCCCTCCTAATCAAAAAACCATTAATATCATTATATAATATTTTTAGACAAAATTATTACTAATTCCTCCTGCTTTCTTGATTCTATGTGAAATTATCTTCTTTTTTTGTTATTAATATTTGCCAAATTTCAAAGTTACTGTAGAATATAACTATCCTGCTAAAAGAAGGTGTCATAGTGAACATTGGTAAAATTAACCGAAAGGCTTCTACTTTAAGAGAACAAGCCTATGATATTATTAAAAATGCTATCATGTCGGGGCCTTTTAAGCCTGGCCAAGCCCTGATTGAAGAACAGCTAGCCAAAGACCTAGGTTTAAGCAGAACCCCTCTCCGTGAGGCACTTGTTCTCTTAGAGCATGATCAATACATTGAAATGGTGCCTTATAAAGGGACTTTTGTTACGTCCTTAACTGTTAAGGAAGTGCGGGATATTTTCCATATTAGAGAGTTATTGGAGCCAGAGGCTGTGTGCTTGGCCATAAAACATATAAGCAAAGACGAAATTGACCAACTGCAGGATTTTTTTATAAAATCCAAGGATAAAGTTAGCCGGGGAGATTTAGAAACATTTTTAGCCAGCAATAAATTGATTCACGATAAATTACTAGAATATAGTGAAAATGAAACCTTAAGAAAGCTAATAATAAGCTATATTGAAAAAATCCAGCGATATCAAACAATGATTAAAGCTTGGGACGATTCTTCTTATATCTTAGATGAATTTGAAGAACACAGGGTTTTAATTGAACAACTCTATAAAGGGGATGTAAAAAAAATAAAGCAGTTAATGCAAACCCACTTACGTAACTGCTGTGCTAGGCTTATTAAACAATTAGAAAAAAACACCCAAGATCTTTAATTTTTTTAAATACTTTGTATGCAATATTCTTGTGCACATATTTAGGCCGGAACCTTATCCATGGTTCCGGTAATTTTTTTGTAATTTTTTTTCACATTTTTTTAACAATTGCATAAGAAGTAAATACAATAAAAAGTTACTGGTGGTGAAAGTGGTTTATGAATTTAACAATTTTTAGACCCAATTTTAGAAAATTGGTGGTAGGTGTTGATACAAAGGTGCCTCTAGGGGATGGGCGGGAAGTAACATCTATTAACCTTGATAATGCTGCATCTACTCCACCTTTTGTCTCGGTGCTAGAGGAAATTAATAATTTTTCTCCTTGGTATTCTTCTATACATCGAGGAACCGGCTATAAATCCAAACTTTCTTCAGATTTTTATGATTATTCCCGGTCCATCATAGCTGAATTTGTCGGAGCCAATAGCAATGAAAAAAACGTAATATATGTAAAAAATGCAACTGAGGGTATTAATAAGCTCTCTTATCGCCTTCTAGAAGACTACGGAGATGGAGTTATTTTATCTACTTTTATGGAGCATCATTCTAATGACCTGCCTTGGCGCACTAAATACAAAATTGATTATGTGCAAGTTGATAACAAAGGTCGGCTTTCCTTGGATGACTTAGAGCATAAGCTTGTAAAGTATAGGGGCAAAGTTAAACTTGTTACAGTAACAGGAGCATCTAATGTTACTGGCTATACTAACCCTATCGCAACAATTGCGGCTCTTGCCCATGAGTATGGAGCTAAAATTCTGGTTGACGGTGCTCAGCTTGTACCCCATGCCCCGGTAGAGATAAAAAATAGTCTTGACCCGGAGCACTTGGATTTCTTGGTTTTTTCTGCTCACAAAATGTACGCACCTTTTGGAGCAGGAGTACTCATTGGTCCCAAGGATACTTTTGCTAAAGGTGTACCTGATTATTCGGGTGGGGGTACAATCAAAATGGTTACCCATGATTTTATCAGTTGGGCTGATGGATCTGAAAAAGATGAAGCCGGAACTCCCAACGTTATTGGTGTCTTAGCACTTGTGCAGGCAATTAAAATTCTAAAGAATATTGGTATGGATAACATAGAAAGGTATGAGCAAAACTTAACTGAATATGCTTTGCGTAAGCTAAAGAAAATTAAAGACATAGAAATATATGGAAACTGCCAAGATTCAAAAGACCGTGTTGGAATAATTACTTTTAATATTAAAGGGGTGGACCATAGAACCTTGGCAAATATTTTATCACTAGAAGCAGGTATCGCTGTTCGTAATGGTTGTTTCTGTGCTCAGCCATATGTCCAAAGGCTCCTTAATGTAAGTAATAAAGATATAGAAAAGCACATGGCCAACCCCCATTTACCTCACCCGGGAATGGTCAGAATTAGCTTTGGCCTTTATAACACCTATTCTGAAGTTGATAAATTAGCTCAAATATTAGCTGATGTAGCTGATAATAAAAAAATCTTTCTAAAAAAATACCAGGATACATCAGAAATAAGCTTAGCACAAAATATTGGACGCTGGTCCATAGCCGATAGTCCATAGTCCCCTAACTTTATTTCCTTTTTGCGGATATAAAGAGTAGTTTTTTGCCAAAATATATTAGAACCTAAAAAGCAAGGGGGATTATATTTTGGCAAAAAAAATGAATCTCCTCATGTTTAGCGGAGATTATGACAAAGCATTCGCTGCCCTCATCTTGGCCAATACGGCCCGAGAGATGGAGGTAGATGTTACTATGTTTTTTGCCTTTTGGGGGCTTATGCTGGTCAGAGACCCCGATAAAATGACTCTTGAGGATAAATCAACGTACGAGAAAATGTTCGGGATGATGACGCCCAAAGGCCCTAAAGAGCTACCGCTATCTAAAATGAACTTTAGCGGCATAGGAAAATCAATGCTTATAGAGATGATGGAGGATGATAATACTCCTCCCCTAGAAGCCTTTCTCAAAGGGGCACAAAAAAAAGGTGTTAAATTTTACGGTTGCAAGCTTTCCATGGAGATCATGGGATTTAAACAAGAGGAAATGGTACCTGAATTAGAAATAGTTACTGCTAAAACTTATCTGGAAGATGCCCTTAATTCTGATATGCAATTGTTTATTTAAATACCTTATATTATTTAACCACGGGCCCCTTCGGGGCACACTGATAAACACGGTTAAAAATAGATATTGTCTACCAATACAATTATCGATTAATAAATCTCTCCAGCCAGTTTAATGTGAAATTACTGACCTGATCTTTAATTAGTTCATTATGAAGCTCGTGGAACTGACCGTTCCAAAGCTTAAATGTACACCCTTCATCGGTATTTTCAAAAAACTCTTGACTGGCCTTGGGGGAAGTTACTCCATCAGCTGTTCCATGCATTAAAAGCAGAGGGATATTTAACTCTTTGCTATGCTCTAATGCCCAATGTCCCGCCCTATAACATTCAGAAAATAAGCGTACCGAAATTCTGTTGTGAACCAAGGGATCTTCCATATATGCCCTAACAATTTTGGGATCGTGGGAAAGGCTGTTGGCGCTTATTCCATTTTCCTGGGAAAAGGACGGCCAAATTTTATCCATAATCTCCCCTAAGATTATCTGGATCAGCGGCGGCTCAACTGCTAACTTAAGCCACGGGCTAGTAACAATCATACCCTCTAGCGGGGGGTTACGGCGCAAACAATAATTTAGAGCCAAATTTCCACCAAGACTATGACCGTAAATAAATCTTGCCTTACCCGGATATCTTTTTTTTGCCTCATCTAATAGCTGTTCTACATCATCCAATAGCACAGTATAGGAAGGGGCATGACCCCTTCTCCCTTCTGATTGCCCTGATCCCCTTTGGTCAAAAGCCAAAAGAACAAAGCCCTTTTCATTAAATTTTTGGGCTAATAACTTATAACGACCACTGTGTTCACCTAATCCATGGACTAAAGAGATCACAGCTTTGACCTCTCCTTCCGGTTCCCATACTTGAGCAAAGAGTTTTAATCCATCCTTGGTTTCCCAGGTAAATTGCTGATGCATAGAAGAACCTCCCTAGGTTATTTGTTAGGCTAAGGTTTCGCTACATTTCATTTCGCTAGGTTAAGGTAAAGGTTAAGAAAGATCTTAAAAATGCACTTAAATTTTAGCCTTACCATTAATTATAATTTTCCTTAACCGTGTACATCCGTGTGCCCCGGAGGGGCCCGTGGTTAAATAATAGGTTTATTATTCACTAAAGGTAATAAACACCTCTACCAATTCTGACCTGCTGCCTAAACGGATGGGAGGTCCCCAGGTACCATAACCTGAGGAAACGATGACCTTAAATGGACCCTTTTCTAAATAGCCCCAATCCACCTCAAATATTCTGCCTGTAATATAGTTATTGGGGAAGAACTGCCCCCGATGAGTATGACCGGAAAACTGCAGATCTATGCCCGCCTTTTGGGGTTCTTCTAGGTTCTGGGGCTGATGGTCTAGTAGTATTATTGGCAGTGACATATCAATATCCTTTAGTAACATTTCCAAGGATTTGCGGCCATTGCGACCGAAATTATTTGCCATTAGTTCATCTCTGCCAACTATGTAAAAACTGTCTGCTACTTTTTCATAGTTATCCCTCAAGACTCTTATGCCTGAGTCTTCTAAATGATGTATTATATCCTCCGAATGACCGCCGATATACTCATGGTTACCCATAGCAGCAAAGCTTCCTAGTCTAGGTTTTAACCCTTTTAGTGTTACGGTCATTTCCTGCTCTAAAAAGGTATTTATATTCTCATCAACAATATCTCCTGCAAAGAAAACTATATCAGGATTGATCTTATTTATCTTCTCTACCATATTCTCTAAACGTCTATTATCAATTATATTGCCGAGATGGATATCAGACACCATAACAACATGAAGTTTGTTCACATTAGGGGTAAGTTTAGGAATAGTTATGTGATAACGGGTAATTTGGGGGTCACGAGCATTCCAGGTTCCAAAAATTAGAACCGCTGAAATAAGAAGAACGACAGCCAATCCAGTGTACATATTAAGGGAGGTACTGCCTATCAATTCACTTGGCAAAATCTTAAACCATTTATTAAGAAGCCGAACAATATCAATAAGAATTACAATAATAAGAAGATAGTACATGGCCGCTAGCCAGTAGCCACCTATTAAAGCTAGAAATTTTGAACCAAATCCGTTAAAAAATCTTTCCCCCAGCCTAGCTAAGATAAATGCAAAAACTATAAACCAATAGATAATCCAGTAAACCCGCTTATAAGGGGCCATTAAACTGCCAAAGGCCTGCCATCCCCTTATGCCAATATAATAGTTTATTGCACTATACAAAAATGTTACTAGGCTAATTATACCTAGAAAGTACAGCTGCTTCATCAAAGAACCTCCAAGAATTAGTGAATACTGACTTGTTATTTGGGGCATTTTTTGGGGTTTCGTGCCCGGTTGGTCAGTGCCCGGTGACCAGAAAAAAATATGGAAATGGTCTATAATCTGTGTTTATCCGTGTGTCCCGTAGGGACCCGTGGTTAAAATTGGTCCCCTACATAAAAAGGCAGCGCAAGAGCACTGCCTTAGGCCTACCATATTATTTCCAAAGGATAAGAAAAATAGTCAGGGCTGACACAAAAGGAGGCCCTACTAGCCTTGGAAAACCTTTTTAAATTCTGAAACTGCTGCATCTATATCAGCTTTTAAACCCATTTCTTTTAATGCTTCACCTATTAAAGTAACCGCTTTAACAAACATCTCATCTGTTGTATTTCCCATGTGACCGATACGGAAGGCTTTACCAGCTAGAGAGGCTAGAGCCCCTGCTACTACCATTCCTTTATCTGCCAGGGATTTACGAAATTGTGCATCGTCTACTCCTTCTGGATAAATAATACAGCTTAAAGTAGGTGCAGCAACATCCTCAGAGGCTAAAGCCTTCATGCCATAAACCCCTAAAGCAGCTCGAACAGCCTTACCTAAAGCAGCATGTCGCTTATACCTGTTGTCTAAACCTTCGGCCATTACAATCTCCATGCCTTTTTCATACCCATAGAGCATGTTAACTGGAGGTGTTGCGTAATATTTACTGGGGTTTTGCATAATAGGCAGCCAATTTTTGATGTCACAATAGTAGGCAGGTATTTTTACAAGGCTTTCTCTGGCTTCCAGAGCTTTAGGACCAAAAGCTACTATGCCTAAGCCTGGTGGTACACCGATAGCTTTTTGCGATCCGGTAAGGACTACATCTATCTTATAATCTTCTTGTCCGTATTCTTTACTCATATCTTCTTCTACAGCAGCGGTCGCACATACACCATCTAGGATAAATAGCGCCCCGGCTTTTTTAACAACAGGCACCAAAGCCTCTAAATCAGCTGCTACACCAGTTGAGGTATCAACATGTGTAACAGTTACAGCTTTATAGTTCCCTTCATTAAGCTTGGCTTCTACTACAGCTGGATCAATATGCTTACCCCACTCGGCTTGCAAAGCTTCTACTTCAATTCCAAAAGCTTGGGCTAGCTGGATAAAACGATCGCCAAAATAACCATGACTAACTACCAGTATCTTTTCACCAGGAGCTACTGTGTTGACAATAGCCATTTCCATGGCTAAAGTACCAGAGCCTGCAAAAACAAAAACCTCACCATCGGTATTAAACATCTCTTTCGTCATCTTAAGACCATTCTTAAAGCTCTCCACAAAACGGGGGTCAGTATGAGCCCTAGTTTCACCAGATAAAGCTTCATAAATTTCATCAATTACGGGGGTAGGACCGGGAATCAATAACATTTCCTTATTAGGCATAAAATTTTCCTTCCTTTCTTAACCTTGATAGATATGTGGAATTAAAATATATTTTATTTAGTAATTTCTCTTTTAATCTATAAATTCCTGCCAGATGTTTCATATAAAACAATATTATCATAATGCTTCCAAAACTATGCAAACAACCCACAACTTACCTTACTTATATAAAGTTGTTGTATGTTATTATAAATGCTAGGTTAAGGTTAAGGTTGAGGCTAAGAAAAACCCTCAGCCTAGCAAAAACAATTAGCCTAAGCCGGTAGACTTTACCACAATAACTAATACATTATGAATGGAGGATTATCATGACAAAAACCTTTGCAAAAATCAAACTGTCACTTTTATTAGTAGTAATCTTTTCGTTTTTATTTTCCACTATGGCCTTCGCTTACAGTTACCCAAGCTACAACTACTATACACCACAAAGAAGCTATTCTCAGCCGACTTATTACTACAATTACTATAAGTACACACCTACTACTAACTACTGGAATAACTACTATAGCCCTAAACCAGTAACTCAACCCCAACCAGCGCCAAAGCCTCAACCAGCTCCAGTTCCAACGCCGGAACCAACACCTGCTCCTACTCCAGCTCCAGCACCTGCACCTGCACCTGCACCTGCACCAACTGCTGGTTTAACAGCTGATGAGCAGCAAATGATTAATTTAGTAAACAAAGAAAGAACATCCCAAGGGCTAGCACCTCTAAAGGTGGACATGCAGCTGGTTAAGCTTGCTCGTATGAAGAGTAAGGATATGATTGATAACAACTATTTCAGTCATACTTCACCGACCTATGGCAGTCCCTTTGATATGATGAAAAATAACGGTGTGTCTTATAAAGCAGCTGGGGAAAACTTAGCAGGTGCTTCCTCAGTTACCACAGCGCACACTAACTTAATGAATAGTGATGGTCACCGCAAAAACATTCTAAGCACCAGCTATACCAATATCGGTATTGGAATTGTTAATGGTGGTCCTTACGGGAAAATGTATACCCAATTATTTATCGGAAAATAGAAAAAACGGGCTCCGGCCCAATGTCATTAACTTAAGAAAAAACAAACCGCTAAGCAATTAGCGGTTTGTTTTTTCTTATTTATGTAGTGAGATTATTTTTGCGTAAATATATACAAAAACACAATTTTATAGTATAATTGTAGTGAGAGGTGATTAGTGTGTTCATAAAAATCCTTACTAAAATGTACGGTGGGAAAAAGCATTATTATGCTAGCTTAGTTGAAAACAAAAGAGTAGATGGGAAGGTTAGACAAACTGTTAAAGCTAATTTAGGTCCAGTCACAGAAGAACAAATACCATATTTAAAAGCCGCGTACTCTAAAAATAAGCCACGATTGGTGTATAATGAAAATGAGTAGCGTAGTGAGAAGTTCACTCAAACGTTTTGATCTAGAACAAAATAGTATAAATAATCCTTTATTTTTGTCTATTTGTAGGCTTTTCAATCAAAATTTCTTTACACGCCAAAGGAAATTATCTCTTGGCCCTTTGGTATTATCTATACTCAATAGAAAGGGGTTAACTCTATCAATGGAACTTAGGAAAT
>LADT01000012.1 GCA_000961765.1 Clostridiaceae bacterium BRH_c20a | reverse complement strand
CCAGCGCATACCGTAAATACGGATAATCTCTTGGTCACTTAGTGTAACATCTGTACTCAAAATCGCTAGCCAGTCGCTTTTTTTATTGCGGTTGCGGACAAAAACAACTTTAACCCTAACACCATTAGCTTGTGTAGTATAAATAGAACGGAGAATGCCCTTTTTTCCTGTTACTGGCTTAGCTAAGTGGTAAAGTTGCTTTAAACTCACGCGTTCACCATTAACAAGATAGCGCTGTTTCAAATTCTTGACCATACCAATTACATCAAGACCTTGTTCTTTGATTACCTTAATAAGAGGCTGATAGGTGAACCAACTATCCATTAAAACATAAGAAGCATCTATCCCAGCATCCATAGCTCTTTTGATCATACCAGGAATTTGTTCTGGTGCTGTTTGTAGTGCTTCTACTCTACGTTTATAGCCTGAACTGCGCTTATCAATTTTAGCAGATATTCCATTGATCTGGCTTTTCGTGGAGCTTAGCAAAGAAAAATCCACAGGTATAAAGGTAGCGCCATCTGACCAACCAAGGGTAAGCATGCGAAATCCTTTATAAAACCGCATCTTTTGAGAAGCATGATCAAAGCACCGGGCTAGTAACTCTACAGACTTGCTACGATTTCTTTCATAGGATGAGTCATCTAAAATTAATACTTTAGGGCGATTATGATTTGTAAGCTTCGTGATTTTTCCAATAGTATCTGAGCTAAGAAATAGTAAAAATCTGCGCCATGCAAATGTAGGTTGGTTCAAAAAACGATAGACCGCATCCTTAGCTGGAAAATCATTAGGCTTCTTACTTTCTAGAGTTCTAAACCAGTTTTTATTTCCAAAGATTAAGCAAAATATTAATTGAAAAAGGTAACAACAAGAAAAGCCCAAAGACTTAGTAATACCCGCTCTTCTCAAATGTTTTAAAACTTTTAACTCTTTGAATGTTATATTTAGTTCATTTGGTAGTTGCTTGTTTTGGTTAATATCCGTTATCATATAGGGGACACCTCTTCTGTATGGTATTTGTGGTTTTTCGTCAAATCAACTATACCAAAAGTTGAGGTGTTTTTCATGTCTATTTAAAAATCAAGTAACATACTTAAATAGATACAAACACTACTAAGAGTTAAGCAAGTCACATTTATTTAGATGCGAAAGTTGAGTTATTAAGTAAAACCAAAATGTTACAACGGATGTTTTAGGTAAAATACAGGAACTAGAAGACAGACATTGTTGAGTATTAAAAGACGATATATATGATAATTTAGGTGTTATGAAATAATCCATAATAAAAATATATAACCTTTTTTAAAAATAACCACATGGGAACAAATGTTTGGTATAATTAATGTACAATAAATCGTACAGAGGAAGGTGGTATTCATGGGGATAAATGAACTAGTTGAAAAATATAAACTGGATAGGGAAACTTATCTTAAACCTACTTATAATGAAACACAATTACGTAATGACTTTATTGACCCCTTATTGAAGTGTTTAGGTTGGGATGTAGATAACGAAAGAGGTAAGACACAGTTTTTAAGAGATGTTATTCAGGAGGAGTACATAGAAGTTGAGGATGAATCTACAAAAAAAAATCCTGATTATACATTACGAATAAACGGGACCCGAAAATTATTTGTTGAGGTAAAAAAGCCTTCAGTTAATATTTTAAAATCCTCTAAGGCGGCCTTTCAGACTAGACGATATGGTTGGAGTGCCAATTTAGGTATATCAATACTAACAAATTTTGAGCATCTAATTATTTATGATTGCAGATTTAAACCCGATAGTTCTGACAATGAACATGTTGCAAGATATATAGTTTTCTCTTATGAGGAATATGAACAGGCTATAGAAGAAATTAATAGTCTGATTTCGTGTGATGCAGCAAACTCAGGCGCATTAGATGAGTTATTTAATGTTGACGTAAGAGAAGGAGAGAGCTTCGATGAATATTTCTTGCAGCAAATAGAAAGTTGGCGAGAAAAACTAGCTGAAACAGCAATTAGAAATAGCACCGAACTCAATGAAGAAGATGTGAACTACATTATTCAGAGACTTTTAAACAGGATAATATTTCTAAGAATCTGTGAAGATCGAACAATTGAAAAGTATGAAACGATCAAATCCGTTAAGAATTATGATAAATTAAAAGAACTTTTTCATAAGTCTGATAGAAAATTCAACTCAGGGCTTTTTGACTTTATTGAAGATGCGCTTTCACTTAGGGTTAATATTGATGCTGATGTATTAATCGCTATTTTTAATGAGTTATACTTCCCTCAAAGTCCTTATGACTTTTCTGTTGTTGACCCGACAATATTAAGCCAAATATATGAACGTTTCTTAGGACGTAAGATAACCATTGAGGCTGGTCGGACATTTAATATAATTGAAGCACCAGAAGTTTCTGCTTCAAGTGGTGTTGTTCCAACACCTAAGATAATAGTAGAACAAATAGTAAAAGATACTTTATCACCTCTGGTAGAGGGTAAAAGTTTTGAGGAATTAAGTGAACTTAAAATTGTAGATATATGCTGCGGTTCAGGTACTTTCTTAATATCCGCTTTCGATTTTCTTTTAGAAAAAAAGATGGAGAAGGTTATTGAAGAGGGAATAGAAGATCCTGACTTGTTTTATGAAGTGGATGGTGAAGGATTAACTTTTACATTAAAAGGTAAACGTAATATTTTAGAAAACAACCTGTACGGGGTTGATATAAATCCATACGCTGTTGAGGTTACAGAGTTTAGTTTGCTACTAAAGTTGTTAGAAGGAGAAGACGAAGCTACGGTTAACAATTTTATCCAGCAGCATTCTGATAAAATATTGCCTAGCTTAAAATCAAATATCAAATGTGGAAATTCATTAGTAGATAGTAAATTTTATGATTTTATGCCAGATGCACTTGAAAATGATGAGCTTCTTTTTAATGTTAAGCCCTTTGATTGGGACGAGGAATTTGCCGGAATAATGGCAAATGGTGGATTTGATGCAATCGTTGGCAACCCGCCGTATGTTCGTATTCAAAATATGCAAAAATATAGTTCTGAAGAAACCAAGTATTATCAATCATTAGACTCACAATATACTGTCGCAAAAAAAGCAACTATTGATAAGTATTTTGTATTTATCCAAAGAGCTATAGAGTTACTCAATCCTACAGGACTATTAGGTTATATCGTACCGCATAAGTTTTTTCTCACAACAGGAGGTAAAGAGCTTAGAAAATTTATAACAGAAAACCACCAGATATCAAAAATTATACATTTTGGTGTAACTCAAGTTTTTCCTGAAAGATCAACTTATACTGCAATTTTGATTTTACAATCAAGTAGGATGGATGAGTTTGAGTTTAAGAAGGTAAGTAAGATTTCTGCGAAAGCATTGTCTTCTGAAGAACATACTCGAAAATATAGAACAGAGAAATACAACTCTGATCCGTGGGTATTTTTATCACCTGAAACAGAAGAAGTATTTGATAGATTTGAAGGTGATGAATATGAAAAACTTGGAAACATTACGGATATAACTGTAGGCTTACAAACAAGCGCTGATAAAATTTATATTTTTGTTCCTGAAGGTGAAAGTGAAAACGTATTTACTTTTACTTATAAAGGAAAAGAATATGAGATTGAAAAATCAATTTGCAAACCTGCAATCTATGACTTATCTTTTGGCGCGTTTGAGAGTATTGAAGGAAACGCACAAATGATATTTCCTTATAAAATCGAAGGTGAGGAAGCAATACTCATTGATGAAGAAGCTCTTGAGGGAGACTATCCTTTAGCTTGGGAGTATTTAGTTGAACATAAAGAAGCATTGGAGAGAAGAAGCTTGCAAGGTAGCGATCCTAAATGGTATCAATTTGGTCGTTCTCAAAGCCTTGTAAAATTTCACAATGCAGAAAAACTTGTGTGGTCAGTACTTGCAATGCGGCCCCCATATGTACTTGATACGAAAAACTTACTATTTACCGGTGGAGGGAATGGACCATACTACGGTCTGTTAAATAAATCCGATTATTCTTTACTTTACTTTTTAGGGATTTTATCGCATCCTGTAATAGAAAGTATGGTTAAATCAGGTGCAAGTGAGTTTAGAGGATCGTATTATTCTCATGGCAAACAATTTATTGAAAAACTACCTATAAAAAAGATAGATTTTGCTAATGCAGATGAGGTAGAAAAGTACGAAAAGATACTTAGAATTGTAAGGAATTTGATTAATACGACTGCTCAATTTAATGCAGAAAAGAATAGCTCACGTAAGAAAGTCTTAGACCGAAAACTGGGCACTCTGTTTAATCAGCTTATTGGTGTGATTAATAGTCTTTATCAAATAAGTCATGAAGAATTTGTAACAGTAATGAATGATGAAATGCTTTCTGTTGCGATAGGAGAAGATGAATAATGGGTCAATTGAATGAAACCTTAAGCAAACAAAAATTAAGAGGTGGTTATTATACGCCCCAGGTTATTGCTGACTTCTTATGTAATTGGAGTATTGACGCGGAAACAAGAAGTGTTCTTGAATCCAGTTGTGGTGATGGAAGTTTTATAGAGTCGGCAATTAATAGATTTAAAAAGTTAAATATTGATAAAGATGAAATTCAAGATAGAATTACTGGCATTGAGTTAATTGAAGAAGAAGCTAAAAAAGCTGAAGAACGTGCAAAACACCTAGGGATAGTCAGTAGTCCTATCATAAATAGTGATTTCTTTCATTTTATAAAGGAGAACGAAAATAAAAAATTTGATGTAGTTATTGGGAATCCTCCATTTATCAGATATCAAAACTTTCCAGATGAGCATCGTAAAATAGCGATTGAAATGATGCAAAATTTGGGCTTGAACCCTAATAGATTAACGAATATATGGGTTCCGTTCCTTGTAGTATCAGCATCATTGCTTAATGAAAACGGCAAGCTTGCTATGGTCATACCAGCGGAACTTTTCCAAGTGAAGTATGCAGCTGAAACAAGAATATTCTTATCTCAGTTCTTTGAACGTATCACTATAGTTACTTTCAAGAAACTTGTATTTGAGAGGATACAACAAGAAGTAGTTTTGCTTCTTTGTGAGAAAAAAATTAGTCATGGAAGAGGCATTCGTGTAATTGAGTGTGAGAGTTTAGATGAGTTAGATTCGATTGACTTTGTTGCGATCAATGGCTCGAATGTAAAACCTGTAGATCATAGCACAGAAAAATGGACTAAGTATTTCTTAGATGAAGATGAGATACTGCTTTTAAGAAGGCTAAAAGAAGACAAGAGAATTATGGCCTGTAGGGAGATTTTTGATACGGAAGTTGGACTAGTAACAGGTAGAAATGAATTCTTCATGATGAAAGAAGAACAGGTGAAAGAATGGGATTTAGAGGAATATACAATCCCTGTTGTTAGTAAGTCTAATCAATTGAAAGGTATAACTTTTTCAGAAAAAGATTTTCAAGAGAATTCCAAAGCACAAAAAGCAATTTATTTATTTTTACCGCCAGATAAAGATTTTGATGAGTTACCAGATGTTTGCCAAAAATACATTAAGTACGGAGAAGAAAAAGGATTCCATCAAGGTTATAAAACTCGAATTAGAAAACGATGGTATATAACGCCATCAAGATGGGTACCTGATGCCTTTGCATTAAGACAGGTTGGAGAATATCCCAAAATTATTCTTAATGCTACAGGAGCATCATCAACAGATACTATTCATCGAGTTAGATTTAAAGATGGTGTCGACAAAAGATTAGCTGCTGTTTCATTCTTAAACTCTCTTACTCTTGCATTTTCTGAGGTGACTGGCCGAAGTTATGGTGGTGGTGTAATGACATTTGAGCCATCAGAAACTGTAGAAATCCAGATGCCTAATTTTGATAACTTTTCAATTGATTTTAATCAAATTGATGAGTTGATCAGAAAAAGAGAAATTGAGAAAGTTCTTGATATTGTAGATGAAGCGTTGCTAATAAATCATCATGGATTTAGTAAAGAAGAAGTTGATCGAATACGTGTAATTTGGAAAAAGTTGTCTCAGCGAAGAATAAATAGGAAAAAGTAGAGTATTCAATTAATTCTTAGTTAATTCATTAGAGGGGGAACTGATTTAAGATATATTCTAGAATTGCTAGGGAATAAAAGTTCTAAACCTACAGAAGTTTGTACCCATGTTAGCGAGAAAAATATTAATAGGATTCAAAGTCCATTAGATTGCTAGGTTAATAAACAGCTACAAATTCTAAAAAAAGATAGTATGATATTTACGGTATAGTGTCGCAATATTCATAAAATACTAGCGCATTCACGACACTATGTCAGAGATAGTAGTTATACGACACATTGGGTGAGATCAGTTCGTTTATTAGCTGACTTTATTGGGGAAGGGGGCAAAGGTATGAGAAAATATGGCGAGCAAATCGGGTTTTTGGTCGTCTTCATAGTCCTAGTAAACTCTATTGACTGGGCTAATCAATATATGCAGGATTTGATAAGTAGAACTTTTGGTTATATGGCTTTAGGGGCTTCGGTCGAAATATTAGGTTTGTTTATTTTTGGATTATTTCTTGGAAGTTTGGGATTCATTTGTGAGTTAAAAAAAGATGGTTATTGGAAGATGAATAAGGAAAGATTGTTAGTTTTAGGCTTACCTTTGTTAATAGTTATGGTTATGGGTCAAAGTACATACTTGGGAATAATGTGGCCACAGATGATACAAAAATTAATGTTCTATATATTAGCAAGTAGCAGTATATTTAAGTTTATTGCTATTTTCTCGGGGTACATAATTATTTCTTTATTTACAAAAGAAAGTGAATCAATAATTGGCAATCAGGTGAATACAGAGAATAATCAAAACAATCAGTGCATGTGATTCTGTCCATGCATCGTGTAACAGAGGCTTAGCGGGCATCGGAAGTAATCATTTTGGGATAACCCGACATCGCTAACCAGAAAAGTTGCATGTAAATATTTAAAAGTTGAGGCACACCACATAACACCGCACTCTGCGCAAGGGTGGAGAAGCGAATGTATTGGGCAAATCAGCACCACACCTGCGAGCCTAAGCTAAGAGCTAGCTAAGGCTCTAGGTGTTGCGAGTGCCAAACGTTAGCTATCATAACGTTGTAAGTTAGCTTAGAAGTGATGCGTTTTGGATTAGCGATATAGTATGTTGTAGTAATTTCCTTTATAGGAATATAATAAAATCATATATTGCTTTGAGTGAGGTGTCTTTAATGAGTTTAGCAGATAAGCTATTAAGAGATTTTAAAGATCTGCCAAAAGGTAAGAAGAAAGAAGTTATAGATTTCGTTGAGTTTCTGAAAACAAAAGAAAAGGAAAACCAAAATAAAATGATGGATACAATCAATGAAGAAAATCGAGATACATTAGAGGAGTTAAGCAAATTAACATAAGAAGGTTTAGGTGGAACTTTGGGAGGCAATTGATTATTTGATGAAGGAACATTATTTAAAGTTATTTTATGAGCTTTCGTTTTTGGTATAAAATAGTGCATGTACTATCTGAACATATATTGTGCTTGGAAAACAAACATAATTATGCTATAATTATGCTATAATTATGTTGCAATTATAGCAAAGGGGATGGGCTAATGCCACAAATAAGACCTATAGCTGAGTTAAGGAATACAAGTAAAATTTCAGAAATCTGCCACAGTCAATCTGAACCTGTGTTCATCACAAAAAACGGATATGGTGATTTAGTAATTATGAGCATGGAAACCTATGAAAGACAGCTAGCGCTTGTGGAGGTATATAAAAAGCTGGGCGAAGCCGAAAAGCAGATTGCAGAAGGAGTTCCCCTGTTGGAGGGAGAGCAGGTGTTCAATCGTTTGAGGGAAAAACATGCAAAGCAGTTATAAGTTAAAATTCACACCAATCGCTGAGGATGATTTAGATAGGATGTACATGTATATTTTAAAGCACTTGGTTGCTCCAAAAGCTGCCGATGACCTGATGGATGATATTGAAATCTCCATCATGCGGCTCAAGGAATTCCCTTATTCGGGTAGCCCTGTGCAGGACGATATTCTAAGAGGCCGTGGCTACCGCAAGTTGATTGTTAAAAATTATATTGTCTTTCATCTGATAGACGAGATAGGAAAACAGGTTATTATTATGCGCGTGCTTTATGGTTCACAGAAGTATGAAAATATACTATAACAGATGGCAAAATCAAATAATAATAGCCTGCATCTAAATTAACCAAACAATACATGATAAAAGCAACATTTTATCTCTTGTTTAAGAGGTAAAATGTTGCTTTTGGCTGGCAGGAATGGAACGTCCCCGTCACCAAAGAAAAAGAAGGAGTGATTAGAAAAGCAATGAATTATAGTGAATTTTTGAAAGCAGTCGATGAAAAGCTAGCCATTATGTCTGAAATAAAAAAAAATCAATGGATACATAATCTGGCCAGAACCACAAAAGAGAATGAAAGAATTGCATTTTTAAACTCCTTACAGGAAAAACAAGCTTATTGTCCTGTTACTTCTGCAAAAAAGGAGATAGAGGACTGGTGCAGAAAAATAGAAGAACAGGAAATTTATTTTGAGTGCAGCGGCTATGAAGAATATGGAGAAAGCTATTGGGATAGCGATTATTCGTATGAGTATTCTGATGTTTTTGGAATAGGAACAGAACTTTCAAGAGCATTCCAAGTAGCTGAAGATTTGCTGTTTCAAAAGGAATACCAGCAGGCCTCAGAATTATATGATTGGCTCTGCAGTATGCCGTTTCAGGCATTGGACAGCGATACGGAAGAGTGGAATGAGCTGGAACTAGAGGAGCTTGTAAAAGAAAAACTGGTAAGCCTGGATTTAAAGCAGATTGCCCTGAATTTGATGTATGCAAAATATCAGGCTGCTGAAGGTGAGGAAAGGGCAGCTGCACTATACCGGTATTTTTCGTGGGGTATGTGTAAGGGCATAAAAGTAGAAGAGATTTTTATTGTAGGCCCGGAAGAGCTTAAAGGGATAGATGTATTTATGGAGGAATGGATTTCTTTTCTGAAAAATACAGATGGAGACATGGCAGGAGACTTGCTGTCGGATGCATGTATATATCAAGGGGGCATCGACCGTTTATGCGAAACAGCCAAAGAAGTATCGGCGAAACATCCAGTTTTATTTGAATATGCTTGTCAGCAGCTACTGAATGAAAAAAAGGAGATTGAATGTGAAAAGCTGGGGTTGGAATCTATTGGCATACTTCCTGAAAATCTGGTTGTCCGGGGGAAAATTGCGGATTTAACAGTGAAGGCTGCTAAACAGCTGGGACATGCGGATATAATTAAAGAATGCTATGAAGTGGCTTTTCGTGCCGAATCAACATTGAACAACTATTTGCGGTTATTTGAACTTTCGGATTATCAAGACATTACAGACAAAGCGGCGAAGTATGCAAATGCACTACCGGAAAGACCTGTGTGGGAAGGGAATCATAATAAACAGCTGCTTGAGAATTATCTTTCAAAGGATCATAAAAAAGTCATCAGGTTTTTTAATGGTGAGTTTGATTACATTTTTAAAGATTGTAAAAAGGATAAAACCGAATTAGGCTGGAGCAGCAAGTTTAAAGGGGTTACTGTTCCACTTTTTATTTTGCTGCTGAATCAGAATAAAAAGCTTACAAAAGCCGGACAGCGGTTGATAGATGGGATAGAATATAGGTTGGGATTCAAGAAAGACGATATTAAGAGCTTTGCGGATCGTTTTTTTAGCTGGAAGGAAAAAGTAGTTTTAACGAATGAGCAACATGGGAAGTATGCTGAATGGCTAGGAAAAGAAGTGGATATAAGGACAAAGGCCGTTGTAGGAGGAGGTCACCGAAAAAGCTATTATAAGGCGGCTGTACTGATAGCAGCATTAGGTGAAGCATTGGAGTCAAATGGGAAGCCGCATGGGAGAATAGCGGTAATAGAACATTATAAAAAAATGTATTCCCGGAAAACAGCATTTAGAGCAGAATTTGAAATGCTAAATGAGAAATGAAAGAGTGACTATTCCATTATGTAAAATGGCATAACGGAGTGTAGTCTAGGGTTAAGTAAGGGTTATTCATTTAGAGGTGAAAAAGACCAAAAGAAAGGGGAAATTATTTTTGCAGGGAAAGGGGAATTCAGTGTTAGTTGCTTCTATTGTCCTACTTACTTTGATAATTGTAGTTTTTGGTTTTATTTTAAAGGAGCAGAACAACAAATTTAATACTCTGTATACAGACTATAATAAACTAAACGAAGAGCACCAACAGTTAATAAGTGAATACGAAGAGCTAACCAGTCCTCAGAAAACTATGACAGAGAAAACAGATGAAAGAACTAATGAAAGTAATTCATTCATACAAAGGTACAATGGAATGAAATATCCGGTTACAAGTGGAATCAGACGCTATATAGGTGAGGAGCCATTGAGGATATATCCGAACTCAGAAGCACCCTTTGTATATGAGAATTATAAACCTGTAATTGTTGAATTGATTAATGAAGTTGCTCTATTGGGAAAACAAAAACAGGAAAATTGGTGTCTCGTTCTGGATAGTAGAGGGGTCAGTGGATATGTGCAGCGTACAGATTTAGTAAAAGTTGATGAAAACGATGAGTATATATCAAAAGATTATGGAAATGGTCTTGAGTCATTAGGTGGATTCAAAGTAGGAGATAGGATAGAAACGCTTATTGGCTTGTTAGATCGTGATTATTATCTTATTTATGAAAATGGCCGAATATATCAGTTCCCAGATAATAAAAGTAAAGAAATCTCTGACCCTATATATAGACCTTTTTCAGATATAAATTCTCTTGATGTTTTTGTCGGTTATGCAAATCGTATTGGACGTTTAAGGACAGATTCTTCGGAATTCTCATTAAAAGACGGATATAAGGTTGGGGACAATGCGATAAAAGTATTGGATTACTATTCTTCCAAATATAATAAGTTTGATGATACAAATTCGTATTGGCCGTCAGGATATGCATTTGTCTTGGAAGAGAATCATATGTTGGTATTTAGTATTGATACAGAAGAACTGACCACAAATAGCGTAATTAGCGCAATAGAAATAGTATCAATAAATAGAGGGTAGTAGATAGGTTTTATGTTCTTGTTGCTGAACAGTAGAATTAGATGAACTATATTTAATATAGTTGAAAAAGTATAAAGGTTCATACTAAGGGATGAGGATAATAGATGAAAATTGGTTTAGTAAGACATTTACTGTTTTAACCGGTTACCCATTGCAAGTGGGCAAAAGAAGAGTGTTAATAGTTTATGTTTATTTAGAATAAATAAAAAGGAGAGAATTTGAAGTAAAGTCATATGTAAATTTATTTTACATAGCTAAAAAAGAATTTGAAGGTATTGTATAGCCTTGGAATAATAAGCCAAAGGCTATTTTTTTCTTGTTTAAATATGACGCTGAATTTACTACGCGTAAGGGCAAATTAATTCCACCCTTGTTTGCAACACCAATTCAATATCTAACATTCAGAAATTTGTTGGTAATATTCTTCTTGAAAGTGGGGGTGGAGCATAACCCTCCTCTACCTTTGTATCCCTTTCCTTTGCTACATTTTCAATAATACGATCAGTCCATTCATGTATAGCATGGTCACTAATAATAGGAAGTTTTTTAAAGGAAATTAAGAAGCTAGAGACGAATTATCAACTTATGGAAAGGGATAGTTATAGAAAAAGTTAAGTGAAAGGCTGATTATTATGGAAAGAATATATATTCGTGAGCTGGAGGAGGGTAGCAAAATTTCTGCTACCTTTCTTGTAAAACAAAAACAATTGTTACCTTTTAAAAATAAGAAAGGTAGGTTTTTGCATGTTATCTTAGGGGATAGGACTGGGGAAATAGAAGGAAGGCTATGGGAAACGGCAGAGGATATTTTTTCAAGGCTCAATGATAAAAATATTGTTCACGTTGAAGGTGAAGTAAGCCGCTACAAGGATATCTTTCAAATAAATATTACATCTATTACTCCTAGCGAGAGCTATGTTATTGAAGATCTTCTGCCGGTATCAAATAGAGATATAAATGAAATGCAAAATGAGCTTAAGGAAGTAATCAGCTCGATTGAAAATAGCAGTATGAGAGAATTATTAGAACTGATATTTACTAATGAAGATTTGTATCTAAGCTTTACCAGATCACCGGCGGCTAAGTTTCACCATCAAGCTTATATTGGGGGACTTTTAGAACACACTTTAGGGGTAGTAAAGGTTGCAGATAGCTTAGCTGGTGTTTATCCCAATATTGACAAGGATTTATTGATAACCGGTGCATTATTACATGATATAGGGAAGATAGAAGAGTTAGTCTATGATGAGAAGATTGAGTATTCCGATGGAGGAAGATTAATAGGGCATTTAGTACTAGGAGTAAATATAGTACAACGAAGTATTGATAGAATTGTGGCATTCCCACAAGATATAAAGATTAAACTTATCCATATGATTGTGAGTCATCATGGAGAATATGAATGGCAATCTCCGAAAAAACCTAAATTTATCGAAGCAATGCTTTTACATTATGCAGATATGATTGATGTTCATGTAGATAAATTTAACCAAGTTAAGAATAATACCGATGCCAATGAAGCGTGGTCCGGTTGGGTTAAAGGTTTAGATAGATATATATATTTAAAGTAATAGAGTAAATCGGCTTTAGTTTGTTCTACTGATTATCTTGACGTTCACTCTAAGAGATTGCCTCTATGTGGGAGAGTTTAAATTATGGGATGATAAGTAAACTCAAGAATCTTTCTAATGTCGAACCGTTGGGATTGCTTAGTGCATCCACCAACTTCTCTGAAGGGCGAATGGAGGAAAAGGGGGAGCTTGATCATTATATAGGATAGTAACAACTAAGGAATGTCCAGATGACCTAACACAACTTGAAGTTCCTGACACAACATGGGCTGTATTTACGGCAGTCGGACCATTCCCTGATACCCTGCAGAATGTCTGGGGACGCACCTATTCCGAATGGTTTCCATCTTCTAACTATGAGTCAATAGAAGGGCCTGAAATCCTGTGGAATGAGCATAAAGATGTTACTTCACCAACATTTAAAAGTGAAATATGGATACCTGTTATAAAAAGGCAATAAAATTAGGTTAGGAAAACTTTAATCATCCAAAAAAAGTTAACTCCTTAGTGGGGTTATCTTTTTATATTATGCACAGCTCTTTCAGGACAATAACCAGCCAGAGTCCTGGCGTATATCGACAACCGCGTCCACATATACGGTGTTTTCCTTGATTTGATATTGTTTCAAGTATTTTTTTAAAATATTGTATACTTTTTGAGAACTTATTTGTTATATATTATGAAAGTTATTAATAACCAAAAAGCATTTTAACCGGTTAAGATAGGTGTCTAATCAAGGTGGTGGAAAATGAGAGATGAAACATTAGAGCAGCTTATATTGGAAGAAGTAAAGCTGGTGTATAAATATCTAAAAAAAATGGGAGCTTCAAAAGAAGATACCGAAGATATTGTTCAAGAAACTATATACATGACTTTCAAAAACATTGATTCTATTGATAAAAATAAAATTAGAGCATGGCTTTTTAAAGTAGCTATTAATAATTATTACAACTTATACAATAAGAAAAAGAAGCAAAATAATATTTCTTTTAGTGATTTAGAATATCTAAAGATATTCAATGAAAGCACGGAAGATAATGTCTTAATAGAAGAAAAGAGAAGATATATTGAGAAAGCTTTGGATTTACTAAAACCATCTTATAAGGAGTTGCTAGTTTTTAAGTATGTGATGGATTTGTCTTATAGAGATATAGCTAGCATTTTTGATATGAAGGAAGAAAAAATAAAAGTTTATCTTTATAGAGCTAGAAATAAATTTAAAGAAATTTGGGAGGGATTAGACATTGGATAAAAATAAATACGAAAATGCTGAACAAAATGATGAAAAGGAATTAGATAGCTTATTCGATAACTTTAAAAATACCAAACTTAAAAAGGCCATTAAAAAAGCCCAGTGGCACTCTATTCTTAGAAATGCATTAGTTAGTGTTGCTGTAATGGCAGTTATCTTGGTAGCAGGTTCGATTGCGAATAGAAATATAAACTATAAATTGGAATGGCCAACCCAAATTGCTGTAGATAGTTTTAATGAAATTTCTGCACCTAATAAATATATTGGGGAAGTATCTAGATACCATAATATTTTAGGTGGGAAAAATGAGTATACCACTTACAAAATTATCGAAGGTAAAGTAGTATACAGCGGCGAAGGAGAATATAGTTATGGTCTTTTTCGCAATGAAAGGGGTAATTGGATAGGTTCCGGCTCACCTCTAATAATAGCGCCAAGCTGGGATACAGAGGACTTAGAATTTCAGAGATATAATAAATTAGGTCAAAGAGAAATGTTATTCTTCTACCCTTTTATAGATTATCTTAAATATAAAGATGATTTAAAATTACTAGAAAATATGGGTCCTAATAAAATCATGGAATATGCTATTTCTTTTGATCAAGCTTATAGCTTGGAGGCAGTTAATGATATGTTCCCGGATGATATAACTGTAGCATGGTATTGGATTGATGATTTAAATGAGCAGGAAAAACAAGATGCAAGCAAGGGAAAAATGCTGCACGAATCTGATGGAAAAATTTATGAACTTGAACATATTAATAGAATACGTTCCGAGCATACTGCTTATGGTATTAAAGCTTATAATAATAATGGCGAGCCACTAGATGATCCTCTGCAGCACTTTATCTGGGCGTTGAAAAACGGAATGAAATATGACTCAAGGTTTAAATTTGAATTTGAACGGGTTTATAATAACACCATAGGTGAAGATGGTGGAATAACCCATGAGAATATTAATGTTTGGGGAGTTGTTGTTACAGGTGATGTTGAAAGTTTAAAAGCACTTAATGAATTATCATTTATTAAGACATCTTCACTAGGGGTAGTTACAGAAAAATATTAAATTAATTTAACGAAATTTAACCATATAACGCAACAAAGAGATAGGCCGATAATCGGTCTATCTTTTGTTATATAAGTTGCAAAAACTATATTATTCCTACTTTGATGAATAAATTAGCTGCTACAATGTATCACAGATTTTTTTAGTGCAAATGTAATGTTATAGATGAAAATTTATAAAGTAAAAACTATTGCAAAAATAACAAACGTTAGTTATAATTGGTATGAAGCTAACAATTGTTAATGGGGAATGGAGGTATGGCTTAATTGTTAGAACATAATCCTAGTCTAACAAAAAAGAATACCAAAGATAGAATCCTGGAAGCTGCAATAGAGCTTTTCGCTCAAAGAGGTTACACTGGGGTTTCTGTTCGAGATATTACTAAAGAAGTAGGGGTGAAGGAAAGTTCTTTATATAATCATTTTAAAAACAAGGAGGATGTATTAAATACTATTTTGGAATTGTTCTATGATGAGATTGGAAAAACCAGTTTCTCTTTAGAAACTATTGAAGAGGGCCTCAATCACATGGATCTTTCGGGTTTTCTTCAACACCACGCTTTTATGCTAAGACAGAAAAATACACCACTTATGATTAAAATTAGAAAAATTATTTATATGGAGCAATTTAGAGACGAAAGAGCCTTGAATTTTATTCTAAAGGGTATCATTGAAGCACCCTCCGAGTTTTATAAACGGGTTTTTCAAATCGCCCACGAAAAAGGGATGATAAAAAATAATAATCCGGAAATGCTGGGGATGATTTACCAATATACTGCCCTGACAATTTTTTGGGAATTAATGCTTAGGGAAGCAAACGGAGAAGATATCGCACAATATACAAAAAAAATATTTAATCTTATTGAGTTCCTTTGTGAGAGGTAAACGGAAAAGAAAAACTTAATATTTGAGTTAATTGGGAGGACTTATGGAAAAATCAATTATTGAATATGATAGATAGCTTGTTCAAAAATTCAGGCATGATGGTCCCTGGCCTAATTAATTTTTATTTTGTTGGCGTATGGGCTACTTCCGCAGGTGCCCTTTTTGTCAATGCTCTTTCAGGTCGGAAGGCAATCAAGCATATATGCAAACTGGATAATAAAAAGTTTGGTACTGAAATATAAAAAATGTGTGGTTTAGGTTCAATGATATGGTAACTATTAAACAAATTGAGAAAGGTAGATAATATGAAAAAGAAACAAGTAATAATTATAGTTGTTTTAGTGGTGGTTATTTTAGGAGGTTACTTTGGGTCAAAGGGTGTTAAGGCATACACTGACTTGAAAACATATGAAAAACAGGTAAATGATATAACTATAGCAAATGTTAATGTTTCTAAAGTAGCCGATGGGACTTATACAGGTAGTTATGAAGTACTGTGGGTTTCTGCTGAAGTGGAACTGACTGTAAAGAACCATAGAATAGAAGGAATAAAACTGGTAGAACATAAAAATGGCAGAGGAACTCCAGCGGAAATATTGCCAAGTAAAGTTGTAGAAGCCCAGTCCTTGGAGGTAGATATGGTCGCTGGTGCAACTTCAAGTAGTAAAGTAATATTGAAAGCAATAGAAAACGCCTTAAATAGTGCTCCGAAATAGTTTTGGCTCGTATTTCTACCATTTAACCATCCTCAACCAGCTATAGTTAGATGAGGAAAGACACAATCGTGACGCAGCAAGGAGAATCACAGAACTGGATCAATATATAAAAAAAGGTCACTGGGTGGATGGACCCGAGGAACGGTTCTTTGGATATGATGTACATAGTGATAGTGCTACCCTGGGTATTATAGGTATGGGGAGAATTTAATAAACAAAGATCGCTAGAAGAACAATAATAAAACCAAAAATACCAGTTCCAATATCGAGAAGAACGATCTCCCTGCCTTTATTTTTCTTTAACATCTTTGCTACCCATTGTTGAAACAGTTCATATTTGAAAAGTAGAGTTAGACCTTTTACCGCTGTCAAAGAAAACAATATTGTTATTACTATTGAGTATGGGATATCAGTGGTTAAATATTTATACCATGTGAAAGCTACCAATAATAAACCAAATGTAACAACGGGTATGATCCATCCAGGTCTTTTTTTATTATAGGCTTTAGCTAAAAAGGTATTTTCATCCCAGGGCAGTAGGTGCATGTAAAAAGGCTTTAAAAAAGCTGCTAACCCAAAAATTAAAGCCAAAAATTTAAAGTAATTCATTTATTTATTTCCTCCCTCCTAAGTTAACCTTTATTCTTTATTCCCTTTTCAAATATCAGTAGCATATTATCTATCAAAGTCATAATTTCCATATCATCTTCTACTTTTAATTCTTTGATGAAATATTCACCAATAGAAATAGTTAAGGAAGTTAGTATATAAGCCGTCAACTTAATATCTATATCCGGATTCAAATCCCCCTTGGCTATTCCCTTTAATAGTAATCCCTCTAAAAGGGCATTGCTTTTCGGAATTGAACCATCGTAGATTTCTTTTTTAAGGTTGTCATCAGTGTTTTTAGTAAAGTGATCACTGATTTCAGCAAGTTTAGGATTATCCTTCGCAAAATTTATACCTGCAATATAAAGGGCTTTTAAAACCTCAAAAAAGCTTTCTTCCTGCATTTTTAATGTAAAATGTGATAAATAATTCACCTTTTTTTCAACTATTACATTGAGCAATAGGTATTTATATAAGTCCTTTTTATCCTCAAAATATTGATAAAAACTTCCCTTTGCAATCTCTGCCTTATCTACAATTTTACTAATACTGACCTTATCATAAGAGTACTTAGCGAATTCATCTATAGCCATATCAATAATACGTTGTCTTTTTTCTATCGATAAATTAAAAAAGGTATCTTTAGGCATTTAATCACTCCTATCATATAATGTGACCATATAGTCATATGACTATATGGTCACATTATATGCAAAAGATAAGGATTTTGCAATACTTTTTTGGAACAATTAGGTACTGTTAGTTACTTGCTTAAAAACAAGATAAAAAGAAATACGATTAAATTCCAAAAAAGTAAAGCAAGACTCTTATTACCTTCTACTTATCGGCGAAAAGAGGAGTAGCTCATCATTCATTAAATAGTTCCCGCAAAACAAGATCCCTCAGATTAATATTCTGAGGGATTTTTATGGGGATTATATTTTTATCAGAAATAAACTATTAAGTATAGAGCATGAGAGTTTTGCTGAATTATTTACCCATTTACAATTTTTAATTTTGGAAAGGAGATTAATTTAGAGCAAATCAGGTTCCCTAATTTTTCAACACCAATTCTAATTTGTTCAGGAGTAACACCACCGAAACTTATTCTCATACAGTTATTCCCCATGCCACCACCCTCGATAAAGAAACTCTCACCAGCAATATATGAAACCTTTACATCGGGTTTGTTGATGGATTCAAGCAACAACTCAGTGGTATTAATATCGCCCGGAAGCTCTGCCCAAGTAAATAAGCCCCCATCTGGGAAGGTTCTTTTTGTTCCTTCTGGGAAGAATTTATCAATGGATTCAATCATTACATCTCTTCTTTCCCGGTACAAATCACAAATTTTCTTATGATGAAGGGGATAGTATCCCCGCTTAAAGAATTCAGCACATACTACCTGGGATAAGGTAGATGTATGGGAGTTGGTTGCTGTCTTAGAATCAAATAATTTTGGTATCAATTCATCATTAGCCAGGACGTAACCAAGTCGGCTGCCAGGGGAGAAGACCTTGGAGAAACTGCTTGCTAAAATAGTATGTCCCGTTTCATCAAAGGCCTTAATAGGCGCTAAGTCCCTTCCGCTGTATCGTATATCACGATACGGATCGTCTTCTAAAATAATAACATCGTAATTGCTACCCAACTTAGCAATTTTTTCTCTTCTATCTAGAGAGAGAGTTCTACCTGTGGGATTTTGGAAAGTGGGAACGACATACACCAATTTCGGTTTATGTTTTATGATTTTTGCTTCTAAATCTTCTGGAATCATGCCGTTGTCATCCATGTCTACACTAATACATTTGGCTTGAAACATTTCAAATATTTCAACGGAGTGAACAAAGGTGGGTGATTCAACCAAAATTACATCACCGGGTTCAATATATAATTGACATACCAAATTCATAGGCTCTAGACCACCGTTGGTAATCATAACGTTATCGACGGTTCCTTTAACACCCTTAGGTGCCAACAAATCGGTAACAATAATTTCCCGAAGGTCTGGTAATCCCATAACACTACCGTACTGAAGAGCTTCAACACCTCTTTTATCAATCCTCATGACTTCATTTGTAATCTCCCGGACAATATCAATGGGCAGAGCTTCCTTTGCGGGAGCACCTCCCCCAAAGGAAATGATTTCTGGATCATTCATATTTCCGAATAAGCCTCGGATAACTGCTGCCGATTTTTCCATTGTTGTCATACGTCTTGCGAATTTTGACAAATAAACCACCCTCTTAAGTTATTCTCAACATACTTTTACTTTGTTTTGAAAAGATAATATAAGTAGCATCATGAATCCAATGCCTGACAATGATTAGTCCTCATATTTCTCGTCTTATTGGAACTTAATATTAGGTATATTACATATTTTACTCTTTTTTAATGCATTTGTCCACTACACAAAACCATTTGTATCATAATTCTAGTACATTTTTATTAACTACTTTTTATTTATAAAATTCTTTTAGGAACAGATACTGTCCAATGTGCCAAGTTGCTAAACAAGGGGTTGGTTAATGCCCTTCTAATTAAACGACCAAAGATACTAAATTCCTCGGTGCTCAAAAAAGTTGAGAGCTATCTAAAGCTCGGCTATCGTCTTAAAGTCTTTGATTAAAATGAATTTTTAATAAATACTAATATTGTAGACCTTTAGGGACCTTATTAATGTCGAATTATACGAGAATTTTGTAGAAGGTAATAGAAATATTAAGAAGAATATCTAATAATTAGGAATTAGCAATCATGAACCATGAATCCCAGCATAATTAATAATACTGTGAAAAGCTAAGAAGCTTCTCATAGGTAGAGCTCATTGACGTTGGAGAGACTACTGTTAACAGAGATAATCGAGGAAGCGCACGAACCGTCCCCCAGCTTCCACCCCCCAGCTTCCAAGTTCAAGATGTATATGATAGCATTAAATTTCTATTTATAGCCAAAATTGATGAGCTGAATTTTTACAAAGAAAACACTTATGTTATAGCAAAAGTTGCTGGTAAACTACGCTGTTCCGAAATGATAAGCTATTACTGCTATAAAAAAACAGGTGATAAGGAATATGAGTTAATAGATTATACATTTACAGAAACTGAAGCCTTACAGCTATTAAAGTTAGAATGATAGGGATAAATAAAGGCGGTTCGTAACTTGCTCAAAAAGGGGTAAAAAGATATTCTCTTGCTGCTTTCTAAAAAGAGAAACAGCCCATAATAAATAAGCCTAGGCTTATTTATTATGGGCTGTTTAATTAAAGGTAAGATGCTATTATGGTAAAAGGATAATTAGTCTACTTTAATTTCGATCTTGCCAGCTTTATCATCGCCAGGGGACTGAGCCCATGGGTCGCCTACCACTGCAAACATCTGATCACTTCTAACGGACTCTGTACGAACACGGATTGTATCTTTATGGTTAAGAACGTCTTCTCTCAAATTAATACCAAGACCAGGCTTATCACTTAGGTATAGGTGACCATCACGGATATCTACCTTAACATCTGTGATTGTATCGCTGTAAGTTTTGTATAGTGAACGCACTGTCTCTATAAGAGTTGCATTGGGACAGCTTGCAAGAAGATGGGCACAAACCATTGTCAATACTGGGCTACCACAATTATGTGTAGAAACAGGCAGGTGGTAAGCGTCAGCCATTGCGGCAATTTTCTTACCCTCTGTTATACCGCCAACGTAACTAACATCAAACATTATAATATCACAAGCATTTTGTTCGAGCAGGGCACGGAATTGATATTTTGTAACGAGACGTTCACTTGCCAGGATCGGAATGTTGATGTTTTCACGAAGGTATCTGTAGCTCCCAACATTATCAACAAGAATTGGGTCTTCAAACCATATTGGATCATATTGTTCAAGCTCCTGAGCTACCCGTATTGCCATAGGAACATTCCAACATGAATGCCCTTCAAATGCAATTTCCATTTTACTGCCAACAGCATCGCGAATTTTTTTGAAAGGCTCAAGGCCTTTTTTGATAGCGTCCCGGGAAATATATTGACCGTTGTATTTTTCACTTAAAGCGTCAAGAGGCCAAATTTTCATTGCTGTAACGCCTTCATCAAGAAGTGACTGGGCAAGCTCACCTGCATCGTTAAGGAAAAGCTCACGGTCACGGATATTTCCGTAGCTGATACAAGTGTTATAGACTTTCAAGCTTTCCTGGTTTTTTCCGCCAAAGAGATTGTAAACAGGCATATTAGCAGCTTTACCCTTAATATCCCAAAGGGCCATATCTATCATACCAATAGCTCGCATTTCAGCTCCACTATAACCTGTATAGTTTGCACTGTTATACATCGTTTGCCAAAGCTGTTCATTTCTTAAAGGATCTTTGCCGAGAATGATTTCTGCACAGAAATTATGTATCGCGGTTTTTGTAAGCTCAGGCTTGTCTGTTCCTTCACCTATGCCAGTAAGGCCTTCATCGGTATGTACTAAAACCCAAATATGACGTGGATGCTGTGGTAGCTGGACGGTTTCAATAGCTGTAATTTTCATAAAAACCTCCATTCCGCCGCTACGCTGGCGGCACAAATAGTAATGAAAAATTGTGTGTGTCTTTCACTACTTGGTTATGATTAGATTAGGGAGAAGATACACTACAAAGCACGGTGAGGTGAGTCGTAGATTACTTCTCAGTTCAAAACAGTATAAAAACCAGTGTAAGAGTCATCTTTCAAGCACAAATAAGTGGTTCTATAAGACCGCACGCTAATCATTGTTTTAGCTCTTAGTTAAATGTGTGATGGTTCAGTCAATGTCTTCCTCCCCATTTATGAAAGGAGGCTGTGCCATGAAAGTTGTTTATCCTATCTGTTGTGGTGTCGATGTGCATAAGACCTTTCTCGTCGCCACACTTATTACTTCACAGGGGATTATCCCTCATTACTCAAAAAAGAGATTTTCAACTTTTAACAAATCCATTCTCCAATTCAAGCAGTGGTTAATTGACAACAACTGCTATGATGTGTGTATGGAATCCACCGGAAAGTATTATGTCCCTGTCTATAATCTTTTGGAAGATACCATCCGTGTTATCGTTGCCAACCCCAAATGGGTAAAGGCTGTAAAAGGAAATAAGGATGATAAGAAAGATTCCAAATGGATTGGTGACCTTTTTCGTCTTGGTTTAGTTCCCGGAAGTTATATCCCTGAAAAACCGATCCGTATTCTCCGTGAATACACTCGCTATCGTTCTAAACTTGTTTCTTGTAGTAGCAGCGAAAAGAACCGTTTTCAAAATGCTTTTACCGTCTGTAATGTAGCCCTTGATGCTGTCGTTTCCGACATGTTTGGCAAATCTGCCACTTTCATCACGGACTATCTGATTTCCTCCGATACTTTCGATCCTGAATACTGTACTTCTCTTCTCCAGAAATCATTGAAGAAGAAAGCAGATACCGTGGTTGAATCGATTCAAGGATACCAAATGACTCAGGCACAAAAAGAGCGTATCATAATGGTTCGTTCCCACCTTGACTACGTTACCAAATCCATCGCTGAGCTGGACGAAAAGCTTGATAGGTTGGTCGAACCTTATGACGGTGCAATTAAACTTCTCTGTACCATTCCCGGAATTAACAGAGCATCCGCAATCACCATTATCTCCGAGATTAGCACAGATATGTCTCAATTTACCAACTCCAAGCGTTTGTGCTGCTGGGCAGGACTAACGCCTGGCAACAATGAATCTGCTGGTAAGAAGAAATCTGTCCGAATTACACGTGCCGGTATTTACCTCAAACCTGCATTAGTACAAGTTGCTCATGCAGCCGTGAAATCGGATAAATCTCCTTACTACAAAATCAAGTATGAACACATTTGTAAAAGGAGAGGCAAAAAAAGAGCAATTATTGCTATAGCAAGGATGATACTTACAGCTATTTACAATATGTTTGTTACCGGCGAAGTGTGGAATCCAACCGACTTGTATAAAATTGATATGCCACAAGAAATGCAGGACAAGCAGAAAGAAAAAGCCATTAAACAAGCAGCGAAATTTCTGATATCCCTTGGGCTAATAAAAGCTACTGACATTTCCGTTGCCTAGATTAAAGCTTTTTTTAAGTTTTTAAAGGGCTTAGTTCAGTGCGCCCTTTTTTACCGAATTTAAGTTTATTTTTCACGCTA
>LADT01000037.1 GCA_000961765.1 Clostridiaceae bacterium BRH_c20a | reverse complement strand
GAGTTTGAAACAACAAACTTTGAAAGACTGGTTCCATCCGGATGGAGGATACGGACTTTGTTGTCGTTGAGACTGACATCAATACCTACCAATAATGAATTTGACAATGAAATCACCTCCTTCCTGATACAAATTTTTGGCCATTGAATTAACTAATGTCCGTGGTACCTGGCGCATCAACATCCTCGCAATTAGAATACGCTCCGGAACCCCCTATGCACGACTCCTTGAACTGCCATACAGGAGAGAGGGAGCCGGACAAACACCCAGCGGTTCAAAGCTAACACCAGGCCAGGGGAACTGACTTAAATAGAAGCGACCCACAAAGGTCCTACAGGAGATGACAGAACTAACCTCAATGGCCTATAAACATTGTCACACGGGCATCAGTTAAAAGTAAACAAAATAACTTCTGATAATGCAAATTTATAAAATTATCAAAGAACAATATTCCCAGTTAATTTATGGTAATTAGTAAGGTTTATAACTGGAATTTTATCTCTAAGAACCTTACAAAAACTATTATACGAGGAGATGAAATAATGGAACAAAGGAACTATCTACAAATACCCGGACCAACAAATGTCCCTGATAGAATACTAAAAGCATTATCAAAGCCACTGGTAAATCATCGAGGAGAGCAATTTAAAGAAATAATGGTTAAAAGTATAGAAGGACTCAAGGAGATTTTTAGGACTGATAATGATATATTAATATTTCCAAGTTCAGGCAGTGGTGTATTAGAGTCTTCAATAGTTAATCTATTTTCACCTGGCGATACATTGTTAATTTCTTCCAATGGAGTTTTTAGTGAAAGAGTAGCATTAATCTCTGAAACATATGGAATAAATGTAATTAGAATTACTAAAGAGTGGGGTCAAGCAATTAAACCCGAGGATGTTAGAAAAGAATTAGAAAAAGATACAGAAAAAAAGATAAAAGCAGTATGTTTACCTCAGAATGAGACTACATCTGCAATTACAAATGATATCGAAGGTATATCTAGAGTAATAAAAGAAAGGGATCACCCAGCATTATTCCTCGTCGATGTAATTAGCTCCTTGGCTTCTTTACCTCTTGAAACTGATAATTGGGGTATAGATGTTGCCATTGGTGCCTCCCAAAAAGGACTTATGCTGCCACCTGGAATGGGGATAGTAACTGTTAGCAAAAAAGCATGGGAGGCAGTAGAAAATTCAAAATTGCCGAAATGGTACTGGGATTATAAAGCTGTTAAAAGTAAAATGGAAAGCTATCAATTTCCATATACCCCGCCAACCAGTCTATTTTTTGGACTTGTTGAGGCCATAGATATGATTCGAGAAGAGGGCCTGGAGAATATTTGGGATAGACACAATCAATTGGCCAGAGCTGTCAGAGCTGCTACAGTTGCCATGGGATTAAAAATTTTTTCTGAAAAAGGATATGAATCAGATACAGTTACTGCTATTGTTATGCCTGAAGGGATAGACTTTCCAGCTTTCTCTAAAGTGATTAGAACAAATTACGGTGTAGTATTAGGCGGTGGATTACAAAAGCTGTCAGGGAAGATATTTAGAATCGGACATATGGGCTCAATATCCAAAACTGACATTTATGCAATCATGGGAGCAGTTGAAATGAGCTTGTATGAATTAGGCTATGCTGTTGAACTTGGAACTGCAGCTAAGGCAGTATCGGGAGTGTTTCTTAAATAATATTGGTTACTTGATTTTATTTGAAAGGAAAAAGAGATGGAAATATTAATAAAAAACACTAGGCTTGTAGATAGGGATAATGATATTAATGGTGACATATATCTAAAAGCAGGTTACATAGAAGATATTGGACAAAACTTAAAATACAGTTGTTATAGCATAGATGGTAGTAAATTATGTGTTATGCCAAGTTTTATTGATATGCATGTTCATTTTAGAGATCCCGCAGCAACATATAAAGAAGATTTAATAACAGGATCAAGAGCCGCATTGAAAGGTGGCTATACTTATGCAAATTTAATTTATGACTCGAAAAATGACTGGTCTATTAATAAAACATTGGATTATATCTACAGCAAAAATGAAAACCTAGATTTACTAAACATCCATCAAAGTATTTCTATAGGCACATATAATGGTGAAGATACCCTTGAAATACTAGAAAAAGCGGATCCAAGAGTAAGGATGGCTGTTGTAGAAAGAAGTGGATATATTAAAAATACTGTATTTTTAAAAGCATTAGATATCTGTAAGGAAAAAAACATATTATTGATTATACAAGCAGAAGATAGAGAATTATCAAGAGATAATTCTAGATTGTCTGAGGAATTAGAAACCATTCGGTGTGGACTATTAGCAAAACAAAAAAACTCAAACATTCACTTTACCCATGTTAGTTCTAAAGAGGCAATAAAAATACTAAGGCAGTTAAAATTAGATAGCAGTAACATTACTAGTGATATTACACCACATCATTTAGCATCAAACAACACAAAATTCAAGGTTAACCCTCCATTAAAGGAAAGGGAAGATACGAGGATTTTTATAGAAGGGATTAAAGACGGCACAATTGATACAATTGCCACCGATCACGCACCACAAACACCTGAAGATATCAATGAAGGCTTGACAGGTGCTGTAGGCCTTGAAACATCTTTTTCTATCTGCTATACAGAACTAGTTAGAAAACATAAAATTGAACTTCGTAAACTTTCATCTTTAATGTCGGGCAAGGCAGCAGAGCTATTAAACCTAAATCAGGGGTATCTAAGAAAAGGCTATAAGGCTGATATTGTTTTAGTCGATTTGAATAAGACCGGAATAATTGACTCATCAAAATTTCTATCTAAATCTAATAACACTCCATTTAACAACTATCAATATTTTGGGGAAGTATTAATGACTATCAGGGATGGAGAGATTAAGTACTCTGCTAAGTAAAATTAATTTTGAGTTTTATTGGAGGGTAATTATGAGGGCTAGGGCTATTTCCATTTTTGGTTGGATTTTTCGGTTTATTGTACTTGTCGTATTGTTCAACGTTTTTTTCATCGGTGGGTCACAGGCTGTTTCTGGATTAATACCGAATATTAAATCAGAGCCAGGGCTTGTATCGGCAGTAACTGGTATTTTAGTTATTAGTATTTTAAACACACTACTTGTGATGGGTCTGGTTCTAAGCTCCCGCTGGAGAGGCTGGAAACTAGCCTTAGGATTGTCCTTTGCCTATTATGGTGCAGTGACATTTATAATGCAGATTGAAACATGGTATTTCCTGACTAATATTACGGTTGGAGCGCAACTCTTACCTCGTTTATTTATTATGGGTATTCCCGCTGCGTTCCTCTTTGTTCCACTGGGGGTATGGGTTTTGGGTAAAAGCCGTGGAAAGGACGACGAAATAGCGTCTAATCCGGCCCTTATCATGCCTGTGAAACAGTGGGCTTTAAAGCTGGCCTTTATCGCTATGGCCTATCTTGCCCTGTATTGGAGTGCTGGATATTTCGCATGAGTCACATGATAGAGACGTCCTCCTCCACATTTATTTTTGGCCTGATCGTAGTATGGATGCTACATCGTAAGCACAAATCGGTAAGTGATTTATTAGGAATAGAACATTAAATTCTTTTATAATGAACATTAGAATGGGACTAATTAGGAGGCTTATTATGCAAGTTTTGCTTTTAAATGGTTCAAGTAAAGATGATGCCTTTTCTCAACAGTTATGTGATATTTTTGTCAATGAGCTTGAGAAACATGATAACAAAGTTGAAGTCATAGAGCTTTGCGATACTAGAATTGAAAGTTGCCTCGGGTGCTTTGGTTGCTGGGTAAAAACACCTGGTATTTGCGTAATAAATGATGCAGGACGAGACTTAGCCAAGTCTGTCGTACAGAGTGATCTGGTTATTTCTGTTTCATTAGTTACTTTTGGGGGATATTCTTACGAAGTAAAAAAAGCACTTGACCGCTTAATACCAATTATTTCACCATTTTTTAAAAAGATTAATGGTGAGGTGCATCATAAACCACGATACAAACGTTACCCAAAGGTCATAAGTATAGGTACCCTAACCGAAAACAAACAAGAGTTAATTGATACTTTTCAGTATCTTGTTAAGAGGAATGCAATTAATATGCATAGCCCAGTTTACTTAAGTAGGGTATTTTTGAATAACGAGGCAGCCCAAGGTTTAGGACAAGAGGTTTTTGAAGTTCTTAAGGAAGCGGGGGCAGTCAAATGAATAAAAGAGCATTATTATTAATAGGCAGCCCGAAACCAGCCTCAAGTACTTCTGAAGCAGTTGGAGATTATCTATTGGATAAATTGCGTCAATATGATATTGAAGGAGAGAAGATTAAACTCATTCAAATACTAAAACAAGAAGATGGAATTAATGAACTGATTTCGGCTATAAACAATTGTGATATTTTGATTCTATCATCCCCTCTATATTTGGACAGTGCTCCAGCAATAGTCACTAAAGCAATGGAGTTGATTAGTAACGATAGAATAGCTCGAGAACATATAAAAAGACCCATAATGTTAGCTATTTGTAATTCCGGCTTTCCTGAGGCCCACCAAAATCATACAGCTCTTAGCATTTATCGCCACTTTGCAAACGCATCAAGTTTTGAATGGGCTGGGGGGCTTGCTCTGGGTGGTGGAGGTTCGATTGACAGTCGTCCCATAAATAGTCTAGGAGGAATGGTAAGGAATGTAGTAAAGTCGTTGGATCTTACAGCGTCAGCTATTGCGGACGGTAAGCATATTCCGGAGGAAGCAATAAAATTAATGGCTAAACCATTTGTTCCTCATTGGTTATATTTTATATTTGGTCAGTTTGGCTGGCGAATTCAAGCAAAAAAGTATGGGGCTCAAAAAAACCTTAATGACCGGCCGTATGAAGTAAATTAATGGCTCATTACGTCTACCAATATTGCCGATGCTATGATTTCAGAAGAGAATGTTTTAAATAAAAAACAAAGCTGGTGAGATTATTAAAGATATGTACCTTTAATATTTCAACATAGTATGAGAACAGCCCCCGTTTTAATTTATTACTATTAAATTACTTAAAAAGCAGTTCACGCTAGTATATAATGTTTAGTAAGAGAGAAATGGTTTTATAAAGACTAGGCCTTGGGGAGGCATCATGAACAAATTACCATTTAAAATAATACTATCAATTCTGTTACTAGTAGTGATAGGCATTTTTACTTTCTTATATTTTAGCAGTACATTTAATGAACAAAATCTAAAAGCAATGGATATCCGACTTATTACCGAAGCTATTTCAAAAACCAATACCCGAGACTACTTCTTGCTGTCACCCGAGGAGAGGGCACACTTTGGTGAAGCCTTAGACTCGGTTACAAAAGAGGATTTTAAGCCACAGCAGATTACTCATCAGTATAAAATGGTTCTACATAATAGCTGGGGATTTTCCAGAGGGTACACTGTAATTTTTACAGAAAATGCAGCTGTGTTTTTACAGGACCATCAGGCTAATTTCTACAAAGTGGGGGAGCCAAATTTCTTCTACAATCATGCTGGATTCTACCATATTTACTCTGATCGTCTTGAACCCGCATTACAGATAACCCTTAACGGAGACCAGGTACTATTTAATAGAATTGATAAGAAATGGAGCTATCTAAAGCATGACGGACAATGGAGTACACAAAAATTTGATCTTAATAAGGATGCAATAATTAACGATAATGTGACTATTCTCTCAAGGGATGATAAGTTAGAAGTGGGAACCGATAAGGCACCTGATTATTCCCATTTGAAAGTTGTAAATTTAGCTACAGAAAGAGTTGTTTTTGAAGAACAGGTAGATTTAAATCAACTGCCTTTTCCAAATAACAGCGGTAACTTTTCTTATGAATTAACAATGGCCTGGAAAGATGAAACTAAGAGTTATCGGGGGGAATCTGTAATTAATATCCCGGTATTATTAGATTTTCCGGAGGAATTTGTATTTTCTAAACAACGGATTACTCAGGGGGATATGATTGAGGTTTCAGTTTACAACGTGGAAAATCAGGAGGACATTTTCCTTGAGCAATCCATATATAAGGAGTTTCGCTGGTATAAACAGGATGGCCTTATTAGAGGGTATATTCCTACAAATTACAGTATTAAGCCTGGACGATATCAGGTGAAATATGGAAATAAGAAAAAAGGTACTGAGTTTTCTCAAGAGATTGAGGTAGTTGCCCATAGTTACAATATTCAGCATCTAGTTATCGATGAGCAAATAGAGCAAGGAACGAGAAATGATGCTGCATATGAAGAATTTGCTAAATATTTTACCCCTGTTCGGAAACAATCTGGACCAGAAAGATATTATACGGAACCTTTTGTTTTGCCAACTAAAGGTCGTCTAAGCACGGAATTTGGGCAAACACGTTATGTCAATGGTGCACCAACTTCTTCCAGGCATTCTGGATTGGATATAGCTGCACCCGCCGGAACAGAAATTAAAGCCATCAATCGGGGCAAAGTAGTATTGGCTATGCCGCTAATTCTCACCGGTAATACCATCGTAGTTGATCATGGGGAAGGATTATTTAGCGTGTATTATCACATGCATGAAAGCTTTGTGAATGCTGGTGAAATGGTTGAGCGGGAGCAGAAGATTGGAACCGTTGGAACAACCGGCTTTTCCACCGGTCCTCATCTACACTTTACCTTGTCCCATTATACTATGAATATTGAACCTGGTTTTCTTATCGTAGGGCAACCAATTACATATGCTAATTATCTAGAGTATATGCAAAATTAAAATTGGGAATTAAAATCAAATTCCAGTGATTATTAAAAAAAGATTAGAAATTTTAAAGAGATACGATGATATAATCAACTGCCAATACGAGAACCTAAGTTTAATTAAAAAAAGGTAGATTAAACTTATAATTTGTAATAACATTTAGAAGAGATATTAAGAATCAGGTATGATAGCTATGACAGACCCATGCTTACAAAGGGGATAGAGCTAATAGGTATTGTATCACCTGGAATTAAAGTGGAGTTGGAAAATATTATTGTCAAAAAATTTGCAGAAAATAAAGGGGAATTAAGGTGGTGCAAGAAACATATTTCAAATATCGTTGGATTATCTGGGGTACTATGTGTAGCGCATTTTTAATCGTATTTATTCAGCGCTACTCAATCGCAGTAATAGCTACTGATTTAGCTGGTGAGCTTAATTTAACCGGTGTACAATTAAGCAATCTTTCATCAATGTACTTTTATGCATATGCCTTTATGCAAATACCTGTGGGCATAATGGCAGATAAATATGGACCCCGAAAAATTACCACAGTGGGAATGTCAATTGCTACATTAGCGACATTCCTTTTCTCTTTCAGTAATTCGGTTTATGTAATATTTTTCTCCCGATTTTTGATGGGGGCCAGTTTTGCAACTATTTTTGTTTCTATTTTAAAAATTATTTCAGTGTGGTTTCCTCCTAATAGATTTTCAACTCTAACAGGATGGACTTCCCTAGTTGGAAATGTCGGTGGGATGTTGGCATCTGCACCTTTGGCACTACTTGTTACTCTGGTGGGTTGGCGGGTGTCTTTGACCTCAATTGGAGTGTTTTCTTTTCTTCTTGTATTTATGCTATGGTTTATTGTGCGGGATTATCCAGAGGACAGTAATCAAGAGCTAGTAATACCAAAAGGAAATTCAGATAACAAAATCTCTCATGGCCTAAAATTGATTATAACCAATCCACAGATGTGGGTTAATTTCCTAATTGTGTTTAGTGTTATGGGTACAATCGCGAGTTTTTCCGGCCTGTGGGGGATACCTTATCTGATGCATGTCTATCAAATATCTAGAAGTAGTGCTGCTAATTATATCCTGATTTTTACCTTCGGGGTCACCATGGGTTCTTTATTTATGGGGCCTATAGAAAGAATATTCAGCAGTCGTAAAAGAATTATTCAGGTAATTGTAGGTATTTTTACTATGCTTTGGGCAATCTTAATATTAATTTTTAGATGTATGCCCGTAAGTTGGCTAGTACCTTTAATATTTTTTGTTATGGGGTTTACAGGAATTTTGATAATGTTATTATTTGTAAATGTAAAGGAAATGAGTCCTCTTCAGTATTCGGGGCTTGCGACAGGTTTTATTAACTTTGCCCCCTTTATTGGTGCGGCAATTTTAAACACAATGGTAGGTTTTATACTAGATCTTAATTGGGATGGTCTTTTAGTAGGTGGAGCAAGAATCTATAATGTAGCTGATTACCAAAAAGGTTTTCTGATTTACTTATGTTTTTCATCTTTAGCGTTCATTCTAAGTTTAATATTTTTACGGGAGAGGAAAGCTAAAGATTAGGACGGGGAGTTGCCTTTCGAAAAGATCAAAATACTATAAAAACTAATATAAGTAGCAGATAATGGAGGCATTAAAAACGATGATTAACCTGAGCTGGTCAAACCAGCTCAGGTTGTATCCACGAGGGTAAATTTAGTACAAAAGCTCAGTCATTATTTTTTTGGGATTTAATATAGGCCTCCCTGCCGGAACTAATTTTATAACTTTGGTAATGGATGGGGTTTTTCAAATAATAGTCTTGATGATAATCTTCTGCAGGGTAGAATTCGAGGGCTTTTATAATTTCTGTCACAATGGGAGTGGAGAAATAACTAGCTCTCTCCAGTTCCTCCTTGGATTTTTCCGCGGCCTGTCTTTGCTGGGGGGAGTGGTAAAAAATAGCGGTTCGGTATTGGCTACCCCGGTCAGCGAACTGCCCTGCAAAATCGGTAGGTTCTATTTGCCGCCAAAAAATATTAAGCAGTTCTTCATAACTAACCTGTTGGGGATCAAAGGTTATCTGTACCGCTTCATAATGTCCAGTCTCCCCGGTGCATACCTCCTCGTAGGTGGGACAGGGGGTCCTGCCCCCGATATAACCTGTCTTTATATCGCCGACTCCCTCCAAATTTTGAAAAGGTGGAACCAGGCACCAAAAGCAACCTCCGGCAAAGGTTGCTTTTTCATTATTTGAGGATAAGTTGTTCATATGATTTTGCATTGTTTTAGACCTCCTGCGCTGGTAAGTACTTAAATTAAATATTTTAAAAAAAGCCCAATAGTAATGTTAATATTTTCACCTGAGAGGTGCCTATGTATACATAGAGTAAATGGTGTCAAAATTATATGAGAAACTAGTTGCGCGCGCAACTAGTTTCTCATATAATAGTTGCATGTGCAACAAATGCTTTATTTTATTTCTAGGGAGGCATAATTTTATGGATCGCTCAAAACAGCTAGGGGAGGAAAAGGTATCCAAGCTTTTACTAAAGTTCTCTATACCGGCAATTATCGGAATGCTGGTAAATGCACTATATAATGTTGTAGACAGGATTTTTATTGGTAATGGAGTAGGCTCATTAGGCATCGCGGGGATAACAATAGGCTTCCCTGTTATGATAGTAGGAATGGCTTTTGCCATGTTAATAGCATTTGGTGCTAATGCTCTTGTATCTATTAGGTTAGGCGAAAAGAAAATTGACGAGGCAGAACTAATCATGGGTAATGCAGCAACTCTCCTAGTTATAGTTTCTTTGGTAATATCTGTATTAGGGTTAATATTTATTGATTCTTTACTAATACTTTTTGGTGCAACGGAAAGTATACTGCCCTATGCCAAAGACTATATGCACATAATTTTATGGGGTAATGTTTTTATGGCCATAGGATTTGGGATGAATAACTTTATCCGGGCTGAAGGGAACCCCAAGGTCGCTATGTATACTATGCTTATTGGGGCCATTACCAATATTATATTAGATTATGTATTTATTTTTATCTTTAACTGGGGGATGAAAGGTGCAGCCTTTGCAACAATAATCTCTCAGATGATTTCTGCGGGTTGGGTGCTTTACTACTTTTTAAGCGGCCATAGTACTTTAAAGCTACGGCGGGCTAATCTTAGGCTTAAGTGGTATATTGTAGAAAAAATTATAGCCATCGGCTCGCCCCCTTTTGCTATGCAAATGGCGGCTAGTTTACTAAATGTAATTTTGAATAATTCCTTAAGTTATTATGGTGGTGATACGGCTATTGCGGGCATGGGGATAATTAATAGTGCAATGATGCTTATTTTAATGCCTGTGTTTGGAATTAATCAGGGAGCACAGCCTATTATTGGTTATAATTATGGGGCTAAAAACTTTGATCGTGTAAAAGAGGCTTTAAAATTGGCAATTTTTGCCGCTACTTTAGTGGTGAGTATTGGATTTATAGCTACTAGAATATTTCCGGCGGAAATTATTGCTTTCTTTAACAAAGAAGACCAAGAACTTATCAAGCTAGGGTCGCATGCTTTAACAATTTTCCTCATTGGTTTACCAATAATCGGATTTCAGGTAGTAGGAGCAAATTATTTCCAAGCAGTAGGCAAGCCTAAGCAGGCTATGTTTTTAACTTTATCCAGGCAGGTATTGCTATTAATCCCTTTAATCTTAATTTTACCCAAATATTATGGTTTCAACGGCATATTATATGCAGGACCCATTGCAGACTTAGGTTCAGCGTTATTGACCGGGACATGGCTTTTAATGGAATTAAAAAGTCTGGATACCAAGCATCTAGAAAGCCTGGTACCTGAACCAGTTAAGTAACGGAGGGATAATGATGGATGCTAAAGATAAAGCAATTGGCCCCTGGCTTTCTGTCTTGTATAGAACTGGACAATCGTATCTTGATAAGGAATTGAAGGCTTATAATCTTGGCAGTGGGCAGGGGATGTTTCTCGCTGTTTTACTTCACCAGGATGGTATTAGCCAAGAAAACTTATCTGCTTTGCTACAAATTGATAAAGGGACTACGGCTCGGGCTATTAAAAAGCTCGAAAAAGAAGGATATATAATTAGAAGAGCTGACCCCAATGATAGAAGGGCAAATATTATTAGAGTTACAGAGAAATCATTAACTATAAAACCAGTTTTAAAAAGGGTAGTAGAAAATTGGACGGATATGCTTACTAAAGATTTTTCCAAGGAGGAAAAGGAACAAGTGGTCAGACTTTTGAAAAGAATGGCTGTTAATACTGATTACTGTGTCGGGGAGATTAAACAGTAGGGGGCGCTTTCCAGCCGCCCCGCTCTCTGCAATCTGAAGAAGTCCGGGTGAATCCCCGGACTTCTCCTTTACGGTAAATTAATGACCTGGCCTACCATTAAATTGTTTGGGTTAACAGTGGGGTTTACCTTAATTAACTCATTCAGAGAGATATCTAATTTTTTAGCTATCGCCCACAAGGTGTCTCCGGACTTTATTTGATAGGTCCTTTGGGATGGCTGGTAGTTTGGTTTGGATGGAGGGTTTTCGGGTACTACTGTGTAATTTGGGTGTTCATAATTTGACCCCGGATTAACACCTTTATGGATCACTACCCTGGTTCCTATACTTACTTTACTAAACAGTGGCTCAACATCATGATTATACATCCGTATACAGCCGTTTGAGACTGCATTACCAATAGAACTAGGATTATTAGTTCCGTGAACTCCATAGCCGGGATTACTAAGTCCCATCCAACGGGTCCCAAAGACACTTTCATAGTTCAATATTTTTTTATTAATTACTGACCATTCTCCAACAGGGCTTGGTGTAGATGGTTTACCTATGGCAATAGGGTAAGTTCCGACCAATAGGCTACCCTGATAAAAGCTTAGTTGGCGTCGTAAAAGATCAATTTCAATATGACCGCTTCGTGCTAGTCTAAACATTACTCTCACCTCTAATTTTTTTACTGCAATATTTTATGCGGGTGGAAAGTGAAAAGTGTCTAGTTGTAGACTTTATAGAACAAGAAGGTTTTGTGAGATGTGAAAAGATAAGTAGTTGCCATTTTATGTATATTCCAGTATCTTAGAATTAGAATATTAATTAGAAATTTAGGGATGGGGTGAATGCGGAATGTCTTTAACTGTCAGGGAAGCTTTAAGAATTGGCAGCCTCGTCGATGCAAAAATACTGGCGGGTGCAAATAGCCTGGAAAGGATTGTTAGGTTTGTGGATATAATTGACGTACCAGATGCCGCAATTTGGTTTCGTCCCGATTCTTTGCTTTCCACAACCTTTTATGCTCTAAAGGATAATATAGAGGCCCAGCTAAAAATGATTGATGATATTGCTGCGTGCGGAGGAGTAGGTTTAATTATTTTTTCTCCTGATCGTTATATATCTGCTATTGATGAGAGACTGATTCAAAGAGCTGAACAAAGGCAATTACCCCTTCTGCAGATGCCTGATTCTTCTTATATTGATGTTATTGTACCGGTAATGAGCGCCATTTTAGATAAACAGGTCGAAGCTCTTGAATATGCTCAGGAAATTCACCGACAGATGACAAACATTGTGCTGAGAGGGAAGGGTCTGCCGGAAATTATTTCTGCACTCTCAGTTCTTATCAACCATCCTGTATTATTGGCTGATGCCAACTTTATGTTTCTCGATTATGCTATACCTAAAGAGGGGGATTTTAACCTTCCTTTGATGCAGAGCCTAACAAAACATTATGGGTATTTAGATCTATTCGATCATTTCCCAAAAGGAGTTTTAACAAGGGCATCTAAGGAAAAAGGGCCATTATATCACCGACCATTTATGAATAGCAGTACTGTGGATTTGATGTTTCCTGTAGTTGCGGGAGATAATTTTTACGGAATTATCATAGTGCCGGGGCTATTAGAAGAATTGCTGGTAGCAAAAACTATTGCTTTAGAAGCTGCTTCAACAGCAATTGCCCTGGAAATTTTAAAAGAAAAGGCTGTTAGAGATACCGAGAACAAGATGAAATTAGACTTCTTCAATGAACTGCTTCTTGGAAATATTAAATCAAAAGAAAATATACTTGTCCAAGCAAAACGTTTAGGGCTAGAGCTTGAAGGGCAATATGGAGTAATGCTTATTGAAATGAATAAAGATAGTGGATACTATAAAAAGATCCTGCAGAATGGGGACGGAATTAATAAGGAGCATCTTGAGGAAAAGCTTATGCGTTTAATAAAAATGGGACTTGATTTGGAAAAGCCTGGAGGGATAGTGGTGGAAGCCCTTGGTAGTATAGTTATTCTACTAAAGCTTTTACCACAATGGGACAAGGGCAAAAAAACTGAACACTGCAAAAAATGTATGGAAAGGATAAGAAAATTGATTGCCGAGCGTATGAAAGAAGTACCTATTTGCTTGGCCATGGGAAACATTTATGATGAGATAGAAAAAATAAGTACAAGTTACCTTGAAGCTTGGGAGACTCTTGACCTTGGAAAGAGATTATTTCATTCACGTTTTTCAGCAACTTATTTTGACTTGGAAGCATATCACTTGGTTAAAAGACTGCTTATAAACAATAGCGGCGTAGATTTTTACGAAAAAATCTATGGAAAGCTCCTGGCTTATGATAAGGATAAGGGTGGCGAATTAGTGCAAACTTTGGAGACCTATATCCAGTGCAATTATTCTCGTACTAAAACTGCAGATAAGCTGCATATACACCGCAACTCTTTAAATTATAGACTGCAAAAGATTCAGGATATTCTAAATATAGACATAGACCAAGCAGACAGCTTCCCCTTCTTGTTGGCATTCATTGCGAGGAGGCTTGCTAATTAATGGGGAATGCGGGTTTTGTGCGAAATGCATGAAATATAAGAGATATTTATCACTATTGCACAAAGGGGATTCGGGGTTAAATGAATAAGTTTGAGTTAAATGAATAAAAAACTATACAAAGAAATCAAAAGATTCAAAATACTCAAAAAATTGGGGAAATTAGTCGAGTAGAGAATTTATCAACTGATAATAAAGGAGGGATGACGGAGTTTGTAATAATTTTAGTGTAGAATTAGCAGACGTGGCATAAGTATAAAAAAATTAAAGAAAGGAAGTTTAATATGGCGCAACCTAGTATGTTTGTAAGAAAGGCAAGTGGATTAGTCAGGTCGTGGTCGGTTTTTGACGGGTTTATTTATGCTTTCTTTTCAATCAACTTGGTGACCTTGGGTTTTTTTATCTTCGCCTTTGCTCCGTATATACCAGAGGGCAATTTAATAACGGCTATTATCTTAAGTGGTATTTTTATTATCTTTGAAATATTTGTTTATGCTCTACTAGTTGCTGTAATGCCCAGAGCAGGAGGAGATTATGTCTGGCAGAGCCGTATTTTGGGTGGTGGGATTGGCTTTGTGTTATCGGTTACCGGCTGGGGTTGGATTCTCTGGCATTGGGTACCTCTTTACGGGACTATGCTTGCTTATAATGTATTTACCCCCATACTTGGTGCTCTGGGAGGCTGGATGAATAACCCGTGGTTAATGAATGGAGCTATGTGGTTTACATCAACAAATGGATTATTCTTTAGTTCCCTTGTAGTTATTGCACTTGCCTTTATATATGTAAGTCTTGGAATGAGCTGGTATGCTAGAATTCAAAAGGTATGTTTTTTTATAGGAATGGCTGGAATGGCTACTCTTTTGGTTATGCTTCTTGCCAGCAGTAAAGCAGACTTCATTAGCGGCTTTAACCATTATGCCAGTACATTTTTTGGTGCCGGAGACGGTGATATATACCAAAGCATTCTCTCAGCTGCTTCCGAAGGGGGATACAGTGCTGTCCCCATGGGCAATCCAGCTATTGTGGCTAGTTTGGCTTTAATACCCATGGTTGTATTCTTCAACCTGTGGCCTAACTGGGGGGCAACCCTGTATGGTGAAGTTAGAGGAGCTTCTGACTTTAAGAAGAACTTCTGGAGCATGGCATCCGGTTTGATAGCTACCACTATTTTAGCAGTTATTGTATTGGGTGCTATGGCTAGAGTTATTGGCTGGGACTTTTACCATGCCGCCAATTTTACCTTTTTTGAAGGCACTTCAGGATTAGGCGTCTTTCCATATCCGGCGCTTTTAGTAAGCTTCTTAACAGATAGTCCAGTCCTGCAGCTTTGGTTGCTAATTAGTATGAGCGCTTGGTTCTTTGGTTGGTGCGGAACTGTATTTTTATCTTCAACAAGGGTTATTTTTGCAGCAGCCTTCGATAGAGTACTCCCCGAATGGGTGGCCAAAGTTTCAACTCGTTTTAGGGCTCCGATTAATGCCTTATTAGTAATGGCTATCCCATCAATAATAGTAAGTGCAGGTATGCATTACAGTGAAAACCTTGCTACCTATGCCCTCAATGCAACCCTTGTTATTGCTGTTACCTATCTGGGCACCACCATTGCTGCAATAATCCTACCTTATAAGGAACCTGAACTATACAACTCTTCATCCATTGCTCGGCTTAAGGTATTTGGCCTTCCATTAATCTCAGTCACCGGTGCAATTTTTGCAGCTTTTTTACTCTTCCTCTTTTATTTCTGGATGACAGATCCCGTGTATGGAGTTAATGAACCTGTATCCTATCTTTATGTAGGTGCTCTATACCTGATTTCCATCGCCATTTATTTTGGCTCTAAATGGTACCGCAGGAAGCAGGGTATAGATTTTAATACAATTCACAAGAGTATTCCGCTAGAGTAACAAGCTCTAAAGGAGGTTAACAACAGCATGACTACCATCTTTTTTACAACGGACATCCATGGTTCCGAGATATGCTGGAAAAAATTTATTAATGCTGGGAAGTTTTACAAGGCTGACATCATAGTTTTAGGCGGAGATATGACAGGCAAGGCTATTGTGCCCTTTATAAAAGATGACAAAGGAAACTATAAGGTCTCTTTTTTGGAAGAGGATATGGATCTTAATGAGGTACAAAAGGAAAAAATGGAGAAGACCATATCAGATAGGGGCTATTACCCGATGGTTATGACTGAAGAAAGATTTATGGAACTTGATAGTGACCCTGAATTAGTTGAGCAATTGTTTGTTGAAAGGGTAGTCATGGTGGCTGAACGTTGGGTTCAATATGCTGAAGAAAGGTTGTCAAAGTGGGGAATTAAATGCTTCATTTGCCCTGGAAATGATGATATGTTCGAGCTGGATGCTGTGTTTGCCAAGTCAAAATATATTAGCTTGGCAGAGGGAAAAATTATTGATCTGGATGACCGCTACAATATGATCAGCACAGGTTGGTGCAACTATACGCCTTGGGATACCCATAGAGAGTGTAGTGAAGATGAATTGGAAGAACGCATTGAAAGGATGGCCGGGGAGGTAGAAGATATGACAAAATGTATTTTCAATCTTCATGCACCTCCTTTTGGTTCCGGCTTGGATGAAGCACCTGAATTGGATGAGAATTTAAGACCAAAATATGCCGGGCGATCTCTAATTCCAGTGGGGAGCCACTCTGTTCGGAAAGTTATAGAAAAATACCAGCCTCCCTTGGCCCTAGTCGGGCATATACACGAAGGGAAAGGTGTTAATCGCTTGGGCAAAACTCTGGTGGTCAACCCCGGCAGTTCGTATGAACAAGGCAATCTTTTAGGAGCTGTTTTAGAGCTTGATAAAAAGGGAGTAAAGAAATATATCTTGACCTCGGGGTAACAAGGAGAGGGGACACACTTTCTGCTTCGCTAGGTTAAGGTTGAGGTTGAGGTTGAGGTTGAGCAAAATCTTAAGCTTAACCTAGTGAGTCGAAGGTGAACGAAACACAAATATCCCCGACTGGGATGTTGCCAATGAATAATGGGGACACACTCTTCTAGAGATTGGATGTTCGATACTAGAGGTTAGATTCTTGTAGTACATCGAAGCATTGCTTAGAATCGAGCCTCGAACCTCTAACCTCTAACCTCAAACGTCTAGCAAGAGGGATGTCCTAAAAAAACTCTTGGAAGGGGGGGAAGTATGGCTCAATACACTAGTAGGAATGCTAAGGAATTTGTTGATGAAGCAGAAAAAATAATTACCCTGGCTAAAGAAAAAGGTGTAACCCTACGTCTTATAGGTGCCCTAGCCTTTAACCTTCATTGCCCGCAATACAATTATATTCATGAAAGATGGGGCAGAGTGTTTACCGATACTGATTTTGTATCAAAGGTTGAGTATGGACCAATCTTAAAGGAAGTATATGGGGAACTGGGATATCAGGATGACGAAATGATAACAACCCTTTATGGCTCAAAAAGAATGGTATTTGATAATCCTACTACCGGCTTTCATTCAGATATTTTTTTTGACCAATTAGATTTTTGCCACATACTACCTCTAAGGGAACGGCTTAATGTGGATAGCCTTACTATACCGCTAGCTGAACTTGTCCTTGAAAAAATGCAGATTGTGGAAATAAACGAGAAGGATCTAATTGATACCATTATGCTGCTATTAGAGCATCTAATTGGTGAGAGTGATGATGAAGTAATAAATGCAAAAATAATTGCCAATTACCTTGCTTTGGACTGGGGTTTTTGGAAAACTGTAACCTTAAATTTTGCAAAACTAAGAACAATCTTGGGAAATTCCGATGTATTTAATGCGAAAGATAAGGAACTGGTCCAAGAACGGCTTGCACTACTAGAGGATTACATTAATAAGGAGTCAAAGACATTAAAGTGGAGAATGCGGGATAAGATTGGGACTAAGGTTAAATGGTATAAAGATGTAGATGAGCTCTAGGTGATTTTTAGGGATTTCCTTATAGAGGAGGTTATTTTCCATGGCATTATTGTTAAGGGGTGAATTTGACTTATGTACAGGATGTGGAGCCTGTCTCCTGGCCTGTTCATCTAGAGCAGTAAAAGGATACAGTCCTAGATTTGCTCGCTTGAAGGTCACTATGGAGCAGGAAGGACTAGTCAACAGACCTGTACTTTGTACCCAATGTAAAAAGCCTTTTTGTCTAAGGGCTTGTCCATTTGAGGCCATTTACAAAGACAAGAAAACAGGCTGGATACTGATAAATAAAGAGCTTTGCACCAGTTGTGGACAGTGTCTGGAGGCATGTCCGGATGAAATGATTTTCTTTAGTATTGATGGCAAAGCAGATAAATGTGACATGTGCAATGGCGATCCTCAATGTATAAAGTTTTGTACACCAAAAGCCCTAAATTTGGTTCAGGTCTGTGAGGGAGGGATGGGGTAAGATGACAAGCTATATGGGTAAGCTTTTGCTTGTGAACTTGAGTGAAGGTTCTGCAGGTCCAATTGAAATTAATCCTCAGATTCAGGAACTTTTCGTTGGGGGTAAGGGCTTTGGTGCTAAAATTCTCTTTGATATGCTTCCGGTAGGCTGTGACCCTTTAGGTCCTGAAAATATAATTATGTTTATGCCCGGGCCCCTTACCGGAACTATTGCTCCAGGCATGAGAGGCTGTGTGGTTACCAAATCGCCTCTTACCGGTACATTTGTGGACTCCTATTTTGGAGGACATTTTGCGCCTGAGATTCGTTATGCAGGATATGATGGACTGGTTATTTTAGGAAAGTCCACAAAACCATGTTATCTCTGGATTGATGATGATAAGGTTGAAGTTAAATCTGCTGAACACTTATGGGGATTAGATACCTTTGAAGTTAATGAAAGAATTAAGGATGAACTGGGTGATAAAAGTGTAAAAATAGCAAGCATTGGGCCTGCAGGAGAGAAGCTGGTGAAATTTGCATTAATAAGCTGTGAGTATAACCGCCATGCCGGTAGGGGCGGTACAGGAGCAGTTATGGGCTCAAAACATCTTAAAGCCATTGCTCTCCGGGGTAGCAAAGTAATCAAGGTTATGGATCAGGAAGCCTTTGATGCTGCAGTAGCTAGGGCATATAAGGAACTTAAGGGAGAGCCCGCGATTGAAGGATTTAATATTGGTGGAACTGCCAGTTCCATAGATTTCGCAAATGAAGAGCATCTTTTGCCAACTTATAACTATTCTCAAGGGACCTTTGAAGGGGCTGATGGATTAAACGCAGTTGCCCAAAGAAAACATTTATGGCTCAGAGATGTGGCCTGTGCAGGCTGTCCTATTGCTTGCAGTAAGGTTGGAAAAATCCGAAGCGGGCGTTATAAAGGGTTGATTTCGGATATTGTCGAGTATGAGACAGCAGCAATGGTGGGCAGTAATTTGGGCATCAAAGACACTAGAGAAGTAATCCGTCTTGTTAAGGAATGTGATGCCCTTGGATTAGATGGTATATCTGCCGGTGGAGTTGCAGGCTTTGCCATTGAGGCTTTTAACAAGAGGTTAATTACTCTTGAAGATACAGGAGGTTTGGAATTATCCTTTGGAAATGCCGATGCCGTGGCGTATTTATTTAAGATAATCGCTAAGAGAGAACAGGGTTTAGGTGATACGTTGGCAAGGGGAGTTAAGGAGGCAGCTGAAATAATTGGCGGAGGCGCAGAGGATTTTGCTGTCCATGTAAAGGCGCTAGAAACTCCTGCCTGGGGACCGAGAAGTGTGCCGGCAATGGGATTAGCTTATGCTACCGCAGATAGGGGAGGCTGCCATCAGAGAGCATTTCCAATCTTATATGAGCTGGGCGGTACATGGAAGGGCAAGTCTGTTGATCGCTTGGGTTTGAAAGATAAAGGCGAGATCGTTGCTTACATGCAAAACTACCTAGCTGCCCTAGATACCCTGGTAAAATGTGATTTTGCCCAGTACGGGATCAAAGGTGATACATACTGCAGCCTTCTTTCCGCAGCAACGGGCAGAGGATGGACTATAGAAGGTCTGCAGGTCATGGGAGAAAGGGTTTGGAATCTTATTAGGCAGTTTAATGCCAGGGAAGGTTTTGAGCGTAAGGATGATACCCTGCCTAAGAGATTTATGGAAGAACCACTGCCTAGTGGACCCAATCAAGGACACAGAATTACCCAGGAGGACCTAAGTAAAATGCTGGATGATTATTATAAATTCAGAGAATGGGATACGAACGGAATACCCTCTGAAGAAAAACTGCAGCAGTTAGGTCTGGGTAGTAAAGATAAGTTGTGCCAATTTAAAATATTAACACAAAATGAATGGAGTGGAGAAAATGAAAAATTTAACTGAGCTTCACTATTTTGAAGTACCGACTGTTATGAAGCATGGTCTAGGGGCTGTAAATTATCTGCCGGAGGAATTGGCGAGTCTTGGGGTAAAGAGGCCAATGGTAGTTACTGACCAGGGAGTGTTAAAGGCTGGTATCATTAACCAAGTTTTAAAGCCTTTACAAGAGGCGGAAGTATTCTATATCCTCTATGATGAAGTTGTTTATAACCCTCCCTTGGAGACGGTAGCGGCAGGGACAAAGAAATACCTCGAAAATAATTGTGACGGATTGGTGGCTGTGGGTGGGGGTAGCCCCATGGACGCAGCTAAAGCTATAGGTGTAGAAATTGCCCAGGGGGAGCCAGTATTGGAATATGAGTGTGCTGATGGCAAAAAACCACTTACAAAGAGAATTCCTCCCCTTGTATGTATTCCGACAACTGCTGGTACCGGAAGTGAGGTTACCCTATGGGCGGTGATTACCGACCCAGCTAGACATTATAAGTTTAATGTGGGTGGTCCTTTAATTGCAGCCCATTTAGCGTTGATTGATCCTCTCTTACATTTATCTATGCCTAGCTGGGTTACGGCTGGAACTGGTATGGATGCTCTCTGCCATGCCATTGAATGCTACACCTGCGCTTACGCTCAGCCCCAAACAGACGCAGTTGCCCTGCTGTCTATAGAATACGCCGGCAAGTATTTAAGAAGGGCTGTGGCATATGGTCAAGATGTAGACGCTAGGTACTACATGGCCATGTCCTCAATGCTGGCAGGACTTTCTTATGGTGCGGCAAGTGCTGGAGCTGTCCACGCCATGACCCAAACAATGGGAGGCATCTTTCCCGTGCATCACGGGCTGGCTGTTGCGGCTACACTAGGACCGGTAATGGAGTATAACTGGATGGGCGAACCGGCTAAATATGCTCGTATAGCACAAGCCCTTGGAGTAAATATTCATGGCATGTCTGAAAGGGATGCAGCTTTAGCCGCTGTTTTAGAAGTGAAAAAATTAACTGAAGATGTTGGGATACCGACTTTGACGGAGATGGGTTTAACTGTAGAGGATATCCCAAGGTTAGCTCAGGAAGCCTTTAATGACCCGCAGACCATCGGCAATCCCAGGGATATAGATGTTAAAGGATACGAGAAAATATACAGGCGTTGCTTCGGGTAAAACAGAGGTGTGTGCTCTTTATTCTCTGGGAACATCCCAGTCGGAGATGTTCCCCTTTATCTCACTAGGTTAAGCTTAAGGTTTTCTCAACCTCAACCTAGCGAAGCAGGAGTGTCCCCATTCCTATTGCTTTTTCTCTATTTCTTCAGTTTTTTAGCGATTGAGTTGCCTATATTTTGCATACCCATAACCATAATAATCAGAACTGCTAAAGTGACAACCATTACATCCCCTTCATATCTTTGATAGCCATAACGGATAGCAAGGTCTCCCAAGCCACCACCGCCAACAACACCAGCCATGGCCGAAGCGCCAATCAAGCTGATAGCGGAAATAGTCATGCCCAGGACCATGGTTGAGCGTGTTTCTTTTAATAGAACCTTGGTAATTATCTGCCAAGGGGAGGCGCCCATGGCCAAAAAGGCTTCAATAATACCTTTATTCACTTCTAAGAGGGCCGACTCAGTGACTCTGGCTATAAAGGGTGCTGTAAAAACAACCAGAGGTACAATAGCACCTTTTAACTGAATAGTTGTCCCGACAATCAGCCGAGTAAAGGGTGTAATTGCAAACATTAGAATAATAAAAGGAATTGCCCGGATTATATTAATAATAAGATTGGCTATTTTATAGAACCACTTCTGTTCCCAGATATGTCCCGGTCTTGTTATTACCAGAAGGACTCCCAAAGGAATACCAATAACAGCGGCTATGCTTAAGGCAATCATAACCATTAGCAAAGTTTCATAGGTTGCTTTTGTTAGTTGAGGTGCTATCTCTAAAACTCGTAGCCATATTGACTGTAATAAATTAGTTTCAGTCATACTTTAAGACCTCCGTAATAACATTATGGTCCTTCAGAATTTTAATTCCTTCTTCGATAGAGTGACAGTCCCCTGTAAGCTCAATTATTAAACGCCCTAAGGTCTGATTTTTAATTTGGATTATATTACCGCACAGGATATTGGGCCAGAGCGGTAATTCTTTTGCTATTATGGCTAGAACTGGTTGGGCGGCAGAACCACCAATAAAGGTTAGTCTGAGAATTTTGTTGTTCTCTTTTTTGGTTCTAAGCTCTTTTAAAACAGACTCAGACAGCTCATCCTCCATAATGCTTTTGATAAAGTTTTTCGTAGTCTGGGTCTTAGGCCTAGTAAAAGTATTTAAGACCGTATCCTCTTCAATAATTACCCCATCTTCAATTACCGCTACTTTATCGCAGATCTTTTTGATAACATGCATTTCATGGGTTATTAAAAGGATAGTAATTTTGAATTTCCGATTAATATCTAATAATAATTCTAATATAGCTTCGGTAGTCTGAGGATCAAGGGCAGATGTAGCTTCATCGCAGAGTAAGATGTCAATATTATTAGCCAATGCCCGGGCAATAGCTACCCGTTGTTTCTGACCGCCGGATAACTGACTGGGAAAGTTATTTTTTTTGTCCTCTAATCCCACAATATTTAAAAGGTTATTAACCTTTTCATTAATGATTCCCTTGGGAGTATGGGAAAGCTCTAAAGCCACTGCTACATTTTCAAAGACTGTGCAGGTTTCCAGGAGGTTAAAATGCTGAAAAATCATGCCGATTTTTTTCCTGGCCTCCCGTAGCTTATGCTTTGTTAGTTCAGTCATTTCCAGATCGTTAACCCGGACACTGCCTTCTGTTGGTTTTTCCAGCATATTTACGCAACGGATTAAAGAGCTTTTGCCTGCGCCGCTAAAGCCAATTACTCCAAAAATCTCGCCCTTTTCTACCTTTAAGTTGACACCCTTAAGGGCCTCTACATTACCTTCATTACTCTGATAGGTTTTATATAAATTTGTGATTTCAATCATAAATTACTCCTCATATTTATTACTTGAATAACGGTGATTAGTGCTCGGTACACAGTGACCGGTGCTCGGTGACCAGTGACCAGAAAATCTTTTTGGGTTAAATTATTGCGTCTGACATATACTTTGAGGTTATTCTAGTGGGTCTGACAGTACTTTTGGGTGAATATTATGCGTCTGACACAAGCTTAGATTGCTTCGCTCCGCTAGTAATAGCACTAAGGGTCTTTCTCAACCTCAACCTAGCGAAGCGAAACCTTAACCTTAAGACTACCAGGCGGCAACAACAGAATCTTGGAAGTCTTTATTTATAAAATCTTTAATTTCCTGGGATTGGTAAAGCTCAACAAATTTCTTGAATAAAGGATTATCTTCCTCACCCCCACGGACAACAATAATATTTACCCATGGGGAGTCTTTAGGCTCAATAAAAATTGATTCTTTAGCAGGTGACATTCCAGCTTGCACAATAAAATTAGTGTTTATTGCAGCCGCTGCTAAATCAGGTAAAGTACGTAAAATCATGGGTGCCTCTAGCTCAACGAACTCTAAGTTTTTAGGATTCTCTACAATGTCTTTTACTGTAGCACTTGAGCCCACGCCTTCCTTGAGCTTTATTAGTCCTGCCGCTTCGAATAGCTGCAATGCTCTGGCTCCATTTGTGGGGTCATTAGGTAGGCCGACCTTATCCTTGGCCTTTAACTCACTAACATCCTTAACTTTTTGAGAATAGATTCCCATAGGGAAGATTACTGAATCAGCAATATTTGAGAGCTTTAGTTTCCGGTCTGCTTTAAATTTATCCAAATAAGGCTCGTGTTGAAAGCTGTTTAAATCAATGTTTCCATCAGCCAGCTGAATATTTGGCTGGACATAGTCATTAAAGGTAACAACTTCAATTATTAAATCTTCTTTAGCTGCCAGTTCCTTTACCTTTTCCACAATGGCTTCATGGGGACCAGCGGTAACCCCTACCTTTAGCTTTTGTTCTTCTTTCTTAGCAGAGTTACTACCTCCACAGCCTGCAACTAACACTGTAATAACTAGAATTAAAGCTAGAATACCAAATAATTTTTTCATCTACATTTCCTCCTCGTTTTAATTTTGTAAATAATAGATACAATTAAGTGTCTTGGATATTATCCAAAAATAAAGCCCTCTTTTATCTGGTCAGATAAAAGAGGGCATACTCTCAAAAAGTACGTCCGCTCTTATCTGCCAGACATTACTGCCTGCAGGAATTGGCACAGCACCTAAATAAATAGGCCAGTTGCCGGGCTTCATCGGGCCAGTCCCTCCACCTCTCTGGATAAGAGTCCACTATTTTGTTTTATAACACATTTACAAAGCAGAGCCTGTTATTGAATAAAAATATATCATGCTAGCCGTAAGCTGTCAATAGGTATTAACTGGTAATGTATTGGTAATATACAAAAGGAAATAGGCTTTATCAACATTTATGCTTATATTTATTGAATAGTGGAAATAATATTACTAGTAGGTATTTTAATATTTTTTCGGAGGTAATGATGAAAAGACTGGTTCTATTAGGTATAATGGCCCTCATCGTTTTATTTATTATCGCAGAGCCTATAATAGTCTAGAAGGCGCCAAAACAATCCCCTCTTTTGTGGGGATTGTTTTGTTTAAAAAAAGTTTATTTATGATAGAATAAACTTTTTTAAATATGATAAAATTAATTGGAACTTTCTTGTAAATTAGTACGTCTATTTAGTGATAGTGTTGGAGATGGAGGCAAATTATGACACCAATTATTGAAGTAAGAAGCCTGATAAAAAAATACCGAGTTGGTACGGAAATTATCACAGCTTTAGATGGAGTTGATCTGCAGATAAAAAAAGGTGAATTTATTGCCATTGTCGGGACATCGGGCAGCGGAAAATCAACACTGCTAAACATGATGTCTGGCTTGGAGAGGCCTACTAAAGGGGAAATATGGATAAACAATATTTTGATTAATAAGGTAAAAGAAAAGGATATGGCTGCTTTTCGGCGCAGCTATATGGGCTTTGTTTTTCAGTCCTTCAATCTATTAGCATCGCTGACAGCTTTAGAAAACGCCGTACTTCCTTTAATATTACAAGGGATGAGGAGTAAAGAACGGAGTAAACGAGGTCGGGAGATGCTGAAAATTTTAGGCTTGGAAAACAGGATGTCGAATAAGCCTAGTCAGATGAGCGGTGGTCAGCAGCAAAGGGTTAGTATTGCTCGGGCTCTAATTAATAACCCTAAAATTATCTTTTGTGATGAGCCAACCGGGAATTTGGATACTAAGACAACAAAGGAAATTATGGAGCTATTGACAACTACTATTAAAGAAAAAGGGCAAACCCTAGTCATGGTTACCCATGACAGGGATGTGGCGGGGTATGCTGACCGAATCATCCATATGGTTGATGGAATTATTACCAGTGAAGAGAATAAAGGAGGAGTACTAGTAAATGAAAAAGTTAACTAGCTTGGTTTTAGTAGTATTTTTAGTATTTGGACTTATAACCTCAGTTGGGGCAGAAGAAATTGAAACAATAGATACAGGCTTAGACCCCTTACTGATAATCGAAAATGTGGAAGTAAATAAGGTTGTGGCGGGAACAGATTTTTATATATCTTTTGTCATAAGAAATATTGGTACAGGACCTGCCTTTAACTTGAATTTTAACTTTGAACTTGAGGATGATAAAAATAAGCTGGCTCCATTTTCTGTTGTTGAAGCACCTGAAGTAAAACAGGTTGAAAGTAAAGCTGTCCAGAGTGTTGCGATAAAAATGAATGTTGCTGACAGTGCAGCAAATAGAGATTATAAGCTAAAGGTAAACGTAGACTATAAAAACGCATTACAGGCTACTTCAACTATTTACTCCAAAATAACTGTACCTGTTACTTATGGAATAACAAAGCCTCAATTTGTTGTGAAGACTGTACAGTTTGAGCCTAAAGAGCCTAATTTGAGCCAACCTTTTACAGCTAGCGTGTTTTTTGAGAATATAAGTGAATCTGATGCCGGTAATGTCAGTGTAGCATTAGACGGCAAGGTCAATGATGATAAAAACTTTAGTGTGGTGGATTTATCCAATACTAAGCATCTTTTTGATGTTAAAGGGAAGCAGACCAGGATGGTCTCCTTTCAGTTAGAGGCAGAAGACCCCCGGGATGGCAATGAAGTTAAGCTTACCTTTACATATGATTACAAAGGGACACAAACTAAGCAAGAAGAGATTTTAAACCTGCCTTTACCCAAAGCCAGCGCAGGTACAAGCGGCAAGACACCTTGGGTAATAATCAGCAAATACACTTTGTCAGATGAGCAGGTCCTAGCAGGAAATACTGTTATTTTAAAATTATTTGTGGAAAACACCAATGTCAAAGATGTACATAATGCTAAAGTATCTATTGTTGATGTTCAACTAGAAGATAATCAAAAGGGGGATACGGTGTTCTCCCCTGTAGATAGCAGTAATACCTTTTATATAGATAAGATACCGGGTAAAACTACGGTAGTCAAAGATATAGCTCTTTATGTTGACCCTAACGCTCAGGCCAAGACCTACAATGTTCCGGTAGAAATCATCTATGAATATGATAACGGGCAGTCCAATACCGTAAAAGAGCGGGTCAATGTTCCGGTAACTCAAGAAGGCCGCTTGGAGGTCCTATCAGTTGATACTCCACCGATGGCTTTTGTCGGTCAGCCTACGCCAATTTCTGCAGAATTTGTCAATGTTGGCAAGGTAGCTTTAACTAATTTTATGGTAAATATGGATGGAGATTTTCAAAAAGAAAATGCCGTTTACTATATTGGCAATCTCGAAACAGGTATGAGTGACTATTATCAGGCCATGGCTATTCCTCAAGCCGAAGGCGAGTTAGAAGGAATGGTGGTATTTACCTATATCGATAACAATAATAAAGAAGTTCGGGTCGAAAAACCCTTTAACTTACAGGTACAAGGTCAACCTGAACCACCTATGGGAGGCGAGATGGGTCCAGGGGGCAAGCCGGGCATTATTGACGGTAGACCAGGTATGCCAGGGTCACCTATGGGTCCTGACGGGCCACAGCAAAGTCTTGCAGTAAAATTAAAAAATAACTGGAAGGCCATATTGCTTCTTATTATTGTCTTTATCCAGGCTGTTTTTATCTGGCGGTTGAAACGTAAGGTTAAAGCGAATGGGGAATTCTTCGATGTATAAGATAGATATTTTTAGAATGGCGTATAAAAATTTATGGCGCCGTAAGGTTAGAACATTTTTAACTGTATTAGGGGTGCTTATTGGTACCACCTCTATAGTAGTTATGCTTTCTTTAGGGATAGGCCTTAATGAATCAAGTAAGCGGGACATGGAACGATGGGGAAGCTTAAACCAGATTGATGTGATGGCTGGCATGAACTTTGATGAACAGGGTAATCCCATTGGTCAAGCTAATCCTTTAAATGATGATGCCGTAAATGAAATCAAGGCAATTCCTGGCGTAATAGCCGTCTCTCCTGGGTTTAACATGGGGGGCAGGGCTTTATGGGGACGCAAGGAGGGACATCTGCAGTTGGTGGGCCTTGAACCTGCCCAAATGTCTCAGTTTGAGTTTGAAATAGCGGAAGGTCGGTTTTTGGAAGGTGATGACCGCTTTAATATTGTAGTGGGTTGGGAAGTAGGTAGAAACTTCCGGGACCGCAGAGAAATGGACATGATGCGCCAACAGCAGATGCAGCAGGAAACTAGTACCTTAGAAATGATGAATCAAAGGATTTCCATGGAAGTCAATAACCGCAACGGGCAGAAAAAGATCTATAACTTTACAGTAGTGGGTGTCTTAAGCGAAAAAAATATGAATAAAGCCTGGCAAGCCTATGCACCTATTGGGGAGATTAAAAGAATAAGGGATTATGTTATGGGGGGAGCCCGTAATACTGGTGGAGACCCTAGGATGGCTATGGAAATGGCGATTAAAGGTGGCGGCCGTGTAACTACTTCAGCCCGTTCCTCAAGGGAGCCTCAGGGCCCCTCTCCTGATGATTATGAATTTATCTGGGTTAGAACCGAAAATGTTGATGCTACCAAACAGGTTTCTAAAGCTCTGAAGGAAAAAGGCTATCAGGCCTATTCCATGGCTGATAATTTGGAGGGAATAGAAAAAACATCCAAAACGATCCAGGCTATACTAGGAGGCATTGGTAGTATTACTTTATTGGTGGCGGCTCTGGGCATTATAAATACCATGATTATGTCCATTTATGAACGGACTAGGGAAATCGGCATCATGAAGGTTATCGGCGCTTCCTTTTTTGATGTCCGGATGCTGTTCTTAACAGAAGCGGGACTTATTGGATTGATGGGTGGAATTTTTGGGCTAGGTTTAAGCTATGGGGCATCAAGTGTGATAAATCATTTCGGGTCCGGCTTTATTAATCGTGGGATGCCCCCCGGTGAGGTGGCTAATTCCCTTTCGGTTATTCCACTATGGCTGACGCTCTTTGCCTTAGGCTTCTCCATCCTGATTGGAGTTGTTGCCGGGCTGTATCCTGCTGATCGGGCTGTGCGTCTAAGTCCTATCTCTGCGATTCGTAATGAATAATAATAATTGAGGTTAAGGTTAAGGTTTCGCTTCGCTAGATTAAGATTTCGCTACGCTAGATAGAAGATGGCTTAGAGTATTATTACGAGATGCATCCTATGAATGTTAATATTGAATGAGGCATCTGCACCTAGGTCTAGCTTAAAGGATGCATCCCAAAGAGCGGTCATTCATCTGATGCATCATGCAGTTTGGCCTAAAAGTAGATGCATCCCCAAAATTTATCATTCATTGGAGGGGCTGAAGTTGTAAGTGACTCAGCCTTTAAACGTAATTACCACCACACCTATGAAGATCAGACCGATATATGCAAGCATTTTCTTACTTAGTTTTTCTTCCTTTAGTTTGTAGACATATTTACCCAAAAACATGACAAAAATAGGTTCGGTGTTAGCTAGGGTTACGGCAATAGCGACGGGGATAGTCTTTAAAGCGAGAAAATAGCAAAGGATACCTAAGGTTGTAAAGAGGCCGCCGATGATAAAATTTTTCCGAGCAGTTAGTGGTGTTTCTTTGAATTCTTTGAAGCGGCCTTTTATGGTAAAGTAAATAAGGTAAAATATTAAGGAACTTAAAGTGCTTATGGCTAAACCCAAAACTGCCGAATCTATATATTGTAAGCTGAATTTTCTAAAGACATTGCCGCCCGCAAAAGTCAAGGCAGAAAGAAGGGCAAAAACAATACCTAGCTTTAATGAGCCTCCCGTTGACTTCTCACTAGTTCCATTTTGTAATTGGGAAAGCTGATAAAGACCAAATATGACAATAAACATTCCTATTAAAGCTGTTGTGCTCAATGTTTCCCCTAAAGTGAGAAAGGCAATAATGGCAGCAAAAACAGGGGCAGTAATCTTTATGGATGTTGCTAAGGTAATAGATACATGGTTGATAGCTGTGTATAATGTTAGCCTACCTAATATCGGGCCCATGATGCCCGAAAGAATAAAGAATATGATGCCGGGAAGATTTAAAATCCCTGGATTTGTTATCAGAACATAAATAGCAAAAAATAGAGCTAATAAAAAATTTACTATTATGGTATAAAAGATACCGATATCCTTAGCCCCATTCTCCATGCCTTTCTTCATATAAAAATTACTACTAGCATAGCCATAAGCAACTAGGACGGCATACAATACTCCAATCATTTTTTTGACCCCTTTAAAGTGAATAATACAGTAATTATATTGGAAATAAATTTTATAAACAATAGGCTGAAAAAGCAGAACGTTTTTGTTGCTCAAATTAGTTTGAGTATAAAATAATACCATTACAGAGAAATAAGAGAGGATACCCTGTTATTGACGCGGGGAATTTAAAACTATAGAAACAGTAATTTGTTAATAGGAGGAAATTATGTTAAAAGGAAGATTGTGCTTAATATTATGTGTATCGCTAATAATTAGCTTGTCAGCTATTGGCTGTACTAAGTTAGGCCAAGAAAAAGATCAAGCTAATGATAAAACAGGATTTCAAATTTATAGTATGTCGACAGGTTTAGGAGCTGTGAGTAATGAAAATACAGATCAGCATCGCTTGACTTATACAATAAATTTAAATAATGAAAATACTAATGAAACATTTATTCAATGGATCGAGCCTGTTTTAGGTCTGGGTATCAAGGATAAGCTTTTAACAGAAGACCTCAAGGTAGTTGTTGAAAAATCTATTCCCTCTAAAGGGAGTATAGAAATCAACGGAGTAGTTGTTTTTAATACAAAAGGATTGTCTAAGCAGGAAATAGTAGAATTAGAGCCATTTATAACAGGTATTAAGGTAGTAAGTGAAAAGATAGTAATTATTAATACATAGTCAGATTGAATATAAAATTAATAGGTATTAAAAAAACAGACAGAGACTGGCTTTAAATAGCCGGTTTTTATTTTTTTAAAAAAATAAAAAAATTTCTTAATACTTTGCAGGAATTTGGAATAAAGTATAGAATGTTTTAATTATTATGAAATGACATTTCGCATTATGGAATATTATAAATTTCAGTTATTATTACATTTAAATACTTGGTTAATGCTTAATATCCTTAAAGCCTTAACCATCTCATTAAGAAACTATATGGCAAATGGAGGAATATAGTCATGCATAAAATACAGATATTACAAAAAGTAATTGATAGTGGTATTGTAGCTGTTGTAAGAACAGAAACACCTGAAAAAGCCAAAAAAATTGTAGAAGCGGTAAAAACTGGAGGCATTTTAGCTATCGAAGTAACAATGACGGTGCCTGATGCTTTAAATGTAATCAAAGAAGTAGCAAAGTATTACAAAGATTCAGATGTTGTATTGGGAGTAGGCTCTGTACTTGATGCCGAAACAGCTAGGGCAGCAATTTTGGCAGGTGCAGCATATGTAGTGAGTCCCCATTTAAATCCAGAAGTAATAAAGCTTTGTAATAGATACCAGATTCCTTGTATGCCTGGCGCTATGACCGTTAAAGAGGTGGTTGAGGCTATGGAATTAGGGGCTGATATCATTAAGGTTTTTCCGGGAGAAGTACTTGGTCCTAAGGTAATCAAAGCTATTAAGGCTCCTTTACCACAAGCACCATTAATGCCAACTGGAGGAGTATCTTTGGAAAATGTTCAAGAATGGATCAAAGCAGGTGCTGTAGCAGTAGGTGTTGGAGGTTATCTAACTAAAGGTGCTATAACAGGGGATTATGATTTAGTTACTCAAACTGCCCGGCAGTTTGTAGAAAAGATTAAAGCAGCTAGAAATAATTAAACACACAGGAGGATCTTATTAATGAGAAAAAAGGTTGTAACCTTTGGTGAGATAATGCTACGTTTGGCTACCCCCGGATATCAACGAATTGTTCAGGCTGCTAGTTTTGAAGCAACTTATGCTGGTGGAGAAGCTAATGTAGCGGTTTCTCTGGCTAATTATGGCTTAGATGCTTATTTTGTTACTAATCTTCCCAACCATGAAGTAGGTCAAGCTTGTCGAAGTTACTTGCGTAAATATGGAGTAAGGACTGATTATATAAAAATGGTTGGAGAGCGGTTAGGAGTATATTATTTAGAATCCGGAGCTTCCCAGAGGGCATCAAAAGTAATCTATGATCGAGCTAATTCTGCTATTGCTCAAATTAAACCAGGCGAAATGGATTGGGAAACTATTTTTGAAGGAGCGGAATTGTTCCACTTTACAGGAATAACTCCTGCGATAAGTGATAGTGCAGCTGAAGTAACATTAGAGGCATTGCAGGAAGCTAAAAAAGCAGGAGTATTAGTAAGTTGTGATTTAAACTTCCGAAAAAAGTTATGGTCTTCTGAGGAAGCAAATAAAGTCATGAGTGGCTTAATGAAATATGTTGATATTGCTATAGGTAATGAAGAAGATGCTGAGATGGTATTTGGTATTAAAGCTGATAATACAGATATTACTTCCGGGGAGTTGGATGATTCCGGATATCAGCAAGTTGCCCAAAAGCTTGTAGAAAGGTTTGGTTTCAAAAAAGTTGCAATAACTTTAAGGGAAAGCTATTCTGCCTCAGATAATGGTTGGTCTGCTCTACTTTATGACGGAAAAGGTTATTATAAGTCGCGGAAATATGATATTCACATTGTAGACCGGGTAGGGGGTGGAGATTCCTTCTGTGGCGGATTATTATATGGCTTATTAAATGGAATGGATAATCAGAAAGCTTTAGAGTTCGCTGTAGCAGCATCCTGTCTGAAGCATAGTATCCCGGGTGATTTTAATTTGGTAAGCAAGGGGGAAGTTGAGAACTTGATGTCTGGTGATGGATCAGGAAGGGTGCAAAGGTAATTTTCAATAAAAGTATTCTTTAAAATACAACTATGTATTTACTATTAAAAAACCCCTATTTGTGTACTTAATATTACTTTCCCCCTAATTGGGTTGTGAAGAGTAAAATAAGAAACTTACGGAATAATCACCCTAGATAAATTTAAGATGGATTTTTAAAAGAATAAATTTTTTATAAATGGAGGTACTTATGTCTACAATTAAAGAAAAATTAGAAAAAATGGGTATAGACTTGCCTAAACCTGCTGAACCGAAGTTTTCCTACATACCTGTACGGCAAACTGGTAACTTAATATACTTATCGGGAATGGATTGTAGGGTTAATGGGGAACTAATTTACAAAGGTAAACTAGGTAAAGACCTTAGTATTGAACAAGGTCAGAAAGCAGCACGCCAAACAATGATCAATATTTTAGGTGTACTTCAAAATTACTTAGGTGATTTAGAGCGTATTGAAAAAGTGATAAAAGTCCTCGGTTTTGTTAGTAGCACTCCTGACTTTGTTGAACAACCATATGTTATTAATGGGGCATCTAATTTACTAGTAGAAGTTTTAGGTGAGAGAGGAAAACATGCTCGTTCTGCTATAGGTACTAATGTATTGCCATTTGATACACCTGTAGAAATAGAAATAATAATTGAAAGTAAAGACTAATTAATTTTAAAATTCAGTAATTATTGGGGATTGAACTACTATTGTTTCGAAAGACAAATAATAAATACGAGGAGGGATATTTATGTGTAGTATTGCTTTTATAAATGGCCAATTTATGACTATAGATAAGGCATATGTAAATATTGAGGATAGGGGGTATCAATTTGGTGATGGTGTATATGAAGTAGTCTATGTTTATGAAGGTGTCCCTTTTGCATTGGAAGATCATCTCGAGAGATTCTTTAATAGTTTAAATTCTGTAAAAATTCAAACAGATTATACTAAACAGGACATTGAGCAAATTATCTATGATGGACTAAAGGAAGCAAATCTAAAATATGCAGAAATATATTTTCAAATAACAAGGGGTACAAGTAGACGGACACATACTTTCCCCGAAAAGGTTAGTAGCAATTTTGTCTTAAATATTCAACCTGGCGTGAATCCTCCAACAGAATTATGGGAAAAAGGAGCCTCTGTCTCTCTTGCTAAAGATATTCGCTGGAGTAGGTGTGACATAAAAAGTTTAAACTTACTGCCAAATGTCTTGGCTAAACAAGAAGCAAGAGACAACGGTTATTTTGAATCTGTTCTTTATAGAGATGGTTACATAATAGAGGGCTCAAGCACAAATATATTTATAGTTGAAAATAATCAGATATATACTTACCCTGCCAATAGTCATATATTAGGAGGGATAACTAGAAAACATATTATCTCTCTAGCGGAAAGTATAAATATTAAGGTCAATCAAATCCCGTTTACAGTTGAACAATTATACCATGCGAATGAGGTATTTCTAACAGGTACTTACATAGAAGTTTTACCAGTAACTAAAGTTAATAGTGAGATAATAAATAATGGTCTAGTCGGACCCATTACTAAAAAACTAAATGAGGAATACAAAAAATGGATTAATAATGAATGTGGGTTATCAGCAATAAAAATTAGTTAAATGAGTGATAATTACAATACGTGCTAACATGATTTATTTATATGGAGGAGTAAAGGTGAAAATAATAGAAAAGGAACTGCTTACTGATACGCCTTTTGTTGCAGTTGATTTAAATATCATGGAGCAGAATATAAACTGGTTAGCTAAATTAGCTAAAGAGGGACAAATAAAACTTCGGCCACATACTAAAACTCATAAAAGCCCATGGATAGCCCAGAAACAACTAGAAGCGGGAGCTTATGGAATTACAGTTGCAAAACTGCAAGAGGCAGAGGTTATGATAAATCAAGGTATAACGGATATCTTAGTAGCATTCCCAATAGTGGGGAAAAAAAAGCTTGAGAGATTTAGTGAGCTTTATAGTAAAGCGAAATTAATAGTTGCATTAGATGATTATAAAGTTGCTCAGGGCATAAATGATGTTGGTGAACACCATAAAGCTAAAATACCTATCTATATTGATGTGGACACAGGCCTAAGGCGAATGGGGAAAACCTCACAGGAAAGTTTAAAAGAAATTTTGGAAATTGCAAAATTGCCTTATATCCATATATCGGGGTTGATGAGTCATACGGGACATGCATATAAGGAAAGGACAGACGAGGCTATAAGAAAAATAGCAATTGAAGATGCAACGATTCTTAATCAAACAAAAGAAGCAATAGAAAGAGCTGGTGTTTACGTTTCTGAAATTAGTGTAGGTTCAACAGCGACGGTCAGGTTTTTAAAAGAAACTCCTTTTATAACCGAAGTTAGAGCAGGAACTTATGTTTTTAATGACAGAGCAGTGCTAGGTACTGGAGGTGCTACTGAAACAGATTGTGCAGCTACTATTTTTGCCACAGTAGTTTCTAAACCTAGTAATGAACGATTAATCATTGACGCTGGAAGCAAAACTCTAGCCCAAGATTTATATAGAGAAGGTGGGCATGGTTATATAAAGGGGTTTGATAATTTGGCTATCAACCGTCTATCAGAGGAACATGGGATTGTTGATATTATAGGTAAGTGCAGTTTAAACATAGGTGATGTTGTTGAAATAATACCCAATCATATCTGTCCTGTAATAAACTTAGCAGATAAAATTTATGGTTTTAGAGATGGTATTTATGAAAGGGAAATAAGGATAGAAGGGAGGGGGAAGAATAGATAGAACTTTCGAATTGTACAACAATTTATAAAATAATGAAAATTTTGAGGAGGATTATTAATGAAAAAGATAATTATCATGTTTATTGTAACAGTTATGCTTATAACCTTGTTTGGTTGTGGAAATAGCCAAACTCCTGCTCCAGAGCCGAGTAAAGTAAGTCAAGAGCCCAGTGAATCCAGCCCAAAGGTTAAAATTTTAAAAGCAGGGATTGGTTTAAATGACAAGCATCCACAACATATAGCTTTACTGAAGTTTAAGGAAATTGTTGAAGAAAAAACAAATGGAGCAATTGTTATTCAAACATATCATAGTGGTTCACTTGGTGATGATCGGCAAATGATTCAAGATCTTCAACTAGGATCACTAGATATAACTATTCCTGCTACCGCGCCTTTAGCTAACTTTGCTCCAGAGTTTAATATATTAAATTTTCCTTTCTTGTTCCAGAATGACAAAGTTGCCGATAAAGTTTTAGATGGGCAAATAGGTGAGGAAATGCTTAAGAAATTACCTGCAGCTGAACTTGTGGGTTTGTCATACTGGGAAGAGGGTTTCTATAATATCTCAAACAATGTTCGTCCTATTAATTCAGCTGGTGATTTGAAAGGAATTAAAATACGTACAATGGAAAATCAAATTTTACTTGATGTATTTAAAGCTTTAGGGGCTAATCCTACACCTATGGCTTTTGGGGAAGTATTTACAGCTCTTCAACAAGGGGTTGTAGATGCTCAAACAAACCCATTATCCCAAATATATGAAGCGAAATTTCATGAAGTTCAGAAATATATTTCTAAAACTAATGATCTTTATGGAGTTTGGGTATTTTTAATGAGTAAAGCTACCTATGATGGATTAACCCCCGAACAACAAGAAATTGTAAAGGAAGCCTCTATTGTGGCCAGAGATTATGAGCGTAAACTCACTCGTGATTCTGAGAATGAGTATAAAGAGAAGTTGATAGCAGAAGGCGTTCAATATAATGATGTCGCACCAGAGGCCTTAACTGAAATGCAAGCAATTATTCAACCAGTATTAGATAAGTATGCTGCTGAATTGGAGCCTGATTTTGTAAAACGCTTTTTCAAAGCAGTTAAAGAAGCACAATAATTATTTAAGTATGAATAGTGGATTCCTTAAGGAATCCACTATTACATCCACTATTCACTTTTAAGAGATGAGTTATGATTTTATTGAGGAGGCTAAACGCTTGAGGATCATTTCATTTTTCAATAAACATCTTGAAGAATTTTTTATTGTTCCGTTATTTATAATTATGAACCTTTCAATATTTAGCCAGGTGATTATGCGTAAAGTGTTTAATAATTCATTATCATGGTCGGAAGAATTAGCTAGATATTGTCTTATTTGGATGGTCTTTTTTGGTATAAGTTATGGCGTAAAACGACAAAGACATATAAAAATTGATCTTATCTATGATAGGTTAAGTGAAAAAAACAAAAAAATCTTAAGAATATTTGCCAATATAGTTTTTATAGCCTTCGGCTTAATAATTTTAGTTTATGGTCAAAAGATTGCTTTGAAATTATTTATGCTTAAACAAAGTTCACCAGCTCTTCATATACCAATGGGTGCTTTGTATAGTGCGGCTCCGGTGGGATTAGGATTATCAGTTATTAGACTTTTACAGAATATAGTTAACGAATTTCGGGAAACACCAAATAAGGGTATTTAGGCTAAAAATAATCTAATATAGTGCGAAAATGATTATTCCCTAAGCTATTTATTTACCAAATCTCATGACATCTAACTTTGGAGTGCGAATTCAATAAAATGTACGATGGAGTGATTAATTTGACATTAGCTATACTATTTTTTTTATTTTGTTTTTTCTTTCTATTAAGTATCCCCATCTCCGTAGCACTTGGAATGTCAGCCATTATAACTATGTTGATATCAGGAACATCTTCTCTGAACTTTTTTGTTACAAACTTAGTAAATGCGATGGACTCATTTCCCCTTATGGCAGTACCCTTTTTTATGTTGGCTGGAGAGTTAATGGGCAAAGGTGGAATTACTGATAGACTTTTTGGTCTCGCTAATTCCATAGTTGGCCATTTGACGGGTGGCTTTGCAATGGCTACCATAATGACTTGTATGTTTTTTGCCTCTATTTCAGGTTCAAGTCCAGCAACAGTAGCCGCTATCGGGAGTATAATGATACCGGCTATGATAAGAAGAGGTTATGATCTCCGGTTTGCTACAGTAACAGTAGCTGCCGCAGGTTCCTTAGGAGTTATAATCCCGCCTAGTATTGATATGATCATGTTTAGCGTTGCTGGGAACACATCTATAGGCGATTTATTTTTAGCTGGTATACTTCCGGGAATATTTATTGGGTGTTGTTTGATGGTTTGGGCCTATATTTATTCAAAAAGAGCGGGGTATAAAGGGTCAGGAGACAAACCTTCTATCAAAAAGATTCTAAAAGAAATAAATAATTCAAAATGGGCGTTAACTATACCTATTATAATTCTCGGTGGAATATATTCTGGTATTTTTACACCAACGGAAGCGGCATCAATTTCAGTTTTTGTAGGACTCTTTATAGGACTATTCATATACCGAGAATTAAAAATAAGTGATTTACCAAAAGCTTTTTTAAATGCGGGTATGACAACCTCTTTAGTTTTCTTCATTTTAGGTTCTGCAACAACCTTTGGTAAATTATTAGCAATCGAGCAGGTTCCAAATAAAATGGCAAGTTTCTTAATAGGCCTTGACAACCCTATTATAATAATTTTAGTCATGAATTTGATTTTATTATTCGTAGGTGCCTTTATGGAGACTGTAGTTGCACTAATAATTCTTACTCCCATTTTACTTCCTATTGCTGTAGCTATAGGTTTCAACCCTGTGCATTTTGGTATCATAATGATAGTAAATCTAGCGATCGGATTTATAACTCCGCCAATAGGGGTAAATCTATTCGTTGGATCTGGAATATCCGGATTGTCTATTGAACGACTGGCAATTGGTATTCTTCCATATTTTTTCATAATGTTATTTTCATTAGTTGTTATAATATTTTGGCCAGATTTAAGTATGTTTTTAGTCAATTTAAAATAAAAAAATGAATCTTAACTAATGGTGTTAAAAAGTTTTTAATGAAATGAAAGTTATGTGTTTATATTATTTTCTCCGTTTGGATTATTACATACTTTAATAATAGCTTACCATTCGGGTTATTTGTTAATATTTAAGTACTATGTGAATCCTTCCCCCTCATAAATAGAGACTTTACTATCTTGGTAGAGTCTCTGTATAACTTCTTAATTAGTAACAAAAAATCAGGGTATTTTTGCATTAATTAAAGAAGTTTATACTTTTATATAATAATGAAGAAGTATAATAATATTTTCCCATGTTCCTTGGAGGTTAAAAAATGATTATTTATGATAGGAAAGAATGTATAGGCTGTCAGATATGTGAAATTGTTTGTTCAATGGAACATACAGGTAGAATTAACCCTAAAAAATCACGAATAAGATATCATGATGAATTGCCCCAAATTGGAAAAGTGGAATTTTGTCGGCAATGTTTAGCAAAAGCATGTGTTGAAGTATGCCCAACACATGCCATTAGTTTATCTGCTATAGGAACAATAACCCTTGATTATTCACTCTGCACAGGTTGTTTGCAATGCAACAAAGACTGTCCATTTGGAAGTTTACCAATGGATGGGGAATACCCCCTATTTTGTGACACATGTAATGGTAATTATCAATGTACCCAATGGTGTCCAACTAAAGCATTGAAAAAAGGAGGTGCAGAATCTTGAAAGAATTACCAGGGTATGCCGGTCAGGTACTAACAATAGACTTAACCTCGCAGACTTATGAAATTGATAAACTTCCTAATAAATTGGTTGAAGAATATCTAGGTGGCAAAGGTTTTTGTGCCAAAATTTTATATGATGAACTTTCGGCAAAATGTGACCCGTTATCTTCCGAGAATATGGTTGTAATTGCTACAGGGCCTTTTACCGGAACCCTTGTACCTAGCTCATCCCGTTGTGTTATTGGTACAAAAAGTCCGTTAACCGGTATTTGGTTGGATTCTAATTGTGGTGGTACTTTTGGTCCTGAATTAAAAATGGCAGGTTTTGATATTATTAAAATTAAAGGGCAAGCAATAAAGCCTATTTGTATAATAATCGAGAATGATGCTGTTTCAATAGAAGGTGCAGAAGTTTTATGGGGGAAAGATACATTTTCTACCCAGCAAATAATAAAAGAAAAATATGGCCAGGAATATAAGGTAGCATGTATTGGGCAAGCGGGAGAAGAAAAAAATTTAGTAGCTGGAGTATTAGCAGAAGGTCGAGCTTTTGGCCGTGGTGGTGCGGGGGCAGTTTTTGGCTCTAAAAATTTGAAAGCCATCGCTGTAAGAGGTACTCGAAGTATAGAAATATATAATACAAATGAATTTTTAAGGGAAAATAAAGAGGCATATAATGAAATAGCTATACATATGGATACTGGCGGTTCCCGTCCCAAATATGGGACAAGTGGAATTTACTCATTTATCAAAGAGGCGGGAGTATTGCCTATAAAAAATTTCCAGGGTGGCAGTTATCCCGGAATGGAATTGGTAAATGAACACCAGTTAGTCGAAGAATTATATGAAGAGAGTAGGGCATGTTTTGCTTGTCCTATTGCATGTAGTAAATACTCTAAAGTCAAAAAAGGAAAATACGAAGGGCGGTATGTAGAAGGTCCGGAATATGAAAATGTATGGAGCTTTGGTGCACAGTGTGGTAATAGTGACCTTGGTTCTATAGTGTATGCCGAATATTTATGTGATTTTTATGGAATTGATGCAGTTTCTACGGGAAACATAATAGGCTTTGTAATGGAATGTTATGAAAAAGGAATTATCAAAAAAGATGATTTGGGTTTTGGAGCTAATTTTGGGAATGATGAAGCGATTATTAATATTATTCACCTTATAGGTAAGAGTGAAGGGATTGGAAAATTACTGGGTCAAGGTGTAAAAAGAATCTCCGACTATTTGGGTAAGGATACAAGCAGGTTTGCAATGCATGTTAAAGGTTTGGAATTGCCTGCATATGATCCGAGAGGTGCCTTCGGTATGGGCTTAGCTTTTGCAACCAGTGATAGGGGGGCATGCCATTTACGGGCGTATCCTGTTAGTTCAGAGGTATTAGACCATGCGGGGAGAATTGATCCTTTATCAACGGAATTTAAGGCTGAACTTGTTAAAACTGAACAGGATTGGTTTGCAATAATTGATTCTTTGGGATTATGCCTTTTTGGAACTTTTGCAATAGGTCCGAATCAGATTACAGACCTTTTATATTCATTGACAGGTCAAGAGGAGTTTCCCTCCGCCAGTAAGCTTATGAAAATAGGTGAACGAATCTATAATCTTACTCGTTTATTTAACATAAGAGAAGGCATTACCCATAAGGATGATACTTTACCACTTAGGTTATTGGAGGAATCGCTTTCAGATGGTCCGAGTAAAGGTGTGACTGTACCTCTTAATGAAATGCTAACAGAATACTACCTAATACGTGACTGGGATGAAATGGGTAGACCCAACAAGCAAAAGCTTCGAGAGTTAGGATTGGGGGAGGAATTTTGCAAGTCAGAATCACAGTAAAATTTCTGGCCCATTTAGCCGATGCAACTGGAAAGAAAGAATTAATCGTAGTAACGGAAAATAATTTTTATAAAGCAATTGAAAAAATTGAAAAAGAAATAGATTTTCCAATCCGTGATAAGTTAAATGATGGAATTGGTTTATTAATAAACGGGAAATCTCACCACCTGTATTTAAAGAAAAACTTTCAATTAGCGGAAAATGATATTTTAGTTTTTGTTCCTATCTTAGGAGGAGGATAGATAATGACTCTGAAAAATAATATATATAAACCGGAAGGTGTATTTCCGGCTATGATGACACCTTTTGATGCACATGGAAATATTAATGAACCTGTATTAAGAAAATTAGTTAATTGGTTGATTGAAGAAGGTGTAAATGGGCTTTTCCCTTTGGGAAGTGTGGGAGAATTTATTCACTTGTCATTTGAACAAAAAGTGCAAATCATGAAAACAGTAGTCAATGAAGCGCGGGGCAGAGTGCCTGTATTGCCTTCAGCAACTGAGAGTAATGCCAAAAAAAGTATTATGCTAGCTAAGAAGGCAAAAGAACTTGGGTGTAAAGGAGTAGTTATTGCACCTACATATTATTATCCGGTATCCCAAGAAATGATGGAAGAACATTTTGAGCAGGTGGCTCAGGCAGTATCTGATTTGCCAATAATACTATATAATATTCCTCTTTTTGGCACACCTATTAGCTACGATGTAGTTAAAAGATTAAGTAGAATAGAGAATGTGGTGGCCATGAAGGATAGTAGTGGTAGTATGGTTGACTTACTTCACTTTATGGACAAAGTAAGGCTTATAGGCGAAAATATAAATATATTGGTTGGCAGGGAGGAAATGTTGTATTCTGGACTAATGGTCGGTGCAAAGGGAACTATGTCTGCTACAGTTGGAATTGTTCCTGAAGCCATGATAAATATCTACAAATGTTGGCAGCAAGGAGACTTCCGGAAAGCCAATGAAATACAATTTTCAATTTTATTGCTAGTTAGAGCTATGTTTGCTTTGCCGTTTCCCCTCGGTTTTAAAATTGCACTAGAGTTACGAGGCTTTGTGATGGGTGAACCCCAACAGCCCCTTTCAGATGCAGAACAATATAATTACTTAAAGGTGAAAAGTCGAATAGAAAAAATTATGAAGCAGTTGTTGGGAGATAAACTTATTGTAATTTGATCTTGGAAAGTGATTTCAATACTTGTATACTTCAAATATAATAATTTTATTATGAAGGAAACATTATTTTGTATTAATATGTAATTATCATTGTTTTTATACGTTGTTTATTTTTGTATATTATCAATAACAGTTTATCAAAAAGAGGGGGATCAAAAAATGGAAAATCCTCAAAGTCAAACACAGTCATTGGACAGAGCATTTGCTTTAATTGAAATAATTGCTAACTCCAATGAACCGATGAGTCTAAAGAATATTACGGAACTTGCTGATTTGCCCAAGCCTACGGTTTATAGACTATTATCTAGTTTGGAGACTTGGGGATATGTTGATCAAGATGACAATAGTGGTTATAAATTGGGAACAAAATTTCTTCTTTTTGGAGCGAAAGTTCAAGAGAGTCTGGAAATAAAAAAAATAGCCCGGCAGTTCTTAAAAGAATTAAATGGGATTACTAATGAAACGATTTTTCTGGGTGTCTTAGATAAGGGACGTAGCCTCTATGTTGATAAACTAGATAGCAGTCATTCAGTAAGGTTAGTATCTCAAGTTGGTTCTAGAAACTATGTGCATAGTACCTCGTTGGGTAAATGTTTACTCAGTGGTTTATCTGAAGGGCAGATTTTAAAAATTCTTGAAGAACATGGGATGCTTGCATTAACTAATAATACCATTACCGATAAAGAGGTACTAGTAAAGCAAGTCGGGCAGGTAAAACTACAGGGATTCGCTCTTGATAACATCGAAAATGAAGAAGGCGTGCGCTGCATTGCTGCTCCGGTAAAAGACCACAAAGGGAAAGTAGTAGCGGCTGTTAGTATTTCTGGACCTGTGCAGCGTATAACTGATGAGGCTATTGAAACGAAGTTAAAACCGGCTCTAATAAATACGGTAGCAAAAATTTCCCAGGCATTAGGATATAAAGAATAAAAAATACCAGCCATAAGTGAATTGGCTGGTATTTTTTAAATGAAAAAGTGAAACTTAAAATTTGTTTCCCCGGACGAAAGAAAAAGGCTATGTCGGTGCTTAATAATTGATTTTCTAAATGATAGTAACTTAATATCTAGATGTAGTAATGGGTTGGCAATGGATGAATAGACGTATTTACTAGATAATTTCTTAACATTTTCTTTAACTTTTCCCCAAAAGTTTTATCTAAAATAATGTAAACTATAAATACAGGCAGCATTGTGTTGCTATTTGGATAAGGTGGTGAATATGCATGGAGAACCCCTTAATTTTAGTTGTTGATGATGAGAGCAAGATCCGAGAAACGGTTGCTCAATTTTTAAAGGAGCAAGGCTATCCTGTGGAGATGGCTACTAATGGCAAGGAAGCCTTGGAAATGCTCAAGAGCAAAAAACCGGATCTGATTCTTCTGGATTTAATGCTTCCGGGAATCAGCGGAATAGAGGTTTGCAAGCAAATAAGAAAAGAGTCCCAGGTGCCTATTATTATGTTAACTGCCAAGGGTGAGGAGATTGATAAACTAATCGGCCTGGAATTAGGCGCCGATGATTATATTACAAAGCCCTTCAGCCTAAGGGAAGTAGAAGCGAGGATGAAGGCAGTTTTACGGCGTACTAATAGCAGTGTGGAGGAAATTGAAAAAGAAAAAATCTTAATATTTAAATACCTAGAGATCCATCCTGAAACTAGAGAAGTGTTTGCTAAAGGAAAACTAATAGAGCTGACACCATCGGAATACGCCATATTGTTAACCTTGGCCCGTAGTCCAGGTCGCCCCTTCAGCAGACTGCAGCTTTTAAATTCTACTTGGGGGGAAAGCTATGCAGGCTATGAGCGAGCTATTGATACTCATGTAAGTAACTTAAGGAAAAAAATTGAAACAGACCCCCATGAACCTATCTTTATCCAAACAGTTTATGGAATTGGGTATAAATTTGGAGTAAACCTATGAAGCTTTCGAGAAAATTGAGTATGGTATTAATTATTGCTGTTTTAACTGCCGGCATACTAATCAGCATTTTTTCCTTAGAAGCTACAAAAAGCTCTTTTAATCGGTATGTTTTTAAGGTTAGGGAAGCCCAACTCGATCAGTGGGAAGAAGCCTATACCCAGTATTTTTTATACCAGGGTAGCTGGCATGGCATAGAAAATTTAAGAATGATGGGTGGCGCTATGATGCGGGGGCAAGGGCAGGGCATGGGCTGGGGTGCAAATCGGCAGGATGTTGTTTTAGCTGATGTGAACGGGAAAATTCTAAGTCATCCTTATCAGGACCAAGTAGGGAAAATATTAGAGAATAGCCTTATAAATAAAGGAAGACCTATTGAAATAGCTGGCAAAATAGAAGGGTATATTTTTCCGCAGGAAATTTTTATCCCCGAAGCCCGAGAATTTGAACGAAAATTTATTGCTTCTGTGCTAAATGCTGTTGTCTTGGGTACTTTGTTAGCTAGCTTAATAGCTATTATTTTTGGCCTATGGTTGTCTAGGAAATTGACTAAGCCGTTAGAAGAGCTGGCTAATGTTTCGCAAAAGGTGGCTAAAGGTGACTTTGGGCATTATATCACCTTGAACACTAGAGATGAGCTGGGGAGTGTGGCCCAAGCTTTTAATAAGATGTCTCGGGAGCTAGAGCAAGCCCAATTTACAAGAAAACAAATGTTTGCTGATATCAGCCATGAATTGCGAACACCTTTGACAATATTAGGGAGTAGAATTGAGGCTGCGTTAGAATCTAAGGGTATATTAGATGCACCTCAGTTATCCTCCCTTTATGATGAAGTTATCCGTTTGCAGGGTTTAGTTAAAGAACTGCAGGATTTGAGTAATTTAGAAGCTGGGCAGATTAAGTTGAATATTCAAGAGATTGACCCCGGACAATTTACAAAGGACTTGGGTTTCTTGCTAGAAGCTGAGGCAAATGCCAGGGATATTAAATTTGAAATTTTTGTCGATGAAAAATTGGAATTAATTCAAGCTGATATGCAAAAGTTAAAACAAATTATCTTAAACCTATTAAGTAATGCCTTTCATTATACCCAATCCGGTGGCTTTGTTCAGCTAAAGATAGAAAAAAGCGGAGTGAATGCAGTTATTAAGGTTATAGATAGTGGACCGGGAATAGAAAAAGAGGATTTGCCAAATATTTTTCAGAGGTTTTATAGAGCTGATAAGTCAAGAAATCGAGCTACGGGAGGTACAGGCTTAGGTCTTGCCATTGCAAAAGGATATGTTGAAGCCCATAATGGGGAAATTTCCGTGGAAAGCACCGTTGGTAAAGGCACCATGTTTATTATAACTTTACCGCTAGGCGATATATAGTCGATAAGTGGGCGCGTGAGCGAGTGGGCGAGAAAAGAGTATGGATCATTGTTCTTTTTTAGGAACTTTGACTATAGTCTTTTTTCTTTTTCCTGGGCAAGAAGCCTAAAAAATTGTCTAAATAACCTATTGTTTGTGTCAGACGGAAAATATTCACCCAAATAGTGATTTATATTTTCTCAAGAAATTTGAAAGACTAATGTTAAGTACCAAGAAAGGAGAAAAATATATGATAGGAGAAAAATTAAACACACCGGAAACTAATAGAAAAGTTAAAGGAAATGCATTTGTACCAACGGAGGAAGGTTCTGCTACATTAGAGAGTCTAGATGCTGAGGGTGTAAC
>LADT01000025.1 GCA_000961765.1 Clostridiaceae bacterium BRH_c20a | reverse complement strand
AAATGCAGGTATACCAAGCGGTCTCATCTTATCAGTTCCGTCTTTTGGGATATATACTCTTTTGACCGGTTGGGGCTTATAGGCTTGCCTTTTCATTCTGTTTACCAATTCTGTCAGGTTAGCTGCTAGGTTTTCTCCATATTCTTGCTTTGTTACCTTATCGATACCCGCCGCTTTATTACCTTTAAGTTTATGGTAACTCTCTTCCAACGTTTCTCCGTTGATGAAATGTACTAGAGTTGTTAATTTATTTTCTGGATGTTTGCTCACTATTTCAGCTATCTTTGCAAATCTCGTTTCCACTTGTTTTCCACCTCTAGTGTGGCAATTGTTTCCTTTGCCAAGTTGTTGTTATGTTACAGCCTTCCCTCTGCGGACATTACTCCGTTTCCTCGGTACTATGCCGTAATCCGACTCCCTAGCTTTAACCCTTTTGTCTCGCTTGTTGTTTAGACTTGCATCGACATACTCTCGCCGAGAGGGGCGCTAGGGTCTCCCACGTTCACACTAATTGACACTATCTAGCTCGCCATGGTCTCCGACCCCGGAGAAGCCTGATTATACTTGCCTTTAACGCATAATCAGATTTTGTCTGCTGCTGGTTCCAACACATCGACCTTCTCATCGGGCTTACGGGGCTCAATCCCTTCAGCTTTCGCTTACGGCTCGCTATCTCCCTTGCCTACGCTTAAACCTAAGATTACTCTTTTGGCTCCAAGGCTAGGTAATGGCGGTTGGCTATTCCTTACCATGTAACATTCGCAGTTACTTCAATTAGTGCGCCTCGTGGCGCACGGAACCGTCCCCTTGCTTCCCTTCTCTTGCTTCACTTGCCCTAATTGTGCCTTTTTGTGGCAAAACTTCCGATTGAATCCTCAAGAGCCGTTTCCTGACTTACATCCCCATCCCCATGCTTCCGGGGACAGATCTCCGCCGATAGAAAAGAGATTAGCCGCTTGCTGCCCTCTGTTTCCAGTTAATCCTTTTTTTCCCAAAATTATTTACACCATTTTAAAACATTTATATTTTGATATTCAGCTATAATTTCATTTAATAATTCTATGTGCTTATTAACATCATTACTCGTTGTATAAATGTGAACTTCGAAATGGTGAGTTGAACTAATATACACTCCTATTTCAGGAAAAAACATACCTATTTCTGATAAAAAACGAAAATTTGCTTCTATAATCTTCTTTAACAAATAAACATTTTCTCCCAGATCCAAATTTACTTTAAGACCTTTGTTTGAATTTTTGGAAAGTCTATATTTCTTTAATAAAAATATTAGCTGTCTATATATATCAAATTTGTCTGCATCACTCCAGTCTTTTAACCAATAATTATTATAAAACTTTCCTAGTATACAATCATTAATACCTAGTTTCTTTAGATATTTTTCAACTACACTGAGCATCTCATCCAAATTCATATAAAACTTAATTACTTCATTTATATCTGTTTCATCAAAACCACCATCCCAATCATAAAAGGAATGTATTAATATATGCTTATTCTTATATAATTCTTTAATCTTAAGTCCACTATTATCAAGCATTTTTTTAATATCACTATCGGAAATAACTTCCATCTAGTTCACCTTGTTTCTTTATTTTAATATTTTTCCTTTAGGGGATACATTCCAATAGTCACCATACTTACCATTCTTAGGCCTTAAATGCCAGTGGTCGCCCCCAAAGTGACCGTCATTTGCCTTCTCCAATTCCCAATCTTTACTTGTATATTTTTTTTTCCATTTTTAGTCCATACATCGCTATTGTGAGGTAATTTAACGGTACCGTCCTTATTTTTTAATTTACTCGGTACTGCTGTTTTCTTACCTTTTGCCCAAAAAATAGCATCTTCTAGAACATCTGAAACTACTTCTTGAGTGTAAAGATATGCTGAATAAATTAACATTGCTCCTGTTGCAGTCTGAACTATTCTATTATCGTTTGGATAATAGTATGGTGTATTACCATGTGGATCGATGAAAATAATAGGGTTATTTTCCGCGTATAAATACAAATTTAAGCTATTAGGTCTTTCTCTAAAACCCTGTATAATATCTCTGGCAATAAACCTACCAATTTCAGCATCATAATACCTTGCCATCAGGTAATACAACCCAGTTTCTTCATCATACCTATAACCTGCATAGCGGTATGGGTTCATCGAGGCCATACTACCGCTTTGAGATAAAATGTTACCCCAAGCATCATACTCGTATTCAGCGACAACATTACCGTTTGTATCTGTAAATGATGTTACATCACCATGGGCATTTAAATGGTAATAATAAGTGATTCCGTCTTTAATCATACTAACCGGACGACCATTTTTGTTCCAGTTGTATTCAGCTATGATATTACCACTCGCATCGGTTTCATAAATTACCTTATCTCCAGCATAGTGGTAGTTAACTGTGCCATTAGAGGTAGTTTTGTTAATACGCTTACCCTCAAAATCATAGATAAAGGTGGCTATAGTACCGGAGGCATCCCCTACTTCTATTAATTCATTTACTTCATTATAAATATAAGTCTTTTCTCCATCACTGATTAGGTTCCGTTGGCATCATAGGTACAAGCCTGACCGTCAACCGCAGTCAGTTGGTTGGCTGCATCATAAGTGTAAGTTGTGGTAGTTTGGTTTCCACCTTGAGTTGCTGTCTTAGTTGTTCTATTCCCGGCTGCATCGTATTGGTAATCAATAGTGGTTCCATCAAGGAATGTTTCCCGGGTTAACTGATTTAGTGCGTCATACTGATAGGAGATTGTTCCTTCAGTTGTCGTCACACTGGTTATATTTCCGTGATTATCATAGGTGTAGAAATAAGAATCCAGCACCTCTCCATTACGGTAATTCTTAACTGATTTTACCTGATTGGCATCATCATATTCATATATCGCCAAGGTATCATTGTAATAACTTACAGAAGTTAAATTGCCGTTCTCATCATAAGCGAATTCCGCTAAATTTGCACCATTTCGGAACTGGGCAATCATCTGGTCTAAGGCATTATAACTGAAGCTATTAGTATAGGAAACTGTTCCTGCCGTAACCCCCAATAATGTGACATTACTATTATCATCATAATTGTAATTGACTATATTCCCTGTGCCTTCAGTTACTTTAGTGACTCTGTTGTTTTTGTCATACTGGTATGAGGTAGTTTTTCCAGCATCGTCAGTCACTGAAGTTATATTGCCGTTAGAATCATAAACAAAGCTAAACTTATTAACCCCATTATAAGAAATGCTAGCTAAACGGTTTAAAGCATCAAACTTGTTAGCCACAACATCCCCTTTGGGTAAAACTATTTTATTCTTATTAGCATTTTTGTTATAACCAAACTGAATTACTTGGTTTAAGGCATTGGTTATACTCATAACTTGGTTAAACTCATTATAGCCATAGGTGGTGGCATTGTTTCTGGCATCGGTTACGTTAGTCAAGTTATTATTACCATCATACTGATATGCAGTAACACTATTTTTCGCATCGGTTACCTGAGTTAGATTATCAGTATTATCATAACTAAAGTAGGAATTGTTTAAATTAGCATCTGTTTGAGCTGTTTTATTCCCTGCAGCGTCATAAGAATAACATACAGATTTATCCAGCTGATTTTTCACTTCACCTACATAGTTTCCTTTAGTATCATGGTCAAAAGCTGTTAAAGAGTTGCCATATTCTAAGCGAAGTGAATCAAAGAAAGCTGTGCCTGTCTGCTCATAGTATAGCAGATATACATCTATGGAGCTGAAATCCTGCTGCGGATTAATCTGAACCGCTATATGCTGCCAGTCAGCTTTAGTTTTATCAAAACTATTGGCAAACCGCCAATCAGTTGTTCCATCGGCATGGTTTACAGCTATTTGCAGGCCGTAGCTGCCTTCATTTGGGTCAGCCCCAATTTGTTTTGACCAGCCCGATAAGGTTAGTTTTTCACCGGCCTTACCGGAAACATCAATTCTTTGTTTAATATATTTGCTTTGAGTTGTTTCTCCTTTAATTTTAAAGGAGTAGTTGCCGAAATATACATTGTCATCTTGGGGATTTACATTTTCAGCCATACTGTCATCACAGTTAGGTTCCAGCTTCTATCCCAGCTATCGGGCATGTTATTTTGATCTTCATCTCTTTCAAAACCGGAGTTATCCATTAAATTATAGGCAGTAATAATTGCACCTTTTTCTTCTGTACTGCATCAAAGTAAACACTGCCTGAACCTGTTTTTAATCCAAGGGAGATTTGCATACTTACTGTGTTTGCCGGTGCTTCATCAATTATTGCCTGGATTCTCGTCCAATCATGGGTTCCTTTTAATTCATAAGCGATTTTTTCACCTATTTTAACTAAAGAACCATCAAAAAATTCCACTTTAGCTATAGTCGGGCCCGTTATATTTTCTGTTTTGACGTAGGTACTAAAAGCATATTTTTCTTTTGCTTCGTAAGGTATCATTTCAGACTTTACTAAAGCATCTGTCGTTGGATTAGAAATATTAACAGCTTTTCTGCCTATTTTAGAAGTTTCTGACCAAGTAAATGCGGCAGTTCCTTCTTTAACCCAGCGGTCGGGCCAGTTATCTGCATTAGTATCCTTTTCGAAACTTGTATTTAAACCTAAGTTATCCTGTGCAGAAAGGGGTTTGGTTTCATAAATTAAATTCCCTTGGCTATTATAGCGTTTCGCTTTAGTTTGGACTTTAGCATCAGTAGCCTCTATTTGGTTATTACCATCATCATAATCAGCTGAACTCACATTATTGTTGAAGTCTTCTATTCGTATCAGATTGCTAAAATTATCATAGTCATAATTAGTGGTTTGATTTTCCGGAAGTTGAACACCTGTTATATTACCTTTTAAGTCATAGGTGAAAACATATGCATTATTTCCACCTATTTTATTATTATTGGCATCTTTTAATTGTACTAAGTTAAAGAATATATTTATTGAAGATTGTAGATATAAAAAGAGACTGATGATGATCAGTCCCTTCTCTACTGGTAGTTTTAATATAATATATACTAGATGTTCACAATTACTGTTTTAATCTCCTTAGCTGAACTTATTGAGTTTTACTTAAAGCTAAAACTTCATTTTGTAACTACTTAATTGAGGTGTTTTAATATATCGTGGATATTAAGAGACTGATATTAAGAGATTAGGTAAATATTATTTCTCCCCCAGCTGAAATATCGTAAAAATCTCCTATGGTTAATATTCCTTTTACTTGGTCACAAAAATCTTCTTTTTTAAGCTTAAACATTTCTACACTAGCTAGACAGGCATACATTCCTCCCCCGGCATCATGAATCATTTCAACGAATTCCGGTATTGGAGGAATATCTAATTCTTCCATCTGTTTTTTCATCATAGTAGTTGCAAGAGCTGACATTCCCGGAGCGGCCCCAACCAAAGTGGGTATACCCATTGCGGGATTACCAACTGTAGCAACTTTAATTTTATTCATTTTATTTTTCGTAATAGCATCTAACCCAAAAAAGGTGAAAAATACGTTGGCCTCGATTCCTTTCATTCTTGCTCCATTAGCCATAATTAATCCTGGATATATTCCTTCTAAAGATCCCTTGGAGATTATAATCGATACTTTTTTTATTTTTTCATTATCCGACATATTTTTATCCCCCTTTATTTAAACACAACTAACAGGTTTGCTTAAGCCGGCTATTTTAGTAGCTTTTAGCAATGGTCCATCAGGAAACAAGTCATATAAATCTTTGGTGGCAATATTGCCTACATTCTTTAATCTTCGAGTAGTTGGCATTTTTTCTGTTTCAGCGAAGTCCTTCCTCAAAAATTCAATTACTCGCCAATGACCTACCGTTAATTCATTAATACCAATTTCTTTTGCTATTGCAGCGGCGATATCTTTGTTCCATTTATTCATATCAGTCAAATATCCTTCCTCAGTAACGTCTACAGAATAACCAGCAATTACTTTTTCCATAGTTAAGCCTCCTTAAAATAATCTGAGTTTTATATACATACTATTCCATGGTATATTCACTATTTATATGCTAACAGCTCGTCAAGTTTCTTGCCACTTTTTTTCATGTGGGGCGGAACAGTAGGAATAGGAATACCCTTTAACAACATGTTCCAGTAAATGTATTTGAAAGCCATTTTGCCCAAGTGGTTTATTTTGGTTTCTTTCAAAAGTGAGAAGGGGCCAATTCCAGGTAAAGGAAATGTTCCTTCAACCGGTTCAATATCATAATTAAAATCAATTAGAAATGCTTTATTATATCCTGATTCAATAAAGCAATTAGCATGGCCATCGAAAGATGCAGTCAGTGGTTTCTTATTTATATAGCTTAAAATATTTTCAGTTAATATTTCTGCTGCAAAATGGGCAACTGAACCGGCCTTTGAAGTTGGAATATCAGTGGCATCCCCAATGACAAAAATATTTTCATATGCTTTAGATTGAAGAGTATGTTTATTGGTAGGTACAAAGTTTAAATCATCACCTAAATCTGAACGTGCTATCAGCTTACTTCCCATATTGATGGGAACCGTTACTAAAAGGTCATAGGATACCTCTTTATTATCAAAAGATACCAGCTTCTTGCTTTCGGCATCTACATGGCTAACATTAAACTTATTTACCAAATTTATATTTTTCTGAGGAAATAGATCACCTAGGACCTCCGAACATTTCGGTTTAGTAAAAGCACTATCTAAGGGAGTAACATAGATAAGTTCAATATCTTTACGAATATTTTTCTTTTCAGAAAAGAACCAGTCTGCTAGAAAAACAAATTCCAGTGGAGCAACAGGACATTTAATTGGCATCTCACTTAAATGAACAACTAACTTTCCTCCCTTCCAATCATTCAACTTACCTCTTAAGGCAACAGCTCCCTCAAGAGTATAAAAGTCAAAAATATCTTCTCTCCATCCCTCATTTAGACCATCTGTCTCTTCGGGTACAATTTCACAGCCAGTTGCGATAATTAATATATCATAAGGGATTATTTCCTGGTTACCTAATACTACTTGGCTTTTTTCTGCCTGAATTAATTCTACAGGAGCCTGAATGTACTCAACTCCTTTAGGAAGAAATTTACTTTTTTCTTTTACTACATCCTGTTCTGAGTAAATTCCAAAAGGAATAAATAGAAACCCAGGTTGGTAGTAATGTTTTTCATGTTGGTCAATAATAGTTATTGACCATTCATTTTTGTTAACTTCTTTATCAAGGTGATTGGCCATCATGGTTCCAGCAGTACCTGAGCCTAAAATAAGTAGCTTTTTCAATTTAACCTCCACTCTCCCTTCTTGATTTGTTGCAACCATCAGTTAAATTGTTATTTTAATTTCAAAATGTATTTCTTCAACCATATATCTGTTAGTGATTTGCTCCACCTTTTTCATGGAACTTGTTACTGCAACCATTTGTATCACTAATTCATATATAAATATAGATATGCATTAATTATAATATATTGTTATAGGAATTAAAAGATATAATTTGAAATATTCTAATAAAAACTATCGGTTAAGTTGGAATTTTAAACCTATTAATAGAAAAGGTACGGCTAGTATAGAATTTCCTTCTGCTAGCTGCACCTCTTATCTCTTTTGAAATTAAAGCATTAACCTATTGGAATATCCAACTCTGCCATTGTTTTTAACGAGCTAATTTTTTTTAATTTCTTCCTTTAACTTAACAAATTCTTCTTCAATGGCTTTTTGAGCTTCAAGTTCAGATAAACGACTATTAATATCATCCTTATTCCCCATCTGTATTTCATCTATTACCCCAATATTACTAAGTTCCTCTAATGCGTATACTTTCGCTTTAATATTCTTTATTTTTCTTTCAGCTCTATCAACTGTTTCATAAATACTTCTGGAATCTTCTCCAAAAGCAGTCATTATCTCTTTTACCTTTATTTGTGCCTTGGAAGCATCATATATAGCCTTTAATTCCTCTTTTTTAGCACGATAAAGCTCAATTTTATACTGAAGGTCTTTTTTACTTTTAACAATTGACTCTATGCTTCTATTTAGGGTGTCAATCTGTATTTTGAGTCTTTGGGCCTGTTCTTCATCTTCACTTTTTTTAAATAAAGCTTCTTTTGCCAAGTCCTCGTGCCCAAGTTCCAAGGCATTTTTAGCTGAATCTTCATGTTTTTTAGAATTAGCTAAATTAAAATCTCTTTCCATTTCCAATCGTTTTTTTGCCGTCCCAATTTCTAAAGCATTATGTATGATTTCTCTTAAACTTTTTTCCATCTGTATGATACTATAGTCTAACATTTCTTTTGGTTCTTCTAGGGAATCAAGCCTTTTTTCCAATTTCGCACCAAAAATATTTTTAACCCTATTCAATAACCCCACCATCAACACTCCTTTTCACGTAATATTGCAATTTATCATAGATTATCAAATTTTTTTGAACAAACAATGATAGTAATGTGTATATTATGTGTTTTTTTCTTAGCTCTAAACTTTACTGATATAACTAATTAACTTTAAAAGTAAAGATTCACCAAAAAACCCTCCTATATTATAGAAGGGTTTTTTAGTGAACGGTTTGTTCATTTAGTTTTTTTATTAGTTCTTTTTCAATCTCCCCTAATTTATTAAGATTCTCTGTTAGCTCATTAATTGTCCTTTGTAGATAATTCACTTTTTCTAATATCTCATATTCGAAATCATTGTTACTCAGATTTAGTACTTGAAGATAGACTTTGTGTAATAGCTTTGCTTCAATAATATTCAGCTTTACTTCTGCTTTAAACTTTTTAATATCCATTAATTATCATACCCCTTATAGGAGAGAATTATCACAAATCAAAAATATGTCACTATTTAGAAAAAGGGCCTTAGGCCCAAGTAAAAAAACTTACATTTTAACACATTCTGGCGCTTTAGCGCATTCGGAAATTCCCTTATCCATACTTTGTGCACACTTGGCTACATGTTGTCCACCCTTTGTTGTAGCCATATCTGAGACCGCGTTTGCAGCAAAAGCAAATCCTGTGAAAGAGAGTAACATTACACCTGTTAGGGCAATCGTAAATAGCTTCTTCATTTTTTCACCTCTTGGTAACATAATTTTAATAACTTACACTATTATAAATTACCCCATAATGTTGATAAAACTTTGTAGATTTTGTGTCTAAACTGTGAATCTTTCCTTAATTATTTCCCTTCATCCCTAACTGAAAATACTAATCTATAATTCCCTAAATAAACATCAAAGATTGTTATACTAATGGTTGACAAGATATATAGATTTTGGATCTAAGCTAATTTTTATAAATTTTTTTATCATTATTTTTAGTTTTTAGCACAAACTAGAATATATAAATCTAAAGGGGTTAGTGGAAAATGAAAATACTTCAGAAGATGCAACAAATAGCTGATATTGGTAAATCAACAAAAGAAATGCAAAGCGAAGTTAATGTAAGTGAAGTATGGCACATGTGGGATATGCTAAATGCCCGATATAACATATTAGAATTAACTAATATATTTCATAATTTTGTAGATAGCCCAGATTTTAAATTAGTAGTAACACAAGGTATAAACTTACTGAATAAGCAGGTTAAAGAATTAGAGAAGTTAATGATAGAGTATGGAATTCCTATGCCACAAAAACCACCCGAAAAATCTAATTATACTATTGAAGTAGAAGTAATTACCGACAGATTTATATTTACACAGATTTATGTTGGAATACAAACATTTATTCCAATTCATGCAAACGCCTTTACCCAAAGCACATCACCAAAAATAAGAGAAACATATAAAAAGCTACTTATGGACCAAGTTGATATATATGACAAGTTCTATGAATACGGAAATTTAAATAATTGGATAAATCCTACACCTAAATATAGATTATAATGAACATTTAAACCGTCCCGTTAGATCAGTTTGCTGATGATTTATAGGACTTAAATTATCCCCATTTTTATTTTCTTTCCTCCATAGGGATAAATTCATTTAAATATTCACCTACATAAATTGCTCGGGGTCTGAAAATACGGTTTTTCTTAAGATACTCAACTACATGGGCAGTCCAACCAGAAATACGGGATACAGCAAAAATAGGAGTGTAATATTCTGGCTCAATTCCTAAAGATTTATACACAATTCCAGAATAGAAATCAACATTAGGGAAAATCTTTTTCTCTTTACCCATATCTTCCATGACCTCTGCTTCTATACTTTTTGCAATATTATACATTTCCTGCATTTGAGGCTTGTCATTTGCCAGCAATTTTGCCAAAGGCTCTAAAATCCTTGCCCTCGGGTCATATGCCTTATAAACTCTATGACCAAATCCCATTACTTTGCCATTTTCCGCTCTGAGCTTTTTGTACCATGATTTAACATTATCTACTGACTTTATTTCTTCTAAAGTACTGATAACCTTTTGATTAGCTCCACCATGCAATGGGCCATTTAAAGCGGCAATACCAGCCCCTACTGAAAAATATATATCCGATAAA
>LADT01000070.1 GCA_000961765.1 Clostridiaceae bacterium BRH_c20a | reverse complement strand
GGGATTGGCCCTGTTTATGCTGCCGGTATTGTAGCAGAAATCGGTGATATTCATCGTTTCAAGGATCACGCTGCTTTAGCTAAGTTTGCGGGTATTGCCTGGACTAAGCACCAGTCAGGCAATTTTACGGCTGCACACACTCATTTGATTAAGTTTGGTAACAGGTATTTGCGTTACTACATCATGGAAGCCACTAACAAAGTGAGAATGCACGATCACGAGTTTAAACGCTTCTATGATCTAAAGTACAGCCAAACCCCAAAAACGCCACATAAACGAGCACTTGCACTAACTGCCAGAAAATTTGTCCGTCTTGTCTATGCCCTGCTGCATAGCAACCGGCTTTATACGCCGCCAAAAGGAGAGTAATTTCCAATCGGCATACCATTTACTACCATTTTTTCCAATTAATTTTGGTAGGTTTATTAGGGTGTTCCTTTTTTGTCTCTTTTTAGCCAAAAAAACCGCAATTATTCAATATTTTTTTCCAATTCATTGTTGACATTTAACCGCTGGACTTGTTTCTACTTTAGGGCATTTTACAGAGCTTCGTGACCAGTGACCAGTGACCAGTGCTCAGAAAAGAATAAAACAATATTTTATAGTTCTTTTAGTAATTGGTGACTGGTGACTAGTGGCTGGTAAATGCGACTATAGTCTATCGTCTATGGTCTATTATTAATTTGTCATTGCTATGAAAGCTACTGATTGTTGCTGTGTCATCCTGAGAGAGGAACGACCGAAGGATCTTAAGATTCTTCATTACGTAAGATCCTTCGCTATCGCTCAGGATGACGGGAATGCTTTCGTTTATCGTGGCGCGGGCAACGCGTGATAATTACAAGCCTGTGAGGGCGTGGCAATCTATGGTTTTAATCTTGGGTCTGAGATTGCTTCGCTCCGCTCGCAATGACCGGAACTGTTAATTTATCCGTGTTTATCAGTGTTCATCTGTGGCTTATAATTGTTTTTCGCGCCCACTCGCTCACGTACCCACGTATAGACGCGGTAGCTATTGCACTTCCAACCTCAACCTTGTCCCCCTGCCTCCTTTTTCTGCGGGTTCGACGATAAGACTGCGGGGGATTCGGGCTTTTAATTCGGGGACATGGCTAATTATGCCGATGGTCATTTTCTCTATGTGCAATCGCTCCAAAGAATTCATAACAGTTTCTAAGAGATGGTTATCTAGGGTCCCGAAACCTTCATCTAAAAAGAAAAATTCCAAGGGGTATTTGCCCCGCAATTGAATTTGGCTTGATAAGGCTAGAGCTAAGGCTAAGGAGGTCAAAAAGGTTTCCCCACCGGAGAGGGTGGCAACAGGACGCCGTAAGCCGCCATTAGCATCATCCCTGATAATGAAACCCCCTTCAGAGTCCACTTCTAGGGCATAGCGGTAGCTGGTGAGCTCACCAAGCCTGTGGGATGCATCAATGGCTACATTCATCAACTGCTCTTCAGCAATAAACTCTACAAAGGTATTGCCCTTAAAGAGCTTGTCTAGCCTTGATAATTGGTCCAATAGGTTCGTTAAAACTTTGACTTCCTTTTCCAATTGCCCCCAGTGCTGATGCTTTTCCTCTAGGTTAGCCAATTGATGTTTTAGGCTAAATAACTCTTCCTGCTCCTTTTTTTGTTCCTCTTCAACCTGGGCTTTCTGCTCCTGAAAACCAGTCCACTCTTCTTCTGAGAGGCTGCGGTTCGCTAGTCTCTTAACTAACCCATTCTTCTGTTCCTGAGCTAGGAGCTTTTCATCACGATGCACCTTTATTTCTTCAGCTAATTCCTGCTTTTCTTTTTCTGTACATAAAGCATCTGCTAGCTGTCCTAAGGAAATAAACTGGCATTCCGCCATTTTCTCTTGGAGCCCCTCTTGATATTTTACCAAATCGTTTTTGAGGTTAAGTATTTCCTGAAAGATAAAATGAACTTTTTTGCTTTTTTCTTCCAGGGTATTTTTGGCCCTCTCTAGCACTTCCTTGGAATTATTGAGACTAGTGATGATTTTATTTAGCTCGGCCTCGGATTTGGTCTTTACTTCTTGGACCTTTTCACCACCGGTTACTTGATTAATTCTTAGAGTCAATTCATCAACCAAATGGCGATAAGTCTTCCCATCATTCTCTAAAAGCTTCAATTTCTGTTCTTGGACCAAGTCTTTTTTCTCTTCAGACCCTAAAGATGAAGTCAATAATTCTAGTTCCTTTAATATACTATTTTTCCCCTGCTGCAGCTTTTGCATCTCAATCCTAGAGCTTTTGAGCACAGCGAAAAGCCTGTCCACTTCCTCACCTGTCTTAGTCCCAGCCAAAGTTTTAAAGTGGTCTTCCTTTAGCTTCAATAACTCCTGGAAATTGTCTAGCTTTGCCTGCATATTCTCCTGCCCAGCAATGACTACTCTCACTTCTGCTTCAATACCACTTAGCTTCTGACGTAAATCATTCAGCTCTGCCTCATGCCCTTGGATCTCCTGAGTTAATTTTTCTTTAGCCTTTTCTCGATCTTCTAGTAAAGCTTGTCTTTCCTGTAGCCTTTTTACTTCCATTTCTATTAGTGAAGCAAGTGCTTTTGTTTCTAAAAGCCTCCACTCTTCCGGCAATTTAGACCTTAGCTCATCACTTTTTATCCTTAGGGATTCAAGTGCGATTGCCAACTCTCCATCTTTAACTCCTAGCATATTTGCATAAGCCTGGATATCTGCCTGCTTCTTGCTCTCTTTTTGCTGTTCTTCCTCAAGCATCATTAATTTCTGTTTCTTAACCAGGAGGTCGGCTGAAATATTTTTCAAGACCTCCCCGCTTATTAACTCGTGGGACGCAGGGACAGAGTGTTCCAGAGAGCCGCAAACCGGACATGGCTCTCCCTGGACTAAGGACTCCCTTAAGCTAAAAGCATAGCTCTTTTTATCCAATTGCCGCTCTTCTTCCTCTAAGAGAGCTATAACCTCCATTATCTCCTTTTTTGTAAAAGTCAAATTATCTAGTACTTGAATCTGCTCTTTTAAAAGCTTTTCCTGTTCTAATAGAAGAAGGCGATTTTCCTGTACATCTTTTTCTTTAGTAAGAAGATTTTCTTCACCTTCAGTTATATTATCAATAGCATTAACAAAGGACTGGAGCTGTGTCTGTTTTTGATATATTTCTTGAAGAGTTAAGTCAGCTTCAGGCAGGCTCGGTAGTTGTTCCTTAGTATATTTCAGGTTTTTCTCACAGCCTAAAAGCTGTTCTAACAATTCCGTTTTTTGTTCTTTTGCTTTTTGAGCCTTCTTGTCTAGCTCCTTAAGTTCTATTTCTACTTCTTGGAAGCGTTTCTTAGCTTCTAATAGTTCCTGTAAGGCCTCTTTCTGTTTTTCTATCTCTTCACCGTTAATTATTATCTCATCTTTTTCTTTAATTTTCTGCTCTAGGTCGTTTTTCTCAGCTTCTTTATGCTGCTTTAAAGCTTCTAGCCTAATCTTCTCAGCTTTTATTACTTTTACTTCCTCATCTATTTGACGGTAGCTGTTTCTTAGCTCACCCAGTTTCCTAAGATACTCATCCCTTTTTTCTTCATCTTCTACAAGAGCTTCTAGCTTTATTAACCTGTTTTCTAAAGCCTTTCCCTCTGCTGAGTACTTATTTTCCCAGGACTGATACTCACTCTGAACTTGGTCACAATGATTCTTTATGGTCTCTAGCTCAGCTTGTTGCTTAGTTAACTCTGAGCCTTTATTTTCTAGAGCTAGCTCCCCACTGGTTACCTGTTTGAGATATGGCCTTAAGTATTCAGCTTTATGAGCTAACTCCAGTTTTTCTTCCTTTTCTTTTATTAAGGGCTCTCGGATAGCCAATTTGGACAGATTTGTAGTGAAATCATTTAATTCCCTGGTCAGCTGGCGAATCTCTTTATACTCCTCCCACTGCCTGTTAAGGGAAGCAACTTGACCTTCAACTAATAAAAGCCTTTTTTCTTTTTCCTTTAGGGCCTTTTGAGCTTTCTGAATTACTGCCAGTGAAGCATCTCCTAGTACTTCTTTTTTCTGATTGGCAACTTCTAGCTGGTGCTGGCTAAGATTAACCTTGTCTCGGATTTTTTTCACTAGCTGTTCACCGTACTTTTCCAGAGCAAATATTCTCTGGAGCATTTTTCTTCTGTCTGCACCCTGCAGGGTCAAAAACTCTTGAAATTTTCCCTGTGGTAAAACAACTGCCCGAGTGAAATCATCGACTGTTAAGCCTAAAACTTCCTGAACCTTTTCATCCATTTCCCTTTTCTTCTCAGCAATTACACTTTCATTCCCTAGGTCATCAGATTCTCGGAGACGGCAGCTATACTGATTTATGCTGCCATCATTTCCCCTTTTATAGGTCCGCTCCGCAATATACTTTTTACCTCCTACCTGAAAGGAAAAGTGAACATAGAGCCGATCCTCATTTTGGTTAATAATCCCTTGGGTGCCTCCTTTAGCCCTTTCTACCTTGCCATAAAGAGCCAGAGTGACAGCATCCAAAACCGTTGACTTCCCACTGCCGGTAGGCCCAAAAATACCAAAGACACCTGTTTGACCAAGGTCGGAAAAATCCACTTCCTGTTCCTCTCGAAAACTATTTAAGCCGGCAATTTTTAAGTGTAAGGGTTTCATATTGCTTCCCCCTCTTTATCCTCATCCAATAGCTCCAAGAAAAGCCTTGTCAGCTCTGAGCCTGGCTCTGTCTGATAACCTTTCCTGTAAAAATCCCGAAAAAGCTCCTCTACCGGAAGATTAATTCTGTTTACCGGATTATAGTTTAGCTCTACCCCATTTTTCAAAACAGGCCTGATATTAATAATATTAGGCCGAATATCCTTAAGTTCTTTAATTTGACTAATACTTAAGGGTACATCAACATAAAGGGTCAGGTCTATCCAAGCCTTAGTGTCCCTGCTTTCCTCACACCATTTTAATACTTCCGAAAACCCGTTATGGGCTTCCCACCGAACCAAAGGGTTACCTTTAGTAAGTGGGATTTCCTGAACTCGGGCCTCTTGACTAGGTAGGCAATCCACTAAATAAACTGCTTTGGCTTGTCCTGCTTCGGAAAAACTGTAGCTTAGGGGGGACCCTGAATAACGGGCATATTCCATGCCACCTACCCTTTGGGGTCGGTGCAGGTGACCTAAAGCTATGTACTGGGCTTTTTGCCAAGGAAGCATTTCTACATCAACAGTAGGGGATCCCCCTAGCTGAATAGGCCGTTCTGATTCACTTTCTTTTCCACCCCGAACAAACAAGTGGCTCATGCACAGGTTAACTGTATCAGAGCGAAAATTACTGCTCAAGCTTTGAAAAATAGCTCCAACTCTTTCGGAATAGGAGCTTTGCATATCTTCTTCTGATAGCTTCTCTACCAATATCTCTCTCAGCCTTTGTTCTGATGGATAAGGCAGGGCAATTACAACTGCCGAATGGTCACAGCCGGGGACCTTTACTTCAAGCCAGCCTGGTCCTGCCGCTAACCTTTGCACCCGATCCTCCCTTGTCCTAGAAACAAGAGCCTGGTCCTTAGGTAATCCTAACAGGGTTATCCCCAGCTGTTCCGCTAAGGGATCCGAGGCTTTTATACGATCAGGATTATCATGGTTGCCTGCAATGGCAATTACACCCCGTCTACCTCCTGCGGCCAGGTCATAAAGCCCCTGATAAAAAAGCTGTTCCGCCCTGGCAGAGGGATTTGGGGTATCAAAAACATCCCCAGCAATCAGCACAAGATCTACCTTTTCTTGATCGGCTATTTCACACATTTCTGCAATAAATTCCTCTTGTTCCTCAATCCGGTCTCTGCCTTCTAGGGACCGACCTAAATGCCAGTCAGAGGTATGGAGAATCCGCAATAGTATCAACTCCTTCTTAGCGTCTTTACGTGGGCCCGTGGGCGAGTGGGCGCGCCTAAGGTTTATTTAACCACGGGCCCCTCCGGGGCACACGGATATACACGGTTAAAATACTAAATTATTAGTGGCTAGTATAAGTCTATGGTCTAATATAGCGTGCAATGATTGTGTCAGACGCACAATATTCACCCTGGAGTACTGTCAGACGCAATAATTTAACCTAAAAGCCATTGTCAGACGCAAAATCTTAACCCAAAAGTATAAGCATCTCTGGTCACCGGACACTGAGCACGATTTTACCCACTTTCGCAGGTTCTTCGCGCCCACTCGCCCACGTGCTCACGTATTTTGACGGGCCTCTATATCTTCACCGTTTGTCCCAAGCTCAGCAAATACAAATACTTCTCCTTCACTGGCTGTTTCCAGATACTTTCTACTGCTCGGGCGTAGAGATTAATCTGTCCTTGATAACGTTTGACAAACTCATCAATTTCCCCAGGCTTTATATAGTCACTTTTATAATCCAGTAAAATCCAGCCGTCGTCCTCATACCATAGACAGTCAATAACACCTTGGAGGAGCACCTTTTCTCCCCAGTCGTCTAAGTCATCATAGACTTCATAGGCCGGCAGGACTAGACTAAAGGGTATTTCCCTTTTAATATTAGCAGCTTTTAGGAGCCGCTGTCCTAAAGGTCTTGCAAAAAAGTCCTGAATCACCTTTTTATCTACTATATCAGCTTGTTCCTCTGATAAAATTTCCTTCCTCTTTAAATCATTCAGTAATTTCTCAATATTTTCCCCGTTAATTTCCCAGCTTAAATCAATATGCTGCAGTACAGCGTGGTAGGCAGAGCCTTTTTCAGCAGCTGATAGCCCCCGCTCTTTTTGCATAAAAACAGGTCGCCGGCTAAAGCCTTGGTAAGGCTTACTTTCTTCAGCTTCTAAATCAAGCTCCCTAAACTTATGCTTAATCTCCGTAACTGTAACCTTAGCTCCTTTATTAACCAGCTTTTCTAAGGAATAATGCCACTTAAGCCTTTGGTCTATTTTTTCATAGATGTAGGGATTAACCTGAATAGGCTCTAATTCCTTAATATACTCCAGCATATCCCGGGTAGCGCAAGCCTCTGTATCCTGCTCAATAAATAACTCCTCTTGATAAACCTCGACCTGCCACTTAGAGCTATTATCCATTATTACAGGTAATTCCTCTCCACCTGCTAGAAGCTGTAATGTCTCAGAATCCCCATGCTTCATTAAGGGGGGCCCAATCCAATCCAGAAAGTTTTTAGCCTTAACTAGGTAACTATCAGGTATCCTGCCCATAGAATTGGCAGCCTGCTTCCAATCGGCAGCTTTTTTCTGAATTTTTCTAACCGAACCTACCAGTATCAGTTTTTCCCGGGCCCTGGTCAAAGCAACATAAAGAATCCGCATTTCCTCCGCCAAGGTCTCTAGCTTAATTTTATTATCGATAGCAAGCTTGGCAATGGTAGGATATTTATTTCTTTTTTCCCCGTCAATATATACAGGTCCTAAGCCTAGGTCTTTATGTAAAGTCACATCCTGTCTCGTATCTAAAAAATTAAATTCCTTACCCAAGCCCGCTGCAATAACAACGGGAAACTCAAGACCTTTACTCTTATGAATGCTCATAATGCGCACAACATTTTCATTTTCACTTAAGGCTTTAGCACCTTCGAGATCACTTTGATTTTCTTCTAGTCTATTTAAAAACCTTAAAAAGGCAAAAAGACCTCGAAAGCTAGTTGCTTCATACTGTCGGGCACGATCATGAAGGGCCCGTAGATTAGCCTGGCGCTGACTGCCTCCCGGCATTGCTCCCACATAATCATAATAGCCGGTTTCTTTAAATAGGGTCCAGACCAGATGGGCTAAATCATTCTGGCGAGCGATAGTTCGCCAGCGGTCTAAATTCTCCAAAAGTCCTTTAAGTTTTACCCCTAAACTACTTTCTTCCTCGGCAGTACTTATAACTCCATCGTAAAAATCCCCCTGGGGGCTGTTTAAACGGATGGTAACTAAATCATCCACACTTAAGCCCTGGACAGGTGACCGTAGTAATGCCGCTAAAGGGATATCCTGCCTAGGGTTATCAATTACTTTCAGGAGTGAAAGAATGACCTGTATCTCGGTGGCTTTAAAGTACCCGCTCCCTAATTCAGCATAGACAGGAATACCTAAAAGCCGGAACTGCTCTAAAAAGGTTTCCGCCGTACCTTTAGGTGAACGCAAGAGAATTACGATATCGGAAAAGGCCAGCGGCCGGTATTGATTAAGCTTATTGTCGAAAACCAGATAGTTTTTATTAAAGAGCTTTTTTATCCTCTGACCAATAATTAATGCTTCCCTTTCTAACGGGGTCCATTCCTCTTCTAGCTCCTCTGGGATATCCTTTTCTAAAAGATGAAACTCTATGGGTCCCCGGATACTTTTCCCTTCTGCATAGTCAGGATAAACTGCTCCACAAACCAGCTTGGCCTCCTCATTGTAGGGAATTTCACCTAAATCCTTATCCATAATCTGTTCAAAAATATAGTTAACGCCATCAACTATTTCCTCTCGACAGCGAAAATTCCTTGACAAATCTATCCGTCGGTTTATACTTTCTTCTCGGGGGGAAAAATTCTGATATTTAGCTTGAAAAAGCTCAGGCTTAGCTAAGCGGAAGCGGTAAATACTCTGCTTGACATCACCCACCATAAAGAGATTATCCCCTTTAGTCACCAAGCTCAGAATGGTTTCCTGTACATCATTAATATCCTGATATTCATCAACAAATACTTCCACAAACTTGAGCTTGAGCTTGTGACTTAATTCTGAAGGGATAAGGTTATCATGTGCTGAACCTTGCGCTAAAAGAAGCTTTAGACAATAATGCTCCAAATCGCTAAAATCCAGTAAATTCCTCTTTGCTTTAGCCATCTGGTAATTATTACTAAATTCCTCCACTAATTTACAAAGTATCTCTAGATGGGGCTTGATCCTATTTAAATCTTCTTTTAGTTCCTCAGGAGACCTTTGGAAATATTTTTCTTCAAGACTCTTGATAGTATCCTTGGCTCCATCCCGACAATCTTTAACCCGCTCCTGCAAAGCCTCGTCAATTTCGTCCTTTTTTACCCGAGGCAGCCTACCAAAGCCTATTTGTGAAAAGCCTTGATACAGTTCTTCCCAGGATATCTGGGTTTTACCCAGTAGATCATCAAGCACTGCCAGCTCCTGAGTTAAAAGGGGCAGGTAAGGACTAGGACCCTGTTTAATTTCAGAAAGCCTAAAGCCTTCTGCTAAGAGTTCTCTAGCTCCCTCTAAATCCATCCGAATACTAGGCACAAGCCATTTAAACCAATCGGTTGTGGTAAAATTGGTAACCACCTGCTCTAACCATTCAAAAGGCCGGGGGTTACTGCGGGAAAATAAGTAAAGCTTAATAATCAGGTCCTGGATAAGAATATCATCCTGCTGTCCTCCATAAGCATCAATTAAACTGCTAAAGGAGTCCCCTTCCTGACATTTTTCATAATACTGTTCCAGTAAATCCTCTAAAACATCTAACCGTAAGAGCTCAGCTTCAGTTTGATCAGCAATTCGAAAATGAGGATCGATATTTAAAAGGTAAAAGTTTTCTTTAATAATATCTAAACAAAAGGAGTGAAGGGTCATTATCGAGGCTTTATTCAACAGGGTACTTTGCCGGTATAAATGTCTGGACAAAGGATTTTCTTTTAAAGCCTGATTAATAGCTATTCCAATTCGCTCCTTCATTTCCTGGGCAGCTGCATTGGTAAAAGTAACAACCAGCAAATTATCTATATCTACCGGATTTTTTTCATCACAAATACGGGTAATAATTCGCTCTACCAAAACGGCGGTTTTCCCTGAGCCCGCCGCAGCAGCTACTAAAAGATTACTACCCCGACTGTAGATAGCTTCATTTTGTTCCTTTGTCCATTGGGACATTCCTTTCACCTCCGAGTCGTTGATACGTGGGCGAGTGGGCGCGTGAGCGCGTCTAAATCTTAATTGGATAGTTGTGTGGCTAGGAATACGTTTAGTCTATGATTTACCGTGTTTATCCGTGCGCCCCGAAGGGCCCGTGGTTTAGAATTAAGCTTTTAATGTTTTTCGCGCCCACGCGCTCACTCGCCCACGGATGACGGGATTTTATTGTTTTCCAAATTTCCTCATTATCCATATTCTTAATATTACGGTAGCAATTGCCCTCTATCTGGGTATCAAATTGACACACTATTTGGAAGGAGCAGTGCTGGCAAGCTTTAAAACCCTGTAGCTGGTATGGGGAGATGCTAACATCACCTTCTAATATTCCCTCTCCGCATTTCGTTAAGGTCTCTCGGATATGCTCCCGTAAATTTTCCAGCTGTTCCAAAGTTGCTACTTTGGAAGCCTTATGGAAGCCCCCTTCTTTATTTATCCCTGCCGGGATGATTGGGGACCAGCCTTCCTTTATTTCACTATCTAATAAATTAAAAACTTCAACATCTGCTAAAACTAAGCCCTGCATTTTTAATTCCTTTAAAATATTGGCCTCGATATCTTCATCACTTAAGGGTCCTGAGCTGTTTATCATGGGGTCCTTTAAGAAAAAGTATAAGACCCCTGCCGGAAGTACCTCTTGGGAATTTACCAAATGCTCAGCATATGTCAGAACTATATCCAGATAGGTTAAAAGCTGCAGCTTAAAGCCATAATAGACCTCTAAAAGACCAAGACCGGCGTTACCAGATTTATAATCTATTACCCTTAAAACATATTTGTCTTCCCTTAAAGCTGCATCCACTCGGTCAATCCGACCTACCAATTCCATTTCTGTGTTATCCTCTAAGGTGAGCTTCAATCCAGGCAGCTGACCCTGGGGACCAAAGGCAATTTCTAAGCCTACCGGACGGAATTTTCCCCGGCGGGCATGCTCCATCAGCACCAAAGCAGCCCGCTGCACGGTTTTTTTGAACTTTTTAGTCAAATAGCGATAGCGAGCTGAGCTTAATAGTATTTCACTCTGGATTTGGGGAATAAGGTTTTCCACGATTTCATTACTAAGAGTTAAAACCTGCCCCTTATCTACCTCTGCCCAATCCAGATTCTTCTCTTCTAATCTCCGAGCGAACTGCTCTAGGGCAGCATGGAAAAACTGCCCTAAATCAGGCTGGGTTAGTTTAAATACCCGCCGTTCCTTTAAGGCCAACCCATAGTTACTAAAATGGGAGAAGGGACAGGCTTGAAATTTTTCTAAGCGGGAAACACTGACCCTAAAGGGGTTGGCAAAGAGTTTACGAGCCAATTTTCCATCAATAGGTGCAGGCTGGTTGGTATGGAAAAGGCCATTAACCACCCTTAATAAATCCTTTTTCTCCCCTGCATTTGTAAGCAGCCAATGGTAAACATCCCACCAGATAGGATCTACAGCCTGACCTTCCTTGGCCTGCCGCAATCTTGCACCTAGGTAGGCTAGGGCTTTTTGAGGGTGGCTAATAAAGTCTAAATCCCCCGAAACATCCCCTGGCGGTTCTATACCAACATGTACTTCTCCGATAGCTGGGAAAAGTTCTTTAATTCGCTTGATTACAAGGGATGGTCTTAAAGCCCTCCCTTCACTGTCAGCCAAAGGGTAACTCAAGGTTAAATTTTTACCGGCCCTAGTTAAAGCGATATAGATCAAAAACTCCTCATCAGATATTTTTCCTTTGCTGCCAGGTGCAAGCTCTAACCCTACATCCTTTAAAAAATCCCGCTCCCAATCATTAAACAAGCCTTCACTTATTGGTCTTTTGGGTAGCACTCCATCACTTACCCCTAAAACAAAGGCCCCTTTGATATTAGGGTTGCGGGAACGCTCCAAAGACCCTACAACAACATGGTCTAAGCCCGGTGGTATTAACCCTAAACGCAAGCTTTCTAAGCCTGCATTAATTATTTTAATAAAAATTTCCAGCTCTATTTTTTCTTCACCCATCGTCTCTACAAGCTGATCTAGGATATCTATCACTCCATCCCAGATTTGACTGTGTTCTCGGGCGGTTTCCAGTCTACCTTCTTGATTTGCTCCTTCTGCCCATGCTTCTAATTTCTGTGGTACATTCAGGTCCCTTAGAAGTTCAAAGACAGCCCGGGCAATATCAAGAGCCTGGGCCCCCTCCTTAATTTGTTTTGAAAAAGGAAAGAGCTCCTTAATGGCTAGACGACGAATTCTATTAATATTAACTTCATCCTTTTTTCTATACTGCCAGTCTTTTTCATCATACCATTTCCTACCTTTGATACCATGAGCCAAGACATAGTTTTCTAAAATATCTACTTCCCCTCGACTTATCCCTGCAAGGTCAGTTTTTAGAAAACGGAAAACTGCTTGATAAGACCAATCCTCAGCTGCAATTTCCAGGGCAGAACGAATTAACTCTACTAAAGGATGATGAAGAACAGTACGCTTTCTATCCATAAAAAAAGGAATCCCATAATCATAAAATACGGTTTCAATCAGCAGATCATAATTAGCAAAATCCCTAAGTATTACTGCAATATCTTTATATCTGTAGCCTTCTTCCCGGCAAAGCCTTCTGATCTCCCGGGCAATGGCCTCAACCTCTGCCCTGTGGTTTTGTCCGCTGATAATTTTTATATCTGAAACCCCGTGGGAATAGGGCTTTTGTCTAATGTCAAAGTAGGACTTCTCTAGAAAGCTTAAAGCCTCAGAGCTCTGAAAACGGTGCAGGGGTTTTCCATCTAAGATAAGAGGCTTTTCAATAGGAGCACCGGTTTGCAGAGCAATTTCCGTAATTTTGTGATATGTAGAACGGGTGAGGGCAAAAAACTCACCTGTATCATCAAGTGTTAAAGTAATATTTACCCTGCGGGCAGAACCCAATAAAGCTGCCATTACTTCTAGCTCCTGAGGGGTAAAGCCGGTAAAACCATCAATCCAGATTTCTGAGCCGGCAATAAAAGGAGCAGAAGGTATCTTTTGGGCTAAGAGGGTTAGATAATCATCAGGATCTAAAAAACGTCCCTCTAAATATTCCTCAAGGTCCTCATAGATAAGCTTAAGATCTGCCAATTTAGAAACTAGCAGGGAATCCTCAGCGGTTTTCTCTATCAATACCTTTGATATATCCTCCACAGTAATCCTGTACAGCTTAAATTCTGATATAGCACCAGCCAGGCTCTCTACAAAACCGGGCTGCCTGCTGGCACGGGAAAACACCTGCAGCTCTTCTTTCCGGTTTTCAATAAACTGGCGGATAACCATGTTCTTCCCTAGGTCACCTATATGTACCCGGCCACCGCCCCCTACCTCCTGAAGAACCCGCCAAGCTAAGCGCCGGAAGCTCAAAACCTGAGCATCAATTATCCCACCTAAAGAGGGAGTTATACACAATTCCAATTCATTCTGAAAGGTAGCCTGCTCCGGAACTAGTAAGATCAGATTTTTATCTGCTAGGGGTACCTGTAATTCTGTTCGGATGGCATCCAAGCAAAAGGTAGTTTTACCACTACCTGCCCTGCCTAATATAAAACGAAGAGACATTTGGTTCACCTCGATGAATAGGTTAAGGTTTCGCTCATTTCATTCGCTAGGTTAAGGTTGAGGAAAATACTTTAAAACATTACTTAACCTTAACCTTAACCTTAACCTTAACCTTTTATTTTTACTTACGCACTTACAATATATATTTCTCCTTAAAGAACGTATGTTCCTGCAAATAATTAATCTATCTTGACAAAGTTTAATAGTACTATAAAGGCTACCTTTTTCTGGTAGCCATCTTTTAAATTCATAATAATGGAGTTATAAATTTTCAAGGGGTTTTTAGAGTCTTATCATGCTCTTCGATATTTCTAAGTAAAATACCATCTTCAGTGTATTGCCAGGTAATACGAATGTCCATGGTAATACTTGCCTCAAAGATACCAGCTTGTCCTTGAATCTTCCTCGTGCGCAATGAAGGATGCCTGGGGTTTTCCATCAAAAGCTCTAGTTTCTTTTTCAAAACACGCTTTGCTTCGATTGGAAGTTGATTGACTTTATCTATAAAAGGCTTTGAATAGAAAATATTCATATTTCATCCAGCCCTAAATCTTTTAATAACTCCTCTTTGCTTTTTGCCGATTTCACCTGTCCTTCTCGAATTTGTTGCTCCACCTTCTGCTCATCAGCTTGCCATTCTTTAGAATAAAACCAGACCTGATCCCGGGGAATAATTGCAACAGGAGTAATAATCAAGCACCCTTCCCTTTCTTCAACTTCCAATTTATCTCCAGGCTTAAGGTTGAGTTTTTTCACCAGTTCACTTGGAATAGTTACTTGAGATTTTTGTTTTAATTCCACCAGCACTTTTATCAGCCCCTTTATATAATAAGGTTTAACTTTCTAACTTTATTATATTCTAACCCAAGTATAATTTCCATCCTCTTTATAAATATTAAAATATATTCCGTTATCTGTTAAGATAGCTTATTATTCTATATACCATTTTTCTCTTAAATAATAAACTATAATTAACACCAGAAAAGGCTATAATCTTGTGTGAGTGAAAGTGATATTTTCACTCACTAAGCCCACTAGTAAACTAGTATAAATTGCGGGGGATAAAAGTGGACTATGAAACTCAAGTGAAAAAAGAATTGGACCAATGGGAGAGGAAGATACTCAAAGATATTGGAGTAATCGAAGGATTTTCCAGGGATATGCAGAAAAAAATTGATGCATATATTCCCCAAAGGATTCACACAAGCATTAGTAAAACAATGGAGGTTGCCATCAAGTCTGTTTTAGGTGGCATAAATTTAATACCTGTAAATAAGAATATGCTGGTTAAAGCCCGCTTAAAAACCTTACCTCAACTAGACAGAGAAATAGATGGAATCATTAGCCGCTATAAAAAGCTAGCGGCTGCCACCGGTGCAGGTACAGGATTAGGGGGAATTCTCAGCTTGGCGGTGGAGTATCCCGCATTAATATCTCTGGAACTAAAAATGCTTCAGGAAATTGCCCGTGCCTTTGGCTACGATATCCGGGAGCAAAACGAACGTATTTATCTTTTGAAAATATTTATCCTAGCCTTTTCTGCAGACTGCTGTAGGAAGAGAACTTATCTCGAAATACTTAAGTTCAAAAAAACCATGAATTCCGCTAAGGCCCCAGAAATAGACTGGCAGGAGCTTTATCATGAGTATAAAGAAAAAGTAGAATTTAAAAAAATGCTGCAAATAATTCCAGGCTTTGGAGCTATCATCGGGGCATGGGCTAACTACGGTTTAATTGATGGTTTAGGAGAAACAGCCCGCAATTGTTACCGTTTAAGGAAAATATCATCTAATAACAAGTGACTGGTGACTGGTGACTGGTGACTGGTGACTGGTGACTGGTGACTGGTGACTGGTGACTGGTGACTGGT